>JBOGTU010000247.1:0-11300 GCA_050695655.1 Chloroflexota bacterium | reverse complement strand
TCTTTGGATAGTCCAATTATAGACAGACTATAAATGGAGTGTCAAGATGTGGAATATCGTCCATTGGACTGAGTGTCGTATCAGCCATTCGGCGTGCTTGCAGCAGCAAGCCGGCATCATTCCTAGTCCGGAGGGCAGGCGCGTGGCTGCGCGAGGCCACGTTGGGACGGCTGGAGATTCACACGCCGCTCAGCTCCAGACGCAGGTCATAATCGGCCCGCGACACATTCAGCACGCTGCGCACGCCCTGCACCCGGTAGGGCTGGCTGGCCAGGCCGGCGGCGGCGTCCGTGGCGACAAGCACGTCGAACAGCTCCACGCCGGGGTGCAGCGGCACGTCCAGCACACCACCACTGGCCTTGCGCTGCTCGGCTTGCAGCTCCAGCGTGGCGCGCAGCTGGCACTGTGCGGCGGTGGTGAGCTGGCGGTCCAGCACGTGCAGGCAGCGCTCGAACCCGCTTTGCTCCGCCGCGCCGAAGTCCCAGGCCTCGCCCAGGGCGCTCTTGCCGAACACCTGCACGTGATTGGCGGCGACGCCAGCGGTACCCCACTGCGCACCTAAGATTTCCGGGCCAACGCTCCAGGCCGGCGGATCGGACGGGCTCAGCTCGCGCACCACCAGCTGTTCCGTGGCATCCACGGAATACTCAGCGCCATACAGCGCGATCAAGCGGTGGAGCGCCAGCCGCCACGTTTCGCCCGCGGCCACGGTGAAGGCGCCCACCACCTGGCTGAACTGCGCCGTAGTGGGCAGCGACACGGCCAGCAGGCCGGCCTTAGCGGCGATGTCCTGCATCAGCCAGCCGACCGTTTGATTGATGTGCACCCACTGCCGGCTGGCTTCGCGATCCAGCCGGCAGCTCGCATCCAGCGCGGCGATCACCAGCTCGTTCTCACCGCCGCCACGCTGGTAGAACCAGTGCTCCAGGTAGTACTGCCCCACGGTCACCAGCTCGCGCCCGGCCGTGGTCACGTAACCCTCCCGCAGCGTCACGCGGGCGCCGCGCACCAGGGCGGGTAGCCCGGGATTGTCCTGCCCGCCCTGGTTGGAGAGCACCAGCTGCACCTGGTTGGCGGCCAGCGGCCGCTCCTGGCGCTCGTACGACAGCACCTGCCCGGAGACATCGCTGTTTCGAGTCGCGTCGCCGGCGCTCCAGGGTGTGCAGCCAAACACGTAGGCGCAGTTCAGCACGTACCAGTTGCCGCCGGCCTGCACCCAGGCAGGCGAGTTCTGCACTGCCTGCCCGCTCACCGGTGGCCGGTCGTCGCTCCAGTGGATGAAGTCGGCGCTGGCCGTCAGCCGCGCACGGTCGTAGGGGTTCGAGTCCACCGAGCCGTCATCGTGCTCAACGTAGGCCAGGCGGTACAGGCCGCCGAAGCGCGCCAGGGTCGGGAAGCGCAGCTGGAGGCCGCTGTTGCCTGCATCCAGCGGCACAATGGCTGCGCCGGAGGTCCAGCTTGTGCCATCGAACTGCCAGGCGTGGATCGAGAGGCCGCTGGTGGCCCATACGCTCACGGCCAGGTCGAAGCGGCCGCCATCCCAGAGCGCCGCCAGCCCGCTCATAAGGGAGAAGCTGCCGGCACTCCAGGCCACTGGCGCGCTCCACGCCCCGCCGCTGAGGTGGCAGAAGCTTACGCTCCAGTTGCCCAGCGAGGGCTCCAGCGCGGCGAAGAGGTCATCATTGCCGGCGCTGGCCAGCCCGCCGGTGGTGGCGCCGCCGCTGAATAGGCTGCCCGCGGCAGCCCAGGTGGCGCCGTTGTCCGTGGACTGGCGCACGCGGACGGTGGTTCCGCTGGAGGGACCATCCGCGAAGAACAGCCGCAGCACGCCGCCAGCGTTCACACTCAGCGCTGGCGGACAGGCGCCAAACACGTTGCCGCTCTCCAGCAGTGTCCACGCGGTCCACTGCCCCGGCTGGGTTACGTCTGTGATGCGCTGCGCGTACAGCGAGGACGTGCCGGAGCCGCCGGAGAGGGAGACGTAGGCGCGGATGAGCGAGCCATCGGCGGCCACTACGGTGGCCGAGGGCGCATCCGGGCTGGCGGCATGGTCGTCCCGCAGGAGCGCGTAGTGCTCGGCGGCATCTGCCAGTGCCACGCCAATCGCGGGCTGCCGGCCCGGCGAGGCCACCGCCGCCAGGAGAGTGCTGCTGAGCAACCTCATGGGCGGCTGATCCGCGGGTGGCGCGGGGCGTTTGCGTGCTGCCGCGCCAGCGCCACCGGCCGGCGCCGGCCTGTTTGCGCCTCCCATTCCCCATCCAGCTCGAAGATGAAGCGCGGCGCCCGCAACCGCGGAGCGGCGTGTCCGGAGTGGGCAGGCTCGCGCGACAGGCGGGCCTGGCGCCGCGCCAGCTCGGCTTGCAGGCGCTGCAACCGCCCCAGTGCGCGTTCCCGCCGGTGGATGGCCGCCAGCCAGGCTCGCCGCGCGCGGTGATACACCTTCAGTTCGGCCAGCACCCGCAGGCGGGCCAGGTGCCGTGCGTGGATGAACGCTCGCGGCCCGCGCGAACCCAGCCCCGCCGCGCCCGCGGCAGCGGCTCGCGGCGTCACGCCCCGAGGCAGATGGGGCCGCGCCAGCCGCGGGCCCGGCTGCCTCACCATCGGTTGCCGCGCCCTTCGACTGGTGCCCTCACCCCACCCCACCACGCCGAAATCGTCACCATGAGCTTCAGCCTTCCACCAGCTCCACGTCCACGTGGTATCCCACGCCAGTGAGCTGGCTGCGCAGGTCCGGCACGGTGGCGGCGAAGT
Source organism: Chloroflexota bacterium (assembly GCA_050695655.1). GTDB lineage: Bacteria > Chloroflexota > JAJPGV01 > JAJPGV01 > JAJPGV01 > DATKQD01. The sequence goes on along the minus strand of JBOGTU010000247.1, from coordinate 8,549 downwards.
GCTCGAAGCGCACCTGCCACGTGCTGTTGGCCGGATCGACGAAGGTCAGCAGGGTGTTCAGTTTCTGGTACGACGACTGCAGTACGTCGTGATACTCCTGGCCGGTGAAGCCAGTGGGCGTACCGTCGTAGTTGCTGAGGTCGTTCAGGGCCAGCACCACGAACTTCCACTGGCGCTTGCCTGGCCCAAAGTCCACATAGCTTTCGCCCAGGTCCGCGCGCGGCATGGCCTTGCGCAGCCGAGGACGCAACACCTGGTAGCTGCCTGGCAGCACCCAGAAGGGGTAGGCGTCCAGGATCACCTGCGCCACCGTGCCAACGAAGGGTGGCGCCATCAGCGCAGCCGCCGCATGATGCCCAGCCAGCGGTCGCCGCCGGGCACGATCCCAGCGGTCACCAGGTCGATGAAGCTGAACTTCTCCGCCGCGGCCACGGCGTCGGGCGTGGGGGTGGCTGTATCCGCAACCATCGTCACGCCTTCCAGCGGCGTGTCGATGGGCAGCTCCAGGATGACTTCCATGAGCCGCCGGTCGCCCACGGCACCCGTTTCATCCAGGTCCGCCGGGTTGATGCCGCGCTCGTGCCGGAAGATGCCCAGGAGCGCGGTGTAGGAGTTGGATGGCGGCGCGCTGCCAGCGGGAAGCGGCGCGGAGAGGGTGACCGGCACGCCCGCGGCGCAGCTGCCCACCAGCACCTCCGCGCCCGCCGCCGTACCCACGTACACATCAAAGGCGCTGGCGCCCACCACCACCGGCGGGCTGATCTGCACCAGGTGATTGGCGGCAATGACCACCGGGCCAGCCTCGGAGCCGGCGCGAGTTTGGGCGCTGGCGCTCTTGCCCACGCACACCGCGTACAGGCTGCCGCCAGGGAAGGTGCCACCGGCGCCGCCATCGGCAATGGCCGGCGCCGCCGGGTCGGCCATGCCGCTGGGTGTGGAGAGCTGCGACACCAGCACCACGGTTTTGGCTCGCCCGGCCATGGCCCGCGCCCGCACGGCCAGCACGTGCTGCGCGCCGCGAGCTGTCAGCGGCATGGCGCGCTCACCACTCGCGGCTGGGAGACTGCGTGCCACGAGCCAGCTCCAGCGCCGCGCCTTCCACGGCGGAACGCACGTGCAGCTCGGCCTCCAGCCGCTCCACCTTGGCGAACAACAGGTCCACCTGGGTGCTCAGTCGGTCCACCAGCTGCTTCAGCCGCACCAGGTCCGCGTTGTGCCGCCGGATCAGCCGCCCTGCTTCGGTGAGGGTGATGGCGCTGGCCTCGTCTACCACCTGCTTCAGCCGCTGGTGGTTGGCCTCGAACTTCAAGTTGAACCACCAGAAGAAGAGCGGCAGCACCAGCACACCCATCATTCGCAGAAAGAGATCCATGCCGTTCATCAGCGTGTCCATTTGCCGTTCCTCCTTCCAGATCTCGTGCCGCCAGGCCGTGCGCCGCCCTTACCAAACGCCCACGACCAGGGCATCGGTGGAGTTGCTGGCATCGAATACGGCCACGGCGGCCGTTGCGCCGGCCACCACCTCGGCCGCGCTGAGGCCGCGGCTCACCGGAATGCCCGACAGGTACACGAACAGCGAGCCATCCATCTGCACGGTGGCCGTCCAACTGCCGGCGTCGAAGGCGCGTACGGTGCCCTTGAGCAGCAACTGCTCCATTTGTCGCGGCGTGCCTTCAGCTCAGCCGAGGGAAACAAAGCGGGCATCCCGCGCCAGCAGCTCGGCGAAGGGCGCGGCGGTATCGTCGCCCGCGATGCGCTCCAGCGATGCGCCAGCTGCCTTGAGGCGCTGCTCCACGTCCACCAGCAGGTGGCCCGGCCCCACGATGGTCACGTGCTGGGCCTGCGCGGCATCGTCCACGCTCCAGCCGTTGCTGGCCTTGAAGCGATCGAGATAGGCCTGCGCCTGCGGCAGCCGGAACTGGAAGCTGTCCGCCCACAGCAGGTAGTGGTACAGGGGCTTCGCGGCTGCGCCGTTGGTGTTTGCTTTGGGCATGCTGGCTCCTCCATCGGAATTCGTGCCGAACTGGTGCGGACCAAAGTAGTCCTGAATCACGTCGAAGGTGGCCTGCACCACCAGCTCGAGCTGGCCGTGCAGGATGGCGTGGTCGTGCGCATTGGAGTTGTTGCCGTGCTCCACGATCAGGTCCGGCTGGGCCTCGTAGGCAAAGCCGTAGTATCGGGTCATGTTGGCGCTCACCAGCTCCTGGTGCGCGGGAATGCCCACGGCGCCCGGGTAGCGGGCCAGAAAGCAGCGCAGCAGGCGCTCACTCTCGGCTGGCGTGGTGTCGTTGAGCGCGTGCGCGGCCATGCAGTGCGAGCTTTTCGGCGCGCCGCCGTCATAGTGGTTGGCGATGAACAGGTCGCCACCGAAGTCCTGCCGCGGGCCGGAGCCATCGGTGCGCTTCACGGCGTGGCCGGCCGCTTCCAGCCGCGCCTGCAGGGCATCCTGCAGGCGCACAATCCACTCCAGCTCGCCCTGCGCACCCGTTTCGCCGTGCAGCCCGGCGTCCGGGTTGCGATCCACGTTCAGGTGCCCGTTGTGCAGCACCACGATTGCCATGCTGGCACGATAGGCCGGCCCGCACCAGAACGTGATGAGAAATGAGAATTGGGAGGTGAGAACGAGGAACTGGGAGACCGGGGTTCACCCTCACTTCTCAACTCTCAATTCCCATTTCTCACGTACACTGGTGCGGGAAAGCACAAGGAGGCTGGCAGATGGCGAACACGGTTCGAGTGGGCACGGTGGGAGCCACGGTCACGGTGGGCGGCAGCGGCTGGGGCGCCAATGCGCACGTGCCGGCGCTGAAGGCGGCGCCTGGGTACGAGCTGCGCGCGGTGTGCACCGCGCACGAGGATACGGCCGCCGCCTCGGCCGATGCGTTTGGCGCGGAGCTGCACTTCCACGATTTCGACAGCATGCTGGCGCGGCCGGACATCGACATGATTTCCGTGGTGGTGCGCGTGCCCGGCCACTACGACCTGGTGATGAAGGCGCTGCAGGCCGGCAAGAACGTGTTCTGTGAGTGGCCGCTGGCTGCTACGGTGGAGCAGGCCGAGCGCATGGCCAACCTGGCCGCGGAGAAATCACTCAAGACCATGGTGGGGCTGCAGGCCCGCAGCGACCCCACCCTGATGTACGCGCGTGAGCTGGTGCAGCAGGGCTACATCGGCGACGTGCTTTCAGTGGACTTCAGCTCCGTGGGGCAGGCGGTCACGCAGCGCGGGCCTGGGCGCATCTGGCAGGGGGACAAGCGCAACGGCGCCAACACCCTCACCATCGCCGCCGGCCACGCCATCGATGCGCTGTGCTTCGTAGTGGGAGAATTTGCCGAGCTCACCGCCCGCCTGGCCACCAAGATCACCGAGTGGCACAACCCGGAGACGGGCGAGGCCTACAAGGTGGATTCGCCAGACTGGGTGAGTGTCTCCGGCCGGCTGGAGGGCGGCGCCGAGGTGAGCTTCCTCACCGCCACGGTGCCGGCTGCGCCCAGCGGCAACCACTTCGAGATCTACGGCCGTGAGGGGACGCTCAGCATTGCCGGCGGCACGCTGAACATTGGCCCCAACCGCCTCTCCGCGGCGCGCGGCAAGGAACCCATGGCGCCGCTGGAAACGCCGGAGCGCTTCGTGCTGGCGCCCGCGGCGCCCGCCGGCCCTCCGCGCAACGTTGCGCAGGAGTACGCGCGCCTGGCTCAGGCCCTGGCCAGCGGCAGCCCTTACAGCCCGGACTTCGCCCACGCCGTGAAGCGCCATAAGCTCATCGCCGCCATCGAGCAGTCCGCCGCCGAAGGCAGGTCCATCCAGCCCGCCAGCTGATGCTGCCGGCACGATGGCGATGACCATCGTCGTGGACGACCTCAGTGGGCCGGAGATCGTGCAGTTGCTGCGCCAGCACGTCGCAGAAATGCGCGCGGCAAGGATCGTGTCCCGCGAGACGTTCCTCGGTAATTCCCAACAGATGAGCCGCCAGGCCACTATCTGACCGCAGCTTCTCGTGGCTCTGCTACCCAACGAACACCTTTGCGGACTGCAATCTTCGCCCAGCAGGTGATGGAGTTACGACGTGATGGTGGGCCGGAGCTCGAAAAACAAGAATCGCGGCTGCGTGCTGAGGAGGCGGAACGCTCGTGGGTCTCGTTCGGCGAGTTCCGCGACCGGTTGCGGCTCCAGCAATTTGACGATCACGAAGCCGCGGTGATGGCCTCCGCCATGGCCGTGAGTGGTCGCCGCCAAAACGTCACCTCGAAGTCTTCCCCACCCCGCTGCCAACGCTCGGTCACCTGCTTGATTGCGAAGTAGCCCCTTGGGCTGTGGACGCGAGCATCCATCTTCGGATGGTGGGTGGAAAACACCACCCTCCCAGTGGGCTTCAGAACACGCCGGAACTCGGCCAAGATCGGTTCCCAGTCCCGCACATAGTGAAGGACGAGTGACGCCACGATCAGATCGCGGTGTGGCTCTGGGCAAAGGTCAGCGGAGCGACGAGATCGGCGACGAAGATGTGTGCGCGGCTGCCCACGTGCGCCTGTGCCAGACGCACCATGGCTGGGCTGACATCGAACGCGGTCACGTCGGCTCCCTGATTGACCAGCCATTTGGTCAAGGGCCCCGAGCCGCATCCGACCTCCAGGACGGATTGGCCGTGCACCTGGCCCAGCAAAGAAATGGTCGCGGGCCGTTCATAGAAGGCGTTGAAGGCGCTTCCCGCGTTGTCGGCTGAATATCCATCTGCTATCGCATCGTATTGACGCGCTACGCGGTCACTGTCGTTAGCGTCTGCAGTTGGGAGGGGCTGTGATTCCACCGCTCGATTATGCGCGCGTGAAGGGGAAATGAGCGCACCCTTCACGGGTTGCACTGGTGCGCCGTCTGGCAGCACGATTAGCGGACATCAAGGCGGATTCGCCCGAGCGCGAGGACCTCGGGGTTAGACTTTGCGCCCGGTCACTCCAAGTAAGTACATCTGCTGGAATTGACATTCCTCGCGCACCCAGGCGTCGCACTCGTCGGCTGCTCGCGCGCACTCGGCCTCGGAGATGAGGCCCTTCTGCACCATTTCGGGCCCGTGCAGCCGCGCCATGCTGGCCCACACCCGCACGGTCTCTACGAAGCCGGGATCCTCGCGGTGGACTGGCTCCTGGTGCGGATGGACCGTGACATCGGTCAGGCGCGCGGCGCGGAACAAATCGGCCAGGTGATCTGCAATCTGGTTGTCCAGCCCGTTGCCGGCGCGCCAGGTGAGCCAGGCCGCGTGAAAGGTGCGCATGGACGGGGGCGGTTCGGGCTCCCAGCGAACCTTCGCGTGGTTGTAGTCCACCACGAGCACCACCCCGCCGGGCGCGGTGACTCGCGCGAACTCGCGGACGCACGTGTCGGGCCGAGCGATCCATTGAATCGTCCGAGCAGCCGTTGCGATGTCAAATGGCCCGATGTCCCCGAGGTCGGTGAGGTCGCGCTGCTCGAAGCGCAGGTTGCCCTGGTGCCTGAACGTGGCTCGCGCCTTCTCCAGGAAACCGGCGTTGATGTCCGTCCCCAGGACGAACCCGTGCGGTCCCACCGTCTCGGCCATGCCAACGGTCATGGTTCCGGTGCCGCAGCCCGCATCCAGCACACTCATGCCGGGCTGAAGGAAGCGCGCCAACAGGGGATGATCCTTCGCGAGTGTCCGGCGTTCCAGATAGGCGCTGCTGTGGGTGAACGTTCGCGCTGCCATGCAAGACAAGTATGCGGTTAGCCGCGCGGATCAGCACCCGCCTCGCCAGCCGTTTGCGGCGACACGGACGGCAAGCTACGGACCAAAGCGACGATCCCCTCCAGACCAGGCGAGTAGCCGTCGCTGGTGTCCACCCGCAATTGTGGAATGTCCAACTGGAGTGGGTCGAACAGTCCCACGGCCAGCCCCCCGCGCAGTGCAGGCAGCCGCTGCTGATCCCGGTGCACCCGGTGCCGCTGACCGGCGGCTGATCCTTGGTCTGCCGCTGAGGCCCAAATGACGGAAACCCAGGGGCGTGCGCGAGTCCGACAAGCATGCGGTGAGGTAGCTGAATTGCGTTTTCTAGAATCAGGCGCTTCCATGACCGGTGCTTCCGTTTTCGATGGCAATTTTGGGAATGGACTTCGTACAGCAAATGGACGCTCACGTACCTTCTCCGCCGGGCTCAGCCAGCCTGCCAGACCATCGCCGGGCCTTTCACACCCGATTGCATAGAAGGCGGCATCCATCGGCCGCACCCTACGATGGGCTGGTGAGCGATCTCGAGCCTTGGGAACCTCTTCTACCGATCACCGTCGCGGTGGTCCTGGCAGCCGTGCCTGCTCGCTGGTGGATCGCCGGGGGATGGGCACTGGACCTGTTCATCGGCCACCAAACTCGCGCCCACAGCGATACTGACGTCGCCATCTTGCGCGGGGATCAGCTTGCCGTTCAGGAAGCGCTCGTCGGATGGGATCTTCGCGCCGCCGATCCTCCGGGAACGCTCCGACTCTGGAAGCGAGGCGAGGCGCTGGAGCTCCCGATCCACGACATCTGGTGCCGTCGTTCGCCCTCCGATCCCTGGGCCTTCCAGCTGATGCTCGAGGATCACAATGATGCCCATTGGCGCTTCCGCCGCGACCAGCGCGTTCACCTTCCGCTGGGTGCGCTCGGCTGGAAGACCTCGGATGGCTTCCCGTGTCTGGTGCCCGAAGTCCAGCTCCTCTACAAGGCCCGACCCGAGCCGCACCCGAAGGACGAGGTGGATTTCGCGGTGCTCGTCCCGCTGCTCTCCCAGGCACAACGCCAGTGGTTGCGAAGGGCGCTGGAATTGACAAGTCCGGGCCATCCATGGCTCCCGCGACTGACCCAAGGGGCCCCGCGTCGAGTTCTCCGATGAGCCGATAGATGTGGGGTTTCGCAGGTGGGGAAGGAGGGTGCCGTAATGCGGCGAATCCTTCGTGGAAGGACCACGGCCAAGTGATAGGGCCTATCCCCACAAGGCGCAGATGGGGAGGGCAAACACACGTTCGCCAAGTTGGAAGCCATGAGGGCCACTGTGTAACAAAATGCCCGCGAGGAAACGATCACCCAAATGGGCGCGAAGCCATTCGAGATGCCGAGCTTCGTGCCGGTCGATCTTTTCTCCTGCCTTCACTTCAATTCCAATGACGCCCTGCGGGAGTTCGATCAGAATGTCCACTTCATGTTGATGGTTGTCCCGCAGGTGAAAAATTCGTGGCTCAAGTGCATGGAGAGCAACCTCGGGCGCGATTTGTGAAAGAACGAAAGTATCCATGATTCGACCAAACATGTCGGCATCCTGAATGAGTCCTGCCTTGGTCAGCCGGAGCACCGAGGCGGCCAGGGCAGCATCAACAAGGTAGCGTTTGTGCGTCGTCGTAAGCTGCTTCAACCGGTTGGATACCCAGGCAGGTACGAGTTCGAGAATGAATAGGTTGCAGAGGAGATTGTCGAATGCTCGCGCAGTTTCGAAAGCGATGCCGCCGGCCGCTTCACGTAGTGTCTGTTCGCCTGGTCTGTCCGCGGTCTTAATGGCCGTGGCCTCGAAATAGCGTCTGAGTTTCGTCGGGTCGCGCACATCACGGAGGTGTTGAGCATCACGCGTCAGCAATTGGTCGATATAGCCGCTGAGCCAGGCCGATCGAGCGCGACCTGTGAGGTTCAGCGCCGGCTCAGGGAAAGTGCCCCGGAGTGCGAGATCGAGATACCCCGGAAGATCGGGGATGGCTGACGGCAAAGCGAACGCCTCAAAAGATCCTGACAGTGCTTTGTCAAGGAACCCCGTGGTGGCACATTTCCGCTGGATCTCCCGTTCGGTCAAGCCATAGATGGGGATGCGGATGATTCGGCCCGTTCCTGGCCAAGTCGCACTCTCCAGGTCGGCCCTGACACTGCCGGTGAGGATGAATCGACCCGGGCGGGGGTCTGCATCCACTGCACGTTTCACGGCTCCGAGGACTTCTGGGACAGCCTGCCATTCATCGAGCAGAATTGGCTCTTGAAGGGTCTTGATGATCGCATCCGGAGAGGCCGCGTATGCTGGAGCCACAAGCGGGTCGTCAAGATGGACGATTGTTTTAGCGTGCCGCTTCGCTGTGGTTGTTTTGCCAGAGGCCCTCGGACCAGTCAGCATGAGCGCTGGCAACTGGGCGAAGTATTCGGCAAGCAGTGGTTCGGCGAGCCTTTCTACATACGGCATGTTCCCCAGGATAGCAGTCTATTCGAATTTCTGACGTGCAGACAGTCGAATTTCTGACACACAGCTAGTCGAACAATTGACGGGACCATCGTCGAACTTTCGCCAGACCATCGATTGCTTGGCAGCCGGTGAAGCAGTTAATGGAACCCGCATCGGCGCGACGGATTGAAGATGGCGAATGTCGTTCGGGGAGTCCAGAATCTGTGAGTGAACGCTACCCGAATCGGTCCCTATCTTTGTTTTCGGTTCCTGACTATTTGTCTGCCGACACCTGGCTCGAACAGATGCGCAGCAGCAGTGCTTGTTGATCTACAAATAGATTGGCGCTGTGCTTACCTGGCGGAGCGTGAA
>JBOGTU010000246.1:0-2928 GCA_050695655.1 Chloroflexota bacterium | reverse complement strand
GTGCTGATGCTCCCCTGCAGCTCGACGAACTTGCCATCAAGCATATTCTGAGCGCCGTTGGCCCAGATCTCCACCCCATCCATCCGGCCGTTGGGAGATGTCGGCACGGGGTAGTTATCCGCGCCGCCAGTCAAGCCCGTTTGCCCCACAAAGACGAGCTTGTCCTTCAAGAATGCCAGGTCGATCTTCTTGTCCGCCACGTCGCTCAGGCTCACCGTACGGAAGGAAGAGGGGCGCCCCACGAAGTCGATCAGCATGCGGTAATACGGATCTGTCGGGATGTCGCGCTGCACCGCGTGCACTACATTGGTTCCCAGGCGGGCCTGCTGAGCCAGTGGCGGCAGCCGCAGGTAGGCGTTCACGGCGACGAAGGGCAGCAGGAAGCGCTGCTGCTGGGCCGTGTAGGCTACCAGCGGCAGGTGCCGCACGAACGCGCCATCCGGATCCACGGTCACGTTGGCCTGCACCGGGCCGCCCGCCAAAATGCCGGGCGTGATTGGTACAAACGCGTCGTACTTGAGCCCGCGGCCGGCAACACGCGCCTGGTGGCCGTTGCCCTCCACGGCCATAGCCACCGTCATCGACGAGCCACCCCGCGTGCTCTCCGCGTAGCGAATGGCCGCGGCGACGGCGGGGTCTGAACTCGTGGGATCGACAAAGGCAACGTCAAACGCCGCTACGCGCGCCCCGGCATCCCTGAGGTTGCGGATCAGGTCCGCGTAGTGCGCCCGATCCCAGCTCAGAAGGGGCCCATAGGCCTGCACGCTCTTGTCATCGATCGCCACGATCACCACGCGCGGATCAGGCTGCTGGCTGCTGCTGAGCATGATCAGGTCATTCACGAAGTTTTGCGGGCTGGCCAGGCCGGCCACGTGCAGAAGCAGCAGCCCAATCACGTTCGCCAGCACCACCAGCACGGCGCCGATGACGGTGCGCCGCCTCGCCTTCAACTTCATATCCGGCACATCTTAGGCTGCCTGTCAAAGCCCGGCAAGCAACGGGGAGGGCCGGGTGTGGGGCATGCTTTTTGTGTCATAGTCAGCCGCGCCTTCACGACCACCGGATGGCCACAGTATGCCATCCGCGCAGATGCAGGCCAGTTCCTCGCCCTGGTGCTGGCCTGGCAGGGTGGCGTCGCGAGCGATGCACGGATGGCTCACGAGGCCGTTGACCAGCTCGAACGCCGGCTGGCAACAAAGCGCCATGGCTCGTCAGGAGGCGGGCAAATGAGCTTGCGAGCGCAGGTTCGGGAAGAAGTCCCGCACGTTGCAGCGAAAGCCGGGCAGCACGTCGTCAACTTCAACCGCGTCATCGAGTCCGAGCTTTTGGCGGTTCCCGTTTGGCCAGAGGATTTCGAGGAACTGGTCCATCTCCACCAACCAGACCAGCCGGCAGCCGGCAGCGAAGTACTCCCGCGCCTTCTCGTCGAGCTCGCGCCAGGTTTCGTTGGGCGACCGCACCTCAACCGCCAGGTCGGGAGCCATGTCGGGAAACCCACGGCTTGCCTGCTCGTCCGAGAGCCGGCCTTGGCGCGTAAAGGAGACATCCGGGCCGCGGACCGTGTCCGGGCTACGCTCCAGTGTCCAACCCGCTTCGACGTAGACCTCGCCAGAACTGGTTTCCTCAGCCCACGAGTCAACGAGCCGGGAAATGCGCGCGGCGATGCGGCCGTGCTTCGGATTCGGTGGCATAACCTCGTACAGCTCCCCCCGAACCAGCTCGAAGCTCTTGCCGGTGGCTGCCTGAATGCAGTCCAGCTCTTGGCTGGTGAACTTCGCCTTCCGCAAGCCACCGGCCCTCATCTTGACGGCCATCGCAGAGTTCATTCTACCGAGGCTGGGGAGCCTGGCCCCACCCTTCACAGGCCGGACACGCTCGCCTGATCGACGAGGCCTCCCAACCACGACCGGTCCTGACACGCACACTGTTGCTCTTCCATCCGCCCGCGGGGAGACAGGCGAGGGAGAACAGGAGAAGCGCCGGAGCCGCGGCCTACAGTGGCTGAAATCCAGCTATGCTGAAATCCGTGTCGAAGGTAAGCACGTCTTGCAGGCCAAGCTCGCGCATGGCGGTGAAGGAGGTCGCGTCCGTGTAGCTCAGCTCCCGGTCGTGGTACCTGTGGAGCAGCTCTTCGGCTGCCTGTTCCCAGGCCACTTCCACGCGAACCGTGGTGACGGTGGCGGTTGCCCGGATGCGCCGTAGAAAGCCCAGCGCAGCCTCGACACCGCGCCGAACCCGAAGCAGCGTATAGCTCTCGGCCACGATGTAATTGGTCACGACAAGCCGCCGGCGCGACGCCGCCAGCGCGTTGAAGATGCCCACGGCCCGAACATGATTCACGTCTCGCTGCACGACCAGTGCAAACCAGCCGGACGTGTCCACGAACACGCTGTGCCGGCTCGGCGGCAGCATAGCTATGGTGCTTCACCCCCGGCCTGGTAGGGCGCTCGCTGCTCGGCAACGCGCCTCAACCGGGGAGTTTCGCGCGGTCCGTAAAGGTAATCATCCACCTTGTTCGATGCATCCTCCAGCGGGCCGCCCTGCGCCAGGCCCACCAGCTCCCAGAGCGGATCCGCCGCGCCCCAGGCGGTGAACCCACCGGACTCCCGCAGCACCAGGCGAGCCCCGCGCCGGATGAGCTCCCCCATGGATGTTTGCTCTTCCTGCGCAAGCCGCTTCAACCCCTCCAGCACCTCTGTCTCAAGAAAGACTTGCGTCCGCGCCATCGGTTTCATAGCGCGAGTATACATCTAACTCTGCCTCTAATCTACTATGTTGTGCACCCTACGCCGGGACACTCGGTGTCACAAAGAATGAGGCGGCTGGAGCATCCATTTTCCAGCCGCCTCCCGGGTGGCCGGCGGCGCCGTCGCGGCACCGCCGGCCGATGATGATGGAAGCTTCCTGCTTCCTGGGAATAGCTTCGCC
>JBOGTU010000245.1:0-4538 GCA_050695655.1 Chloroflexota bacterium | reverse complement strand
CCCCTGAGGAAGTGCGCGAGCTACTTGGGGATGCCAAATGCTCGTGGATAAGAGTCCCCTGAAGCACGGAAACCCGATCCCGGCCCCTAACGGTGTAGGCGCCCCAAGCGGAACGGCGCTGGGCCCTCGACCAATTCGCGTGGCTCGCTAGCTGTCAGCACTTCAGCTGAAGATATCTTCCACCTTCAGTACGAAGCCACTCACGATTGGCTCCAAGGTCAGCACCGCGTCCCGTCGCAAGATGGTGATCTCATCGGACTCCGGCCGGTACACGCGCACTTCTCGGTGGGCCAGATCGACGAACCAGACGAGCTGCGCACTTGCCTCGAAGTATTCCAGGACTTTGGTTTTGGCGTACGCTTCGCCGTGCTGGCCTTCCGAAAGGATCTCCACTGCCAGGTCCGGCGCCCCATCAATAAAGCACGGATAGGATGCCCGCAGCCGCGCGGGGCCAATGTAGGACACATCCGGTGAACGGAGCTGCCGGTGGCCTGGGCTAACCATGAATCCGGTGGACGAATCGAATATCCGGCCACCCGCGTGCTGAGCAAAGGCCCACAGAGGTCCAGCAAGATTGCCGGCGTGTTTGCCGTGCTCCCCGATGGTCGGTGGCACCTCGATCAGCTCCCCATCCACCGGCTCGTGGGCTTTGTCCCGCAGCTCGCCGGAGAGTTGCATGCGGCAAACGTCGTCTGGGGTGAGCTTCTTGCGGACCTCCACCGCGGGCGTGGTCTCGATGGCCATGTGACGGGATTGTAGCGTTGCCCAATAGCCGCCTGGCCTCGGAAGACGTTCGCTTGGTGTGAGCCACTGCCCGGTAGCCGATGAGCGAGTACGTGCAGCCGGCGACCACTCAGCCCCAGCATTGGCGCTTGCCTGCATTGCCGTATTACAATGCCCCTGCCCGGTTGTCGTTCACTGCCGAGAGGTGTCGCGCTTATGCCCGTTCTTGACCCGCTCCTGGATCCGCCCGAGATCACCCGCGTGCTCCTGGTGAGCGAGCGGGGCTCGTTCATCCACAAGCACAGTGAGCGGCTGATCGTCTCGGTCAAGGGCCAGGTGGATGCCGAATACCCGCTCATTCATCTCGAACGGGTACTGGTGCTCACCTCCGCGGCCAGCGTCTCGGCCGACGCCGTCCGCGAGTGCTGCGAACGCGGCATTGAGCTGGTGTTCCTTACTGGCACGGGCGATCCCTACGGGCAGCTCGTGTCGCCCGGGCTGCTGGGCACCGCGCGTACGCGCCGGGAGCAACTGCTCGCCTATGCAGATGGGCGCGGCAGGACGCTGGCCACACAGATGCTGCGCGGCAAGCTGAGCAACCAGGCAAACATGCTCAAGTACATGGCCAAGTACCGCAAGGATCGCAACCCGGACGTGTACAGCAGCGTGCGCGACGCCAGCTATGAGATTGCCCAGGCGGCGGACTGGCTGGCGGAGGCGCCGGGCGAGACCATTGACCAGGCCCGCCAGCCGCTTATGGTGCGCGAGGCCGAGGCTGGAAAGCGCTACTGGGCCGCGCTGCGGCTCATCCTCCGGCCGGACGTGCCGTGGGAGAACCGCGAGCACCGGGGCGCGAGCGATCTGGTGAATACGCTGCTGAACTACGGCTACGGCGTGCTGCAGTCCCAGGTGCAGCAGGCGATTGTTCTCGCCGGGCTGGATCCCTTTGCCGGTTACCTGCATGCGGACCGGCCCGGCAAACCCAGCATGGCGCTGGACCTGATCGAAGAGTTCCGTGCGCCGGTGGTGGATCGCGTGGTGGTGGGGGCGCTCAATCTGGGCACGGAGTTCCGCCTTGAGGATGGGCGGCTGACGCCGGAAGCTCGCAAGCTGTTCGCCCAAAAGGTGCTGGATCGCCTGCGCGATACGGAGCCGTACAACGGCAAGCGCTTCCAGCTGAGCGCCATCATCCAGATGCAGGCGCGTTCCGTTGCGGCCTTCGTCCGGGGCGAGCACGACTACACGCCATTCGTCATTCGCTGGTGACATGCGCCGCGCCATCCGCTTGCGGCAACCGTCGAGCTCAGTGAGATCGGCTCCACCATGCTGACGCTTGTGGTGTATGACATTCCGAGCGATGGTCTGCGCACGCGGGTGGCGGACATGTGCCAGGACTACGGGCTGCAGCGCATCCAGTACAGTGCCTTCCTCGGCGAGATGAGCGGCAACCACCAGGAGGAGCTGGTTCAACGCCTGCGCCGGCGCGTGGGGCGCACGCCGTGCAACATCCAGTTGTTCCCGCTCTCCGAGCGTGATGCGCGGCTGCGGAAGGTCATCCACAACCCCGACCTGCCCCCTACTCCGGCGGCCCTTCTCAACGCGATCGATGGCGGCGCAGCCGCGCGCGCCCGCGACAAACGCCGCGAGCGGCTGACCCATGACTGAGGGCGCGAGCCAGCTCGCCGACCCGCCCTGGCTGACGGTGACAGACGTCCGCCAGTACCTGTATTGCCCGCGCGTGCTGTATTACATGGCGCACCGGCCGGCCGCCAGGCGACCCACCGCCAAGATGGATGAGGGGACACAGGTTCATGCCCAGACGGACGAGCTGGAGCGGCGGCGAACCCTCCACGCTTATGGCCTGGCTGACGGCGAGCGGACCTTTCATCTGGACATGGAGTCGGCCCGTCTGCGCGTCCGAGGCAAGCTGGACATGCTGATCATCCGCGAGTTCGAGGCTATCCCCGTGGAGTTCAAGAACGCGCACCGTCGCGGGCAAACCAACCATCGCTATCAGCTGGCGCTGTACGCGCTGCTCTGCGAGGAGCACTCCTGCAAGCCCGTGCGGCGGGGCTTCCTGGTGTATCTGCTGGACCGGCACGTGGACGAGGTCATCGTCACGCCCGGCATGCGCCGCTTCGTGACCCGCACGCTGCGGGAGATGCGCGATGCCATCAGCTCGGAGGCCCTGCCGCCCGGGACCCCGCGGCTGGGGCGATGCCGCGAGTGCGAATATCTGCACTTCTGCAACGACCGCTGGTGAGCGGCAACTATCGATGGAGAGATAGAGGGTTGGTCGGAGACGTGCCGCGGCGGCCGGGTGGGCTTGCCAGGGAACGTCGCGTCGATGCGGAGTGGCCGCGGCAGGGAGGCAATCGAGCCCCGCTCATGGCCTCGCGGGCATTGTAGATGTACTTTCTCACCGCCTCCGAGCGCACGCTTTTGGCACGGAAGCTCCTGCCGGAAGCCCGACAGATTAACGTTCACAACGACCTGCGGGGCTGGCACTGGTCGGCCCTGGATGCTCCGCTGCGGCCCACGTATGAGGCGCCGCTGGGCGTGTGGGAGATTGCCAGCGGCTACTGCCGCACGGCTCGCGACGTGTATGCCCGCCACGTGGCGGGAGCGCCCGCGCCGCCCACCAGCGAGATGGCCGAGGGCGGGCTTTTGCACGCTGCCGTCGCTGCGCTGCTGCTGGAGGCCAAACGCATCATCTTCACCACGCCTATCGTGGACGTGGTTCAGCGGCTCGCCGAGCTGCCCTCGCGGAACCCGGGGTCATTGGGACCACGGCTGCCGGCTCCAGCAGGCGGCCCAGGCCAGGCCGGGCACGGCACGCCTCGCGATCCGGAGCTGGACCCGCTGACGGCCGAGAAGGTCGCCATCCTGGAACGGTTCGAAAGCCACCGGCTGGTGGCCATTGTGGAGGAAGTGCTGTCGCAGCAGCCGAGGATTGGCCCGGACGCGCTGGCCGCCCATGCCCTGCCGGTCATCGTGGAGCAGAAGATCGATGGTCGCTTCCTGGGCCTCTCGGCGCACCTCTCCGTGGACGCGTACTGCATTCACCCGCCCATGGTGCTGGACCTGAAGTTCGGCCCGCGTGAGGAGTTCCACCGCCTCTCCACCACCGGGTATGCCCTGGCGTTAGAGAGCCAGTTCGACAGCCCCGTGAACCTGGGCTGCATCGTCTACGCGTCATTTCGCGATGGCACCGTGCAGATAGAACGCGACTTTCACTTCATCGACGACGAGCTGCGGAGCCGGTTCATCGAGGAGCGCGATCAGAAGATGCGCATCGTTCAAGAGGCGCTGGACCCGGGCTTGCCGGCGGAGTGCTACGACCACTGCCAGTTCCTGGCCTTCTGCGGCACAGCCGCGCGACCGCGAGCGCGTGTCGCCAGGGCCTCGTGAGCAACTGCGCCCGCAAACCTCGCCCGCGGTGCCATTGACCGCCGTGGTTCCAGCGCCCAGGGTTGGCGCGGCGGGCGGGCTCACGCTCATCCCGGGTGCCCGCGCCCTCCGCAAAGTGACGGACCCCAGGCGCAGCCGTCCGCTTTGCGCCCGAGGCGGCCGGCCGCCCCATTTCTCCCGCTCATGGCGCCACGACGTTGGCCTTTTGGCCGCCATTCCGGTAAGCTCTGATCCGACAAGCCCTCGCACCCGCAAACCCACCTGCGCCGACAATGACCATCCCCGTTATGAGGGGACTGAAACGTGTGTTCCTGCCCCCAGGCAAAAAAGCTTTTATGTTCTATCCAAAGCGCGTATTTTGGTGGCGATGGAAACGCCCTTTCGCTCAAAGAGCACTCGCGAAG
>JBOGTU010000244.1:0-5544 GCA_050695655.1 Chloroflexota bacterium | reverse complement strand
CATCTCCACGCCTGCCTCGCGGGCGAGATGGCCGAGCCGATCACTCACCCACACCGCGTCGATGCCGGCGTGGTCGCAGATGAGCGCCAGCTGAGCCAGACGAGCGGGAGCGTAGCGACTGTCCAGCACGACCGTCAGCCGCATGAGGCGGCCGGCACGGGGGCCGGCGGGAAGAAATGCGGCCACGCGCCTCCTGCTGTTCCGCCGAGCGTCGTTTCCCGCGGCCGAGTCAAAAACCACATCTCATCAATGCGATCGCGCCTGACCCAGGCCTTTAGGAAGGCGGGCGGAAGTCTGCGATAGCCTAGCACTGTCATGCCGAGCCAGCCGACTACGCTCGAACCAGCCGGAGATGTGCCTTCCACCAGCGCGCTGCTGCTGCGCTTTGTGCACCGGCTGCGCGCCGCGGGCATCCCCGTTTCAATGGTGGAGGCGATCGATGCCGCGCAGGCGCTGGGCCAGCTGGACCTGACGCGCCGTGCCGACCTGAAGCATGCGCTGGCCGCGCTGCTGATCAAGCAGGCGAAGTGGCTGCCGGACTTCGAGGCACTGTTCGATGCCTTCTTCAGCCGCACACCGCCTGCGCGGCCCGGCCGGGCGACAACTGATCTCGCCGAGCGCAGCGGTGGATCGCCTGGCCAGGGCCAAGAAGACGAGCTGAGCGAGCGGATGCCCTCCGAGGAAATGCTCGAAGCGTTGCTGGCCGCCCTGCGATCGGGCGACATGGAGGCGCTGCGCTTCCTGGCCATGGCTGCCGCTGGGCAGTTTGGCGGCATCACCGCTGCCTCTTCGGAAACCGAGCGCTACTACATGTACCGCGTCCTGCGGGAGCTCGACCTCTCCAAACTACTCTCTCGCGCGCTGGAGGAGGACCGGCGTGAAGGGCTGACCGCGCTGGATGGACGCCTCTCGCGTGATGACCAGATGCGGCGGATCGAGGAGTTTCGCAAGCTGATCGCGGAGGCCATTCGCGCCCGGCTGGCACGCCTGGCGGGTCTGCAGCAGGCGGCTGAGTCCGCCGGTCCAGAGCAGATTGAGGAGGTGGATTTTCTGGGCGCCTCGCCGGACCAACTGCGGCGGATGCGGCAGGCCATTCAGCCGCTGGCGCGTAAGCTGGCGGCACGCATGGCGCACCGGCAGCGGCAGCGCCGGCTGGGCCGGCTGGACGTACGGCGCACCATGCGCCGGTCGCTTTCCAGCGGGGGCGTGCCATTGGAGCCGGCCTTCCGCCGGCCGAAGCGGTCGCGCCCGGACCTGTGCATGCTGTGCGACGTGTCCGGCTCGGTCGCGGAGTTCGCGGAGTTCACGCTCAACTTCCTGAACGCCATGAATGCTGAGTTCTCGCGCATGCGCTGCTTCGCCTTTATAGATGGTGTGGATGAGGTGACGGATCTGTTCGCCGGTGGCCGGATTGCCAACATCAAGCAGCTGCTGTGGCGCCGGCAGCTGGTGTGGGCTGATGGCCACAGCGACTACGAGCACGTTTTCAGCGAGTTCCGCGACAGGTACGGCCGCGCCTGTGTGGGCCCCAAAACCACGCTGATCGTCACGGGCGACGCGCGCAACAACTTCAAAGGCGAGGATACGGGCGCCTTGCGCGAGCTGTCCCGGCAAGCCCGCCGGCTGGTGTGGTTGAACCCGGAGGCCCGGGCCCAATGGGACGTAGGCGACTCAGTGATGAGCCGCTACACACCCTGGTGCCACGAGGTGCATGAGGTGCGCAACCTGCGCCAGCTGGCGGAGTTCGTGCTCCGCTTGGAGGCTTGACAGGCCTCGGCCCTGGGCTGCTACAATGAGGCCAAATCGCAGGCGTTGGCGCGGCTGCTGGTGGGTGGCCGCGGTCTGCACCGCAGGAGATGGCAGATGGCGACGGACACGCTCCCCCAGGTCGAAAAGAGCGACAAAGCCAACGAGCACGGCTACCGCGACTTCCAGCTCGGCGACTTTCACTTCAGCCGGGATGAGTACTTCGCGCACATCAAGTGGCCCACGGGCAACCACGTCATGTCGGTGGATTCGTTCCTGCGAGCCATCGTGCGGGATGCCGTCGCCTGGGATTTCTTCTACGGCATCATCAACTTCGATGGCGTGGTGGGCACGGTGAACCACTACGGCACAGTAGACCTGTTCGCCGGCCGCTACAACGATGCCTACCGCAAGGCCGAGCTCGACCATGTGGAGAACTTCCCCACGCCGCTCATTAAGGAAACCTTCCGCCTGATGGGCGAGGATTGGACCAACGCCGGTTTCGACCCCTACGCGGCCCCCGCCGAAACGGGATCGGTGTTCGGTAAGAAGCACGGCGAGAACAACGTGAAGGTCAACCAGCGCCGCATCGCCGCCAGGCGCATGGTGAACCTGCCGGGCGACGAGCCGCTGCGGAGTGACGCCAACGGCCACCCCACCAATCGCGCCTTCCGGGATGTGTCGCAGGAGGAGCCCGAAGTGCAGATCGAACCTGGCTTCGAGGACGAGGTGTCCGCCTTCAACTTGTTCGGCTACCTGTCCCGCTCGCAGGTCACCTGGAATCCGTCCGTGGTCAGCGTGTGCAAGAACAGTCTGTACTGCCCCACCACCGAGGAGTACATCCTGCCAGTGATCCACGGCAACGACCGCTACGAGTGGTTTGTGCAGGTGAGCGACGAGATTCACTGGTCCGTGGAGGACCGGGACTCCGGCGCCATCCGGGCGCGTGTGGTGATGAAGCCGGGCGATGTCGCGGCCATGCCGGCGGATATTCGCCACCAGGGCTACGCGCCCAAGCGGGCCATGCTGCTGGTGTGGGAGAACGCCTCGCCCGATGTGGTTGGTCAGCTCGAACGCGGTGAGTTGCCAACCGTGCCTGTGAAGTTCTAAGGCATCCGTTCACAACCCGCCCTCACCGTCAGGGTGGGGGCGGGTCGTCATCGGTGCATCCGAAAAGCCGTGGCTTCCATCCGCTTTCCCAGGGGGCGTTCGGCTAGGGCGCCGGCATCTTACCACGGTGGCATTTGACCGCGCGGCAAGGACTTCCTATACTAGAGGTTCGGTGTTCCCAAACAGCAGTTGGTTCGGTGGGAGGGGTATGCCTGCGCGCTTGGCGCAGTATAGCCCAGGCCCGAAGCCGGCGGCAAGGGTGGACGCCGCCCCAAGTCTCATCCTCTTGGAGGAGGTGTGCGCTGGCGAGGCGAGCCAGTTTCCTATCGGGTCAAACCCAGCCCGTGGTTATACTGCCCGGTTGCGGCCCAAGACCCTTCTGCGCAGAGCAGGCGATGTCTCATTTCAAGAAGGGGTTTTGATAGTCCATGCCTGATATCTCCGCTGTGATCGATTCTGCCGTGACGGGATCCGTTCCGCGCATTTCAGAGGCCAAGAGTCCCGACATCCTGGCTATGCAGAACCTGATCCGCATTCAGCTTGATTCCTTTGATTGGTTCAAGCGCGACGGGCTGAAGCAACTGTTCGCCGAAATCTCGCCCATCTCTGATTTCACCGGGCGCAACCTGGAGCTGCACTTTGACGTGCCGGACGATCCGTTTGGCAGGCCCAAGTACACCGAGTGGGAGTGCCGCGAGAAGGACATCACCTACTCCGCGCCGCTTCGCATCCGTGCCAGTCTGAAGAACAAGCAGACCGGCGAGATCAAGGAGCAGGACATCTTCATGGGTGACTTCCCGCTCATGACGGAGCAGGGCACCTTTATTGTGAACGGCGTGGAGCGCGTCGTGGTGAGCCAGCTGGTGCGCTCGCCAGGCATTTACTTCACGGCCGAGTATGACGCCGGCACGGATCGCAACCTGTACTACGGCAAACTCATTCCCAACCGAGGCGCCTGGCTGGAGTTCGAAACCTCCAACAAGAACGTGCTCACGGTGAAAATCGACCGCAAGCGCAAGATTCCCGTGACCACGCTGCTGCGGGCCATCGGCTACGGGACCAATGAAGAGATCGTCGAGGTGTTCGCCGCCGCCACTGATCCTGAGCGCAACTTCATCCAGGAAACGATCGATCGAGACCTCACCAAAACGGTGGACGAAGGCTTGATCGAGATGTACAAAAAGCTCCGGCCGGGCGACCCGCCCACGCTGGACAACGCGCGGTCGCTCATCACCTCGCTCTTCTTCAACCCGCGGCGATACGACTTGGGCCGCGTGGGGCGGTACAAGCTCAACCGCAAGCTGGGCTCGGAAACGCCGCGGGAGACGACTGTCCTTGAAAAGGGCGACCTGGTCAAGATCGTCGAGCAGATCATCAAGCTCAACAACAGCCAGGAGCAGCCGGACGATATCGACCATCTGGGCAACCGGCGCATCCGAGCGGTGGGGGAGCTGATCCAGAACCAGTTCCGGGTGGGGCTGCTGCGGATGGAGCGCGTCGTGAAAGAGCGCATGACCATCCAGGATCCGGACGCGGTGACGCCCAGCATGCTGATCAACATTCGACCGGTGGTGGCTGCCATGAAGGAGTTCTTTGGTGGCAGCCAGCTCTCCCAGTTCATGGACCAAACCAACCCGCTGGCCGAACTGGCGCACAAGCGGCGGCTCTCGGCCATGGGTCCCGGCGGCCTCTCGCGAGAGCGCGCCGGGTTCGACGTGCGCGATGTGCACCACTCCCACTACGGCCGCATATGCCCCATCGAGACCCCCGAGGGGCCGAATATCGGCCTCATCGGCTCGCTGGCCACCTACGCTCGCATCAATGAGTTCGGGTTCATCGAGACGCCCTACCGCAAGGTGGTGCACCCGGAAGCCGAGGCCGATGCCAAGGCGGGTTCCGTGGCGCGGCGCGCGCACGTGTCGGATGACATCGAGTACCTGGCAGCGGACGAGGAAGAGAAGTACATCATCGCGCAGGCGAATGCGCAACTGAACGCCAGCGGCGAGTTCGTGGACGAGCGCGTGTCCTGCCGGCAGGGCGGCCACTTCGCCGAGCAGCCCATAGGGCGCGTGCAGTACATGGACGTGTCACCCAAGCAGATCGTGTCCGTGCCCACGGCGCTCATCCCCTTCCTGGAGCATGACGACGCGAACCGCGCGCTGATGGGCTCCAACATGCAGCGCCAGGCAGTGCCACTGCTGGCACCGGAAGCGCCCCTGGTGGGCACTGGTGTGGAGCGGCAGGCCGCGCTCGATTCCGGCCAGGTGGTGGTTTGCCAGGAAGCGGGCGAAGTGGTATCCGTCACCTCGCGGCAGATCATGGTGCAGTCGGCCGATCATCAGCGGACCTACGCGCTGCGCAAATTCGAGCGATCCAACAACGGCACCTGCATCAACCAGCGGCCAATCGTGCGGCGGGGCGATCTGGTGCAGGCCGGGCAGGCGCTGGCCGACAGCAGCTCCACCGACCACGGCGAGCTGGCGCTGGGCCAGAACATCCTGTGCGCGTTCATGTTCTGGGAGGGCGGCAACTTCGAGGACGCCATCCTGATCAGCGAGCGCGTGGTGCGCGAGGACCTGTTCACGTCAATCCACATCGAGAAGCACGAGACCGAGGCTCGCGACACGAAGCTCGGGCCGGAAGAGATCACGCGCGACATCCCCAACGTGGGCGAGGAAGGCCTCAAGA
>JBOGTU010000243.1:0-20627 GCA_050695655.1 Chloroflexota bacterium | reverse complement strand
CACTTGGGCAACAGTTTCCCGCTGATGGTGCTCCTGGCGGTCACGGCGACGCTGTTCGTCATCCCGACCGCCGGCGAGATCCCGATCATCCTCACGCTGCAGTCGTTCGGGCTCGGCGCCGGCCTGGCCGGTGTGCTGCTGCTCACACTGGCTCCCGTCAGTCTGCCCTCACTCGCCATGCTCAGCCGCGCTTTTCCTATCCGAGTGCTCGCCTCGATGGCTGGCCTCACGGCCCTCACCGGCCTGCTCGCCGGCCTGCTGGCTATTGGTCTCCGCTTGTAGGCAAGCTCCCCTCCGTTGCCGCGGACTGGCGAACTTCGCGCCCCAAGGAGGTCCTCCGGGCGATGTACTTGTTGGAACAACTATCCTGAACTCCGGCCCATTGCAAAGGCGGCTTCCATGACGGCGCGAGCCGCGTCAGTTGCATAGCCTTGGCCTCGCGCCTCAGGGAGACTCTCGTAGGCGATTCGGGTTCATCGAAGCCCCCGCGCCCAACCGGCAGACCGCGGTACCCAATCCGATCACCTTCGGCGCGGCGTTGTATTCCAAGCAGCCCACACCGCTCTCCTGTACCTCGGTGTGCTGCTTGCTCTCCCCTTCACGGCGAGCTTGGTGTTGGGACGAAGGGTGGCGCGGCGGTGGGAATCGGCGTGGCGTTCGTGGACACTGGTGTGGCGCCAAACGACACAGCGCCGGGCGTCGTCCCCGGCAGCTCGGCCGCGAGCGCCTTCGCTGTTGCCTGGATCGAGGCCAGGTCCGAGCCGATGCCCGCGTTGGAGCTGGCCGCCGGCGTGGCTGGAATCGTGGACGGCGCGGCGCTGGGGCTTGGCGTGGCGCCCGCGGTGGGGCTGTTCGTCGCACCGGCGGGTGTTGCGCGCGCGGGAACCAGCGCCGCCGGCATGCTCGCCCGAGCGACAGGGGCCAGCGCGGCTGGCTGAGAGGCGCCCGGCACCTGGCTCGCCTGTGCAGAGTGCGCCCGTGCTGCACCACTTCCTGCACTCGGCAGCCCGGCCGTTGTACCGCTTCCCATGGCCGGCTCAGGCGTGCTGAGGGACGATATCAGCACCTGGCGCCCGCTCAAGGCGGTCGGTGGAGGCGTGGGGGTGGCCGCCACGACTGGCAAGCCCGCCAAGATGCTTTGCGCCGCCCCGGTTACCACCAGCAGCACCAGCAGCAGTGCTGCACCCGCCAGTATCGCTGGCGCCATAAGGTTCGGGGGCCTGCGCCTCCAGCCCCTCGGTTCGCTCCCTACGCGCCACGCCCTGGGCTTGGGCGCAACCTTCACGGGCGGCGTCACCTCGGGCGGCCGTGGCGCCCGGCGACCGCGGTCGGGCGGTTGCCGGGGCACCTGCTCTGTGCCCTCGTCCGAGATACGCCATTCACGACCAGCGCGAACGCGACCTCGTTCCTCACCGGAGCCCCGCTTCATATCCCCGAGAGCGACTCCGCGCCGCTACGGCTTCCTAATGCAAGCAGAACCGCTCGTTCAAACACTCGCTTTGCCGGCCAATAGCGCCCACAACCCGAACGCGCGGGGTGCGGACCATTCAGCACTGCAACTTCGGCGCAGGGGGAACCGGTAGCTCAGCTCTTGTCGGAATCTACCGCCATCATGAACAGGCCGTACGTCACAACCGTGAGCGCGATCACCAGAAAGCCGACAAACGCGCCATAACCGCTGGTGGCCGGATTCTCTCCGAGCATCTTGGCCGCGAACGCGAGGCCCAGCCAGGCCGCCATCATCGCGCCGGAAAGCCACCACAGTGATGCGTCGCGGTGGCGGCGTGGCTGATTCATCATGGCTCGGTACTCCTTGGCAAGGGCAATCCGGCCCTCATCGTAGCACAGGCGCTTCAGCGTCGAGCCACTTTGGGCAGCGGGACCAAAGGCAGCGGATTCACCGGCCGTGCATCGACATCTGCCTGGCGTGCCGCCCACGCATCGTCCGGCGCGATGCGCCGGCCCTGCCCGTCAGTACGCCAGCGCGCGGCCGCGTCGGCGGGAGATGTTGCCTCCTGGACAAAGGTCATCACCGCCCGGTTCACCGCGTCGGCACGCTCGAGATGCGGCAAATAGCCGCAGCGCGTCACCACCTCACGCCGTGCCCAGGGCAGGGCATTCGCCAAAGCGTCCTGCGCACCTCGTGCCTGATAGCGGTCGTCTGCGCCGGCGAGCAACAGCACCGGCGTCCCGGCCAAGCCTTGAAGCGGCGGCGCCACCCAGCTCTCTGCCGCGGCGGCGTATGCCGCCGACACCTCGGTGTCCGGCGCGTTGGTCTCGTACTCCTCCAGCAGGCGGTCCAGCGATCCGGGGTTGCGTTGAATGAAGCCGGGCGCCAGCTGCAGCCCTACTTCGCAGCGTCGCCGCTCCGGCGGGCTGAGCAGCACGACCTCGTTGTGCAGGGCCCACGCCTCGGCCGAGAGCCACACCTCCGCCGCGCCGGCCAGGCCGCCCGTGAGCAGCACCAGGCGTTCCACGCATTCGGGCTGCGCCAGCGCCAGCTCCAGTGCCACGAACCCGCCCTGGTTCGCCGCCACTACGGTGCAGCGAGCGGTATCGGTTGCCCGCAGCACATCCAGCGCGGCCTGCGCCTGTGCGCGCATCGTGCAATTCGGCAACGAGTCCGCCTGCGATCGCCCTACGCCCGGCGGATCGTAGGTGAGCACGCGCGCCAAGCGCTGCATGGGAGGCACCTGCCGAAACCACGACCAGGCGCCCATGTCCGCCCCCGGGATCAGCAGGAGTGCCGGCCCCTCGCCATGCACTTCAACGTGCATGCCAGAGGCTCCTGCATTCCTTTGGTGCGCAAGTGGAGCCGGCGGCGGTCGACGTGTCGCCGAGGTTCAGGCGCTGGGCGCGTCCGGCTGGCGGCGCCGGCCGCTGCCGCTCTTCGGGGTGCCGCGGCCGTTGCGCCCGCCCTTGCGGCCAATCTCCGCGTAGTGTGCGCTGCCGTGGCGCGCCTTGGTCACTTCCCCACCACTCCGCCCCAGCTCGGTGTAGTCGGCTCCACGCTCCTTCAGCGCATTGCCGCCCTTGCGGCCAATCTCCCGGAAGAATTCCACGCCGTATTTGGCGCGCACAGCTTTGCCACCGTTGCGACCGCGAGATTCGCCATTGCTCGGTTCGGATGAAGACGCCAAAACTCTCACTCCCTGAGCTGTTTTCAGTTGATTCGCTCCCCGGTCGAAGCGGTCCCGGGCTCATCCACGGGCACCAACCGCCACAAACGGAGCAGGTGTCGCGTACACCCGGCCGGCACTTGGGCCGGGGCTTCCGTGCAACCCGGCGCATTCTAGTTCCCGGACGCTGAGGGGCCAAAGACCGGAACTTTTGGGGCGCCTGGCTGTAGCCTAAAAGTCAGGCCGCTAACTTGTCGCCTCAGTGCCCGTTTCCAGCGGGAACTTTCAGGCTGATGCGGCTGTCCTCTTCTTCCTCTTCTTCCAAATCCTTGAGGTCCGCCAGCGCCGCGCTCCAGGCGGCCACGTCGCCGGCTGGCACCACCAGCGCGTTCGGCGCGATCAATGTGAGCAGCTGGGCGGCAGCCGGCTTGATGCCGCTGCCCACCTTCATCAACAGCGGCTTGCGGACCAGCTCGCGATCCACCCGCTTCTCCATCAACTCCCGCACGGTGAACCCCTCCACCGAGTCCGGCGCATCCACCTGCACGGCCCGCTCCGGCAGGAAATTCAGCGCCTTGAGCAGGTTCTCCGTGAGCGCGTCCTTGAGCTCCAGCACCACGGCCACCCCTGAGATGAGGAACACCGCGGCCGGAACGTCGCCCGCCTCCACCTTTACATAGTCCAGCCCCTGCCCTTCCAGCGCCTGGCCATCAAACGTGGGTGGCAGCGGCCCAGCGATCACGCCGCCAATCGGCACGTCCAAGCCCTCAATAAATGCCCGCAGGCCGCTGCTGCCGTCCGCTGTCAGAGGCACTTCCAGCACGTCGGCGCCGTCTGCCGCGGCTTGGCGCGCGGTGGCAGCATCCAGTGCCGGGAGGCTGGCGATCAACACCAGGCGGCGCTTGCTCTCGTGGGCCCGTGCGCCGAAGCCCGCCGTGGCACGTGTCGTGGCGTGGCTGGCGAAGCGCAGAAGCCTTACCAGCTCGCTCACGAGGGGGCGCCGGCCATTTCCACGAGCTCGGCCAGCAGCGTATCAATGCGCTCGATGCGGTCCTGGATGCCGTGCCGCATCTCCTTGAGCCGGGCGCGCTTCTCATTGACAATGCGCATCTGGCCCACGGCCACCTCCTTCAGTTTCAGCAGCTGATTTCGCCGCTCTTCCCGGCTCAAACCACCCGTCTGGTGCAGCTCGCGTTTAATCTGCGCGCGTGTATCCTCGGCCGCGAGCATATCCTTGATCTCGGCCAAGCTGAAGCCCAGCACGTCGCGCAGGTTCTTGATGTAGTCAATGCGCTCTACGTCTTCCGGCGAGTACAAGCGGAAGCCGCCCTCCATGCGACTCGCCGGCCGAAACAAGCCCAGCTCCTCGTAGTAGCGCAGGGTGCGCTGGGTGAGGCTTGTGCGGTTGGCGGCTTCACCTATCTGCAGGTAGCCCGTGCCCCGGTCCACGGCCCTAGTATATCGCCCGCGTTTCACGTTAACGTGAGGTTCACCTGAGTAGATCGGCTTACTTATCCAAAGATATTTCCCCCTCTTTGTGCGGGTTGCCGGACTTTTATGGCACTCCCCAGAAAGGTGCTTCAACGGCATTGACTTGCCTGGTCGGGAACCTAATAATCCGGCCCTGAACCGCATCACACGGCCGTTTTGCCGGTGCTGGAGGGGCGGGCCAGCCTGGCACGTGTGGAAGCGCGGCTCAGGCTCGCGCGACAACCCTCGTGTGAACTGGCAGAGCCAGACCTAGCAGTTCCATGCCCTCCGACGAGGGCCTGAGAAAGGATGGGATGCCTCGTTGTCCGAAACCGCCGACGCCGTCAGCATCGAGCTCGAGCCCTTCTATTACGCGCCCAAATCCGACGCCTCGGCGCCGCACGGTCCCCGGCGCGCCGGCACTGGCAGCCGGTACTTTTGGGAAACATGGGCGCCGCTCCTGGGGCCCACGCTCACCGTGCTCATCACCCGGCTGAGGCTGCACTGCTACTACAACCGGGAGACGCTGGAACGGCGTGACTGGTGCTTCCCCACGCAGGAGACCCTTGCCCGCGAGATTGGCGTTTCTCGCTGGACAGTGATGCGGGAACTGAAGAAGCCACTGGCCCAGAAGTTCGTCCGGGTGCAGCACCGCTCGCGCTATGACCGCGCCCGCCGGCAAACCATCCGCCTCTCCAGCATGTACCACGTGGCTATGGATGACCCCATCCTCGAGAGCGCGATGAGTCCTGGCCAGGAACATGCGACGGCCACCGCGTGTGATGTGGAAACCCGCACGCCCCAGTGTGAAGTGGCAGAGGAACACGTGGCACCCGGCGCTGAGTTGCACATTTCCACGGGTCCTACCCGGGGCATATTGCCACCCAAAGACAGACTCGAAACAGAAACACTTACTGATGATGTTGATGACATCACACGCGAGTTGATTCGTGAGCTCATCTCGCCCAAAACCGCCGAGGAGTTGGCGCGTCAGTATCCAGCGGAGCTGATTCGCGAGAAGGTTGCCGGCGTGCACGAGCTGGCCCGGCAGAAGGGCACCCTCCGCAACGCCGCGGGCTTCCTTCGGCGGGCCATCGAGGAGGATTACCCACTGCGGCTGACCGGCACGGACGATCGACCGGCAGCGCTGCTGGAGCTGCGACCCACCATTTCTTCGCGACCGTCGGCTGGCACGGATTCATCGCTGCCCGAGCGCCCACTGAGCCATGGAGTGGACGTGTGGGAGCGGGCGAAAGCCAGCCTGCGCGCGGAGGTGACGCCGGCGGCATACGCGCAATGGGTGGAAGGCAGCACGCTGCTCCATTGCGCTAGCGGGAAAGTGCGGGTAGCCGTGGCCGATGCGCACGTCCAGCGCTACCTGCAGCGGCGGCTGCTGCGCGTGGCGGAAGCAGCCCTGCGCACCATCTGCGGTCAGGAGGTAGAGCTCGACATCGTGATCCATCCGGCGGGTGCTGGGTGGCAGCCCGCGACCTAGAAGTTTGGACGGAAACACGCCGTGGTGGCCGAGTGGGGTCTCCCCCGGGAACGCCCGCTCACGTTGAAGTGGCACTGCAGGGGGCCGGTCGAGCGCCGCTTACGGCTTTGCGGCCAAACTTCTAACAGCCGCGGCAGGCATACAGCGAACAGATGAAAGGAACGGCATATTTTTGGATACTGGAGTAATGGATAGCGTGGGCAGCGTACTCAGCCGGGAGACGATTGCCGAGCTCATGGCTGGCGACTCGGCGCTGATCTCTGGACACCTCTCGCGGGATGAGCAGCTGCAGCCGTGCGGCGTGGACTTGACGCTGGCCGCGGTGTACGACATTGCCGGCAGCGGCCGGCTGGGGGTGGATGAGCGGCACCTGCCCGATAGGCTGCCTGTCGCCTTCGACTTTTGGGGCTGGCTGCACTTAGCGGCGGGCAGCTACGTGGTGCTGTTCAACGAGACCGTGCGGCTACCGCTCGATGTCATGGGCCTGGGACGGCCACGGTCCAGCCTGGCCCGCTGCGGCGCGGCGCTGCACACGGCTGTGTGGGACCCCGGCTACGTGGGCCGAAGCGAAGCGCTGCTGATCGTCGAGAACGCCGCCGGCATCGACCTGCAGAAGGATGCGCGCATCATGCAGCTGGTGTTCTTCCGCCTGGAAACGCCCACCTCGCAGGGGTACAACGGGCGCTTCCAGGGTGAGCACCTGGCTGGCTGAGCCGCGGGAAGCGCGAGAGAGCCAGAACGTATGAGCATCGCAGTGCACCTGGCCGCGGACTCGGTTACGCCCTCCGGCTGCCGCCTCACTACGTGGGTGCTGAAGTATCCGCGCTGCATCCACAGCGAAGTGCTCACCCATCGCGCCTTCTCGCGCAACAGCGCCTCATCCCGCGCCATCCCCGTGAGCAGGATGATCCAGCGCGTAGTGGAGGAGCCCTTCATTCCCCACTGGTGGGGTAAGGCGCAGGCCGGTATGCAGGCCGGTGAAGAGGTGGACGAGGCCACCCAGGCGCAAGCGCGGGCACTGTGGCTGCAAGCGCGGGATCGTACGCTGGCGCTGGTGCGGGGCGAACCTGGCGCCACAGGCCTGCAGGCCTTGGACCTGCACAAACAGGTGATTAATCGCCTGCTGGAGCCGTGGATGCACATTGAGGTGGTGCTCTCGGCGACTGAGTGGCACAACTGGTTCCTCCTGCGGGACGATCCCTCTGCCGAGCCGCACATCCGCGAGCTGGCGCACGCTATGCGCGAGCTGTATCAAGCCAGCACACCGAAGGCCCGACAGCCCTTGCCGCACGGCTGCGAACTCAGCGCCGAGGAGGTACTGCAGTCCTCGGGCGAGAAAGACTGGGCCGCCTACTGGCACTTGCCGTTCGCGCGGCTGGGCGCAGAGGATGAATCGACTCATACCGCGCAGCTGACCGGCGGCCCCGCTGCCCCGCCCCAAGCCGAGTCGCTATTCAGCGCCATCAAGGACGCGGTGGCGCACTGCGCCTGGGTGAGCTATCTCAATGAGTGGCGCGAGGGCTACACCCAGGAGGACGTGGAGCGCGTGTACCGCCGGCTGCTTAGTGCCCAGCCGGTGCACGCCAGCCCAGCCGAGCATGTGGCCGTCGCCTGCGATGGCCCCCATCGGCATGGCAACTTCACCGGTTGGTGCCAGTGGCGGAAGTTCCTACCCAACGAGGCCGGCGGCGATTACGCCGGTTAACCCGTCTCACAGCGGATAAGCCTTTGCCCCTCGGGAGCCTGCTGTGGCTGGTGGACCTCTCGCCCAAAACCCAGCCCTGGCTTTGCGTGGGGTTGGTGCGCTGTGTATAATCCTCGCTGACGACGACGTAATTCCCGGGGTTATGGCAGCCCGTTAGGAGTGCACACGCTCCGGCGGGCTTTTTGCGCTCTCCGGGACAGAAAGATTTTGCGCATGCACCAGGCTCGGCATCGCCCAACGGAACGCATCGGCTTGTACGACCCCAGCTTTGAGCATGACGCCTGCGGCATTGGCTTTGTCGCCAACATCAATGGCGCACAATCGCACGAGATTATTCGGCAGGGCCTGCAAGTGCTCGATAACCTGTCGCATCGTGGCGCCACAGGCTGCGACCCCCGCACCGGTGATGGCGCGGGCATCCTCATTCAGCTGCCGCACGAGTTCCTGCTCCGCCGCTGCCGAGACGAGGGCATCCCGTTGCCTGACCCGGGCGAATACGGCGTGGGCATGGTCTTCCTGCCGCGCGCGCACGGCCCAATGCAAACGCACGACCTGGACACGTGCAAGCTGCTGGTGGAGGAAGCCATCCGCGAGGAAGGGCTGCAACTGCTGGGCTGGCGCAAGGTGCCGATCGACCTCTCTGCCTGCGGCGAACTGGCCCGGGACGTGGTGCCGGAAATTCGCCAGGTGTTCGTTGGCCGCGCCCACCCGGGTCAATCACAAGATGAGCTCGAACGGCGCCTGTACGTGGTGCGCAAGCGCCTCGAACGCGCGGTGCGCGAGTCCGGCCTGCGCGATGCCAACAGCTTCTACGTCTGCAGTCTGTCTACGCACAAGCTCATCTATAAAGGCCTGCTCATGTCGGACCAGATCCCGGCCTTCTACCAGGATCTGGACGACCCCACCATGGTGAGCGCGCTGGCGCTCATCCACGCGCGTTTCAGCACCAACACCTTTCCTTCTTGGGATCTGGCGCAGCCCTTCCACTATGTGGCCCACAATGGGGAGATCAACACGTTGCGCGGCAACGTCAACTGGATGCACGCTCGGCAACGGCTTCTTGAGTCGCCCCTGTTCGGCGAGGACATCAAAAAGCTGCTGCCGATCGTGGCTCCTGGCGGCAGCGATTCCGCCGTGTTCGACAACGTGCTGGAGCTGCTGGTGGCCGGCGGCCGCTCGGTGGCGCACGCCATGATGATGCTCATCCCCGAGGCCTGGCAAAACGACACCGCCATGGGCGATGACAAGCGGGCCTTCTATGAGTATCACTCGGCGCTCATGGAGCCCTGGGACGGCCCGGCATCCATCGCCTTCTCCGATGGGCACGTCATCGGCGCCGTGCTGGATCGCAATGGGCTGCGCCCCTCTCGCTATGTGGTCACCAAGGGCGGGCTGGTGGTGATGGCCTCAGAAGTGGGTGTTCTGGACATTCCCGCGGACCAGATCGCCAGCAAGGGCCGGCTGCAACCGGGGCGCATGTTCCTGGTGGATACCGAGCAGCACCGGATTGTTTCGGACGCGGAGCTCAAGGCCGATGTCACCTCGCGGCAGCCGTACCGTGCCTGGCTGGCCAGCAACGTCATCCATCTCGATGACCTCACGCCCCGGGCCGGGCGATCCGGTGCTTCCGCCGCCAGGCCCACCAGCGCTGGTGGTGACGTGGACGACTTCCCGGAAGGGCTTATGGCGGAGGAGGCCGGCCCGCGGCTGCTCAAGCTGCAGCAGGCTTTTGGCTATACCGGCGAAGACCTGCGCATCCTCATGGCGCCCATGGCCGCCAACGGCGAGGAAGCCATCGGCTCCATGGGCACGGATACCGCGCTGGCGGTGCTGTCGGATCGTCCCCAGCTGCTGTTTAACTACTTCAAACAGCTGTTCGCGCAAGTCACCAACCCCCCCATCGACAAGGACAAGGAAGAGCTGATCATGTCGCTGATGACGACGATTGGCTCCGAAGGGAACCTGCTGGACGAAACGCCGGAGCAGTGCCGCCAGCTGGCACTCGAAACGCCGGTGCTCACCAATCACCAGCTGGCCCTGTTGAAGCAGGCGCACCAGCCCGGGCTGGAGGCGGTTACCCTGCCGGCGCTGTTCGCCCATGGCAGTGGGGGCCCGGGGTTGGAGGCTGCGCTGGCTGCGCTATGCCAGGCTGCCGAGAAGGCCTGCGCCAGCGGCGCAACGGTGCTCATCCTCTCGGATCGCGGCGTGGACGAGGAGCACGTGGCCATCCCCAGCCTGCTGGCGGTGGCGAGCGTGCACCATCATCTCATCCGCGAGGGGTTGCGCACCAGGGTGGGGCTGGTGGTCGAGAGCGGCGAGCCGCGCGAGGCACACCATTTCGCGCTGCTCTCCGGCTACGGCGCCGGAGCCTTCAACCCGTACCTGGCCTACGAGTCCGTAGTCCAGATGGTGCGGGATCAGGCGCTGCATCAAATCGACGCCGCGACCGCGTTGGAGCACTACCGCAAGGCCATCGGCAAGTCGCTGCTGAAGGTGTCCTCCAAGATGGGCATCTCCACGTTGCAGAGCTACCGCGGCGCACAGATCTTCGAGGCTATTGGCCTGAATCGTGATGTGGTGGATCGCTACTTCACGTGGACCCCGTCGCGCATTGAAGGCGTAGGGCTGGAGGCCATCGCCTGGGAGGCGGAGCAGCGCCACAAGCGCGCCTTCGGCCTCCCGGAGGAGCTGGCCGAGCTGCTGGAGGTGGGCGGCCAGTACCAGTGGCGCCGGCGCGGGGAGCACCACCTGTTCAACCCCACGACCATTGGCCGGCTGCAGCACGCTGTGCGATCCGGCAACTTCAAGGCGTTTCGCGAATACACCAAGGCAGTGAACGACCAGAGCCGGCGCCTGGCCACGCTGCGTGGGCTGCTCAAATTCAGGGCTGGCACGCCCGTGCCACTGGACGAAGTGGAGCCGGCCAGCGCCATCGTCAAGCGCTTCAAAACCGGCGCCATGTCACTGGGATCGATCAGTCGCGAGGCGCACGAGACGCTGGCCATCGCCATGAACCGCATCGGCGGCAGGAGCAATACCGGCGAGGGCGGTGAGGACCCCACGCGCTTCACGCGCGAGGAGAATGGCGACTGGCGCCGCAGTGCCATCAAACAGGTGGCATCGGGCCGCTTTGGCGTGACCAGCGAATACCTGGTGAATGCCGACGAGCTCCAGATCAAGATCGCCCAGGGCGCCAAGCCGGGCGAGGGCGGCCAGCTGCCTGGCCACAAGGTGGATGACTACATCGGCAAAATCCGCTACTCCACGCCCGGCGTAGGCCTCATCTCCCCGCCACCGCACCACGACATCTACTCCATCGAGGATCTGGCCCAGCTGATCCACGACCTCAAGAACGCCAACAATCGCGCGCGGATCACGGTGAAGCTGGTGGCGGAGATGGGTGTGGGCACCGTGGCGGCCGGCGTGGCCAAAGCCAAAGCCGACGTGGTGCTCATCAGCGGGCACGATGGCGGCACTGGCGCGTCGCCACTCACCTCCATTAAGCACGCGGGCGCGCCCTGGGAGCTGGGTCTGGCGGAAACGCAGCAGGTGCTGGTGATGAACGACCTCCGGGGCCGCATCCGCGTGGAGGTTGATGGCCAGCTCAAGACCGGGCGCGACGTCGTGGTTGGCTGCCTGCTGGGCGCGGAGGAGTTCGGCTTTGCCACCACTGCGCTGGTAGCCATGGGTTGTGTGCTGATGCGTGTGTGCCACCTCAACACCTGCCCGGTGGGCATCGCCACGCAGGACCCGGAGCTGCGCAAGCTCTTCCAGGGCCAGCCGGAGCACGTCATCAACTTCATGTACTTCATCGCCGAAGAGGTGCGCGAGCTCATGGCTGAGCTTGGCTTCCGCACCATGGAGGACATGGTGGGCAGGGTGGAGCGACTTGAGCCGATGGACCCGACAGCGGCCGCGCACTGGAAAGCCCAGGGCATCGACTTCTCGCAGATTCTGCACAAGCCTGAGGTGCCCGATAGCGTGGCCGTTCGCTGTGTGGAGCAGCAGGACCACGGGCTGGACCGCGCACTGGATCACCGGCTCATCTCCTTTGCCGCCGATGCATTGGATGGCAAGGGCCCAGTGGAGATATCGTTGCCCATTCGCAACAGCAACCGCACTGTGGGAACCATGCTCAGCAGCGAGATCTCGCGCCGCTACGGCGCCCAGGGTCTGCCGCCCTTCTCGGTGAACGTGCATTTCAATGGCACGGCCGGGCAGAGTTTCGGCGCCTTCATGGCCCAGGGCGTGTCGTTCACGCTGGAGGGCGACGCGAATGACTACTTTGCCAAAGGCATGTCTGGTGGGTCCATCGTGGTCTACCCGCCGCGCGGCGCCACCTTCAAGCCGGAGGAGAACATCATCGTCGGCAACGTGGCGTTGTACGGCGCCACGGCAGGCGAGGTATTCATCCGCGGCATCGCCGGCGAGCGCTTCTGCATTCGCAACAGCGGCGCCACGGCGGTGGTGGAGGGGCTGGGCGACCACGGCTGTGAGTACATGACCCGCGGACTGGTGGTTGTTTTGGGGCGTACCGGGCGCAACTTTGCCGCTGCCATGAGCGGTGGCATCGCCTACGTGCTGGACGTCGATGGCGAGTTTGCGCAGCGCTGCAATACGACGATGGTGGAGCTCGATCCGCTGGATGGGAAGGATGCGGAGCAGCTTCGGGAACTGCTGCGGCGCCACGCCCAGCTCACCGAGAGCACCGTCGCCGAAGGCTTGCTGAGGAACTGGAGCGAGGCCAGCCGGCGCTTCGTGAAGGTTGTGCCCATGGAGTACCGCCGGGTGCTGGCGCAGAAGCACCTGGATGCGGACAGCATCCGCTTGGCCAGCGTGTAAATCGCCTTGGGCAAGATCAGCGGCTTCATCGAGATCCAGCGCGACACCTCACACCGCCGCCCGGTGGAGGTGCGCCTCAACGACTACCGCGAGATTTACGAGGACTATCCGGCCGACCTGCTGCAACGGCAGGGAGCCCGCTGCATGGATTGCGGCATTCCCTTCTGCCACAAGGGCTGCCCGTTGGGCAACATCATTCCCGAGTGGAACGATCTGGTCTATCGCGGCAAGTGGCGCACCGCCATCGAGGTGCTGCACTCCACCAACTGCTTCCCCGAGTTCACCGGTCGAGTGTGCCCCGCGCCCTGCGAGGAGTCCTGCACGTTGAGCATCAACAGCGAGCCGGTAACCATCAAGCAGATTGAGCTGGGCATCGTTGAGCACGCCTTTCGCGAAGGCCTCATCACGCCCCAGCTGCCCACTCGGCGCACGGGCAAGAAGGTGGCAGTCGTGGGCTCGGGCCCCTCGGGCCTCGCCGCCGCGGCACAGATCAATGCCGCCGGCCACACGGTCACCGTGTTCGAGCGCTCGGACCGGCCGGGCGGCATCCTGCGCTACGGAATCCCCGACTTCAAGCTGGAGAAGTGGGTCGTGGAGCGCCGAGTCCAGCTCATGGAGGCCGAGGGTGTGACCTTTCGCGCCAGCACGCACGTGGGCGTGAACTACCCGGTGGAGCGGCTGCGTCAAGAGTTCGACGCCATCGTCCTCACTGGTGGCGCCACCCACCCGCGCGACCTCAACGTGCCCGGCCGTGAGCTGAAGGGTGTCCACTTTGCCATGGAATTTCTGCCGCAGCAGAACCGGCGCTTGGCGGGGCTCCCGGTCGACGAGCAGGCGGCGATTGTGGCGACCGGAAAGCGCGTCGTCATCATCGGCGGTGGCGACACCGGGGCGGACTGCCTGGGCACCTGCCACCGCCAGGGCGCCAAGGAGATCTATCAGTTCGAGCTGCTGCCCAAGCCCCCGGAAGACCGCCCGGCGGACATGCCCTGGCCGCTCAATCCCGGCCCGGCGATCCTGCGCACCTCTACTTCACACGAAGAGGGCGGCCTGCGCGACTGGAGCATCGACACTACTGGTTTCGCCGGCGACGAGCAAGGCCGAGTGAAGGCGCTGCAAGGCGTGCGGCTGGAATGGGCCAAGGACGAGAACGGGCGTTTGCAGATGACGCGGGTGCCCGGATCGGAGTTCCAACTTGAGGCGGACCTGGTGCTGCTTGCGCTGGGCTTCCTGGGACCGGAGAAGCCTGGCATGCTGGCGGACCTGGGCGTGGATCTGGATCAGCGGGGCAACGTCAAGGTGGATGCGAACTACATGAGCAGCGTGCCCGGCGTGTTTGCAGCGGGCGACATGCGCCGGGGTCAGTCGCTCGTCGTGTGGGCCATCTGGGAGGGCCGCGAAGCCGCTCGCGGCGTGGACAGCTACCTCATGGGCGGCGAGACCGTCCTCGCCTCCAGCCCCGACTGGTAGCGCCGCACGCGCGTTCAGCGCTCCGCCTGCGTGGAGCCGCCACCTCAAAGCCACCCCCTGGAGCCGTACGGCACATCTCCGACCTCTCTATCTACGCGGAGATTGTCTGCTCCGACTGGAATTGCCTCGCCAGGGCTAAGCTAAGACTAGGGCATGTTGCACAGAGCAGAGCGACATCGCGCAGCACTCCTGATATCATTTGTGCAAAATGACAGCAGAGCGGCGCGAGTAGCCGCGTGAATGTGCTGGAGGTCGTCCGGCTGGGGCTGCCCCCGGGCGCGCGGCTCGTGGCGGGCGAGGCGGGAGCGGGGCGCCAGGTGAGCTGGGCCACCACGTTTCGCAGCCGGCCACCGGCGCTCGATCACCTGGAGGGAGGTGAGTTGGTGCTGTTGTCGCCGGGCGCGGTTCGCGTTGTAGATGCCTCGCTCAGCGTGAGCCGCATCATCACCAACCTCCAGCAACGGGGCGTGTCGGCCCTGGCCGTGGCGGGAACCGTGGAACGCGACGCGATCCAGGCGGCGGATGCGTCCGTGTTGCCGGTGATCGAGCTGGCGGCCACCGCCGATTTGCATGGCTTGGAGCGCTCAATCATCGGCCTCCTGGTGAACAAAGAGGCCGAGTTAGAATCGCGCGCCAATCAAATTCAGCGCCAGCTGACACAGGCTGCCATGCAGAACCGCGGATTGGATGGCATCGTCCGCGAGCTGGCCACCCTCACCGGCAAAAGCGTGGCCGTGCGCGATACGCGGCTGGACGTGCTGGCCCACGCCGGTGAGGAGCGCTGGCCCGGTGCCGGCCAGCGCCAGGCCATGCAGGCCATGCTCCAACGGCCGGTGAGCGTGACGCAGGAGGCGGCGGCGGAGTGGATTGGGGGCCAGCGCCAGGCGGACCCCTGCTGGGCGGCGGTCATCGCCGTGAACAATCGCGCGGGCGGCCTGGTGACGCTGGCCGCCGCGGAAGAGGACCTCACCGAGCTGGATCAGCTGGTCACCTCACGCGCGGCCACTGTGCTGGCCGTGGAGTTGCTGAAGGAGCGCGCGGTCGTCGAGGCCGAAACGAAGCTCCAGGGCGACTTCGTGCGCGATGTCCTGCGTGGGTCGTATGGCAACGAATCAGCCGCGCTGGCGCGGTTGGCGCACCTGGATTGGGATGTTGCCGCGCGCCAGGGCGTGCTGGCGTTGAATGTGGGCGGCGCGGCGGAGGCAGGCGCCGCGGCGCTGCGGGCCGCCGTGGGGCGGCGCGGTATCCGCCCCCTGGTGACGGTGTGGGAGGGCGAGGTGGCCTGCATCTACCCCCTGCCCGATGGCACCGGTCCCGCGCAATGGCGCGACGCCGCTGAGCTGATTCGGCTGGAAGTCGGCGGAGAGGTGAGCAGCCGCCCGGTTTCTTGTGGCATCGGCCGCCCCAACGCCGGCTTGCGCGGCTTGCAGCGCAGCTTCGTGGAAGCTGAGCAGGCGCTTCGCGCGGGCGAGCGGCTGTTTGGGCCCGGCCAAACCGTCGCCTTCGCGGACCTGGGCGCGTATCGCTTGCTGGCGCATCTGCAGGGCACGCCCGAACTGGATGCCTTTCAACAGGAAACGCTGGGCGAGCTGGCCGACTACGACCGCAAAACCGGCAGCCACCTCATGCAGACGCTGGAGGGCTTTTTCACCCACAACGGCAACTTGAGCAAGACAGCGGAGGTGCTGTACGTGCACCGCAACACCCTGATGTACCGCCTCAATCGCATCCAGGAGCTCACCGGCGTTTCACTGGATGATGCCGAAACCCGCTTCGACCTCCAGCTTGCGCTCAAAATGCACCGCGTCGCCGCCACCCGCGGCCGGTAGCCGGGACGCGCGTTTGCTGAGGCCGGGCCACCGGCGCTATCCCAGCTCCGGATACTGCGCGGAGTGCGCCGCTCCCGCGAGAACGGCCACCGCGGCCAGGCGAGCCAGCAGCGACCGCCCCCGCCAACGGCCGGCCGTGGGACCCAGCAGCACCAGCCCTCCCACGCTCGCCGCCACCCCTAACAGGCCGCCGGCGAGCGACCGCCAGCGCCGGTGAGCCACATCGTGCGCCGTCCACAGCAGCGCGCCCAGCAGCAACGTTCCGCCGCTCAGCGCCAATCCGCCGCGGGCTGTCCAGCCCAGCCGCGCGCGCGGTCGCAGCCCAGCAAGCTGCATCCCGGCGGCTACTCCCGCCTCTGCCACATAGACCTGCCGCCAGGCCCGCAACGTAGAAAGCTTCATCCCAGTTCCGATCATCTCACAGCTCGCCGGCTCTTCGGCACGCGCTCACAACGTGAGTGGCGAGGATGGCCGCGCGGCGGCCCGGGCGATGGTGAGCTGCAGGCTGCCCGGCCGGCAAGGCACGACCAGGTGCTGTTCCCAGCGCCACGGCACGCGCACGTCTGCCTGCATGTCGTACCGGTCGGCAGAGACAACCGGCCAGCGCTGGCCCTCGTGGGTGACGGTGAGCGGGTACCGCGCCACTGTGCCGCGGACGAAGGTGAACGCCTGCTGGGCAGAGACGTTGGTGGGAACCTCCATGTCGGCGGCGGCAGGAGCCGCATCGTAGGTTGACTGGCGTTCATCCTGGGCAGTCCGGTAGGCAGTCCCGGCCGCCAGGGCATCGAGCGCTTGCAGCAGCAGCTCCCCGCCCACCGTCGCGCAGGTCGCCTCCAGCTCGTCCACAGTCAACCCGAGGCGCATCGGGAGACGCCGCTGGCGCAGGATCGGGCCGGTGTCCAGATGGTCGTCCATCAGGTGCACGGTGACACCTGTTTCGCGCAGGCCATGGCGAAAGGCCCAGAAAAGTGGATCTGGCCCTCGTCCGTGGGGCAGCAGCGAGGGATGAACGTTCAGCGCACCTGAGGGCACGAGCTGCCGGAACGCGGCCGGGAGGCGCCACGGAAAGCAGGCCGTGGCCATAACGCTGGCCCGCAGCTCTTGCACGCGAGCGAGCGCGGCCGCGGCCCCTGGTTGGCCCACCTCAAGCGCGGGAATCCCGTGCTGCCAGGCCAGCGTGAGGATGTCTCGCGCGAGCGGTGCCAGCAGCGGCAGCGCCGGGCGGCCAAAGGAGACTCTCATATCATGGATGGGGCGGTTCGGTGGCCCGGGCAGAAGCACGGCCGCCACCGGAACGCGGGCCGCCAAGAGCGCCTCCAGTGGTGGCACGGAGAAGCGGCCCCGCGTGCCCAGGTAAAGTACGCGCTGCCCGGTGGCTGGGCGCGGCGTGAGCGTTGTGGCCGAGCCCATGCCTATACTCTCTCAGAGAGAGGCCGTGCGGCCAAGGAGGCGAGAGATTTGGCGCGAATTGTGCACTGTGTGAAGTTGGATCGGGACCTGCCCGGCCTGGAAACGCCTCCCATCGGGGGCCAGTTGGGCCAGCGCCTTTTTGAAAGCGTTTCGCAGCAGGCGTGGGGCATGTGGGAGTCGCAGGCCACGCTGCTGATGAACCACTATGGCTTGAGCATGGGCGATCCGGATGCCCGCAAGTTCATTGTGGAGCAGATGGAGGAGTTTTTCTTCAGCCCGGATGCCAAGATGCCCGCGGGCTTTGAGCCCGGCAACGTCAAAGGGGGCGCGGCGCCGGCCAAGAAGTGAAGGCGCGCGGCGAGGTACTGCTCCTGTCCTGCTACGAACTGGGGCATCAGCCGCTCACCCTTGCATCGCCCCTGGCCGCGCTGAGCGGCGCGGGCTACGTGCCGGCCGCCGTGGATACCGCGGTGGCCGGTCTCGCCGACGCGGAGATCCAACAGGCGAAGCTGATCGCCATTTCCGTGCCCATGCACACCGCGCTGCGCCTGGGCGTAGATGTCGCGCGGCGTATCCGCTCGGTGAACCCGGACGCCCACACCTGCTTCTACGGCCTCTACGCCTGGCTGAACGCGGCCTACCTCTTTGCCGAGGGCCTGGCCGATTCCGTGATCGGCGGCGAGTTCGAAACGCCCCTGCTCGACCTGGCGGAGCAACTTGGCAGCGAGGTGTCGCAAGGTGGTGTCGCGGCCCGGCAGAGCTCGGCCGCGACAGGCGGCCGCGGCACGGTAGGGCGGCCTATCCCAGGTGTCGCACGGCCGGGTCAACCAGCGGCTCCGCATCTCCAACGCGTCCCGTTTCGGCTGCCACGGCGGGAGGGCCTGCCGGCCCTGGCTGCTTACGCCGGCCTGCTGCACGAAGGAGCAGTCGAGCCGGCCGGCTACGTGGAAGCGACGCGCGGCTGCAAGCACACCTGTGCACATTGCCCCATCACGCCCGTGTACCGGGGGCGCTTCTTCGCCGTGCCGCGGGACCTGGTGCTGGAGGACATTCGGCAGCAGGTGCAGGCCGGAGCGCGGCACATCACCTTCGGCGATCCGGATTTCCTGAACGGCCCCACCCACGCCATGCGCATCGCCCGCGCGCTGCACCAGGAGTTCGGCCAGCTCACGTTCGATGTGACGGTGAAGGTGGAGCACATCCTCGCCTGTCGCGAGCTGTTCCCGGAGCTGCGCCGGTTGGGCTGCGTCTTCCTCGTGTCTGCCGTTGAATCCCTCAGCGACACCGTGCTGGCCCACCTGCGCAAGGGCCACACCAGGGCCGATGTGGCCGCGGCGCTGGAGGTGTTGCGTGCGGCCGGTATTCCGCTGCGCGCATCGCTCGTTTCTTTCACGCCGTGGACGACGCTGAGTGATTATCTGGAGCTGCTGGACTTCGTGGCCCTGGAAGGGCTGATCGACAGCATCGATCCGGTTCACTACGCGATCCGCCTGCTGGTGCCGCCCGGCTCCGCCCTGCTGGACGATCCTGCCACTGCTGACTGGCTGGGCCCGCTGGACGAGGCCTCGTTCGGCTACACCTGGATGCACGCGGATGCGCGGATGGAGCGGCTGTTCGAGGAGGTGTCCGGCATCGTCGCGGAGGCCGCGTGCGAAGGTCAGGACGCCGCGCTCACGTTTGGCCTGGTGCGCCAAGCCGCCCAACGCCAGGCGGGCCTGCCGCTGTCGCCCCCGCCGGACCTGGCCCCCAACCGGCCGCTCCCACCGCGCCTCACCGAAACCTGGTTTTGCTGCGCCGAGCCGGTCCAACAGCAGCTCGCCAAGCTGGCGCACTAGCGCTCGCGCGGCGCTCAAGGCTGCCGCGCGGCGGCCGATACTCCAGGTGAGGGCATGGATGCCCGATAGAACGGTTCTCCCGGGAGAGACCGGGCCGGAATGGATGCCGGTTGGAAGCTGGTCGACCCGAAGGGACGAGGGGCTCACGCGGTAGGGTGAGCCCCTCGCTTCTCGTTTCCCGCTGCAGCCTGCGCCAGCTGGGGACCAAAGAACGAGTGGAGCGCGAGCAGAGGCAGCTCAGGCTCGATGTCGAAGCGCAGGCAGCCGTGGGCCTCGCGCAGTGCGATCTCCACCTGAGCAGGGGTGTCGCCGCGGGCAAAGATGAAGCCCAGGTAGCTGGCGCCCTCTGGCAGAGCCACGATGCGCTGGTTGGGCCGGATGCTGATCTCCACGCCGCGCACCAGTGGTACCGCCTGCGCCGCTTCGATGCCGGAGCAGCCACGAAAGCGCCCGCTGCCGGGAATGGGAATCATCATCACCCCCACAGCCCCGCGAGCCAGCTCCGCGCCGGCCGGAAGGCCGGTGAAGTGCCGCAGGATCAGCTCCTCCAACGGCATGCCGCTGCCGAACTCCAGGATGCTGGAGCACAGGCCGCCGATGGACCGGCCGGCCAGCTCCACCATCCACGGTCCGGCCTCGTTCACCCGCAGCTCAGCGTGCACGGGCCCCTCGCGCAAGCCAACCGCGCGCGCCGCTGCCTCGGCGCAGACCGCGATTTGCCGCTGCGTGGCGGCGGCCAGGCGCGAGGGCGTCACGTACAGGGTTTCCTCAAAGAAGGGGCCGTCGAGCGGGTCCGGCTTATCGAACAAGGCCAGCACGCGCAGGCTGCCAGCACTCAGCAGCCCCTCCAGCGCCACCTCCCGGCCTGGGATGAAGCGCTCCACCAGCAGCTGGCCGCCGTCATCGCCAGCCTCTGCCACCAGCATGCGCCGGATGCGGGCAAACGCCGCGCTGAACTCGGCCGCGTTGTTGGCGCGGATCACGCCGCGGCTGCCGGATAGACGCAGGGGCTTCAACACACAGGGATACGCGGCTTCCTCCGCTATCAGTTGAGGGTTGGCATCCAGGCTGATCGGCTCAAACTCCGGCGATGGCACGCCGGCGGCCGCGAAGCAGCGGCGCATGAGCAGCTTGTCTCGCGCGGCCAGGGCGGATTCCGGCGGGTTGCTGGCCAGGTGCAGCAGATCGCTCAGGTGCGCGGCCAGCAAGGTGGCGCCGTCATCCACGGGTACCACGGCGGCCAGCGGCGTGTCCGCCAGCCGCGGGGCCAGCGCCCGCGCCGACTCCGCCGGTTGGCTGAAGGGCACCCCCAGTTCAACGTGCCAGTAGGCCGCCAGCTCCGTTGGCAGGTCCACGGCTTGCACGACCTGCAACCCCAGCCGCTCCGCTGCCGCCAGAAAGGCGGCCGATCGGTAGCTCTTGCTGGACACCAGCAGCAGCACTCGCTTGCTC
>JBOGTU010000242.1:0-6194 GCA_050695655.1 Chloroflexota bacterium | reverse complement strand
CCGTTACCCATCCCGAGGTCCGCGACCGACGGGGCGACTATGGCTTCGACGCGTCGACGCAGGGCCTCCTGCCAGTTGGGGTAGGCGGGCTGCTCGCCGCCGGGCTGGCCGTAATCCTCGCCCGCCGCGGCAAAACCTTCGCCGTGCTGGCGTATGGCGCCGGCCTGGCACTGCTGTCCACCTTCACCGTCTACCTGCACACGACCCGGCGCGGCAAGTTCGCCATATGGGCCGAGCTGCTGGACGATCTGCCGCTGCGGGGCGACGAGCAGGTGCTGGACATGGGCTGTGGCCGAGGCGCGGTGCTGGCCATGGCGGCCAAGCTCGTGCCGCGCGGTCACGCGGTGGGCCTGGACCTCTGGACTACCGATCAGTCCGGCAATCATCCCGAAGCGACACGGCGCAATTTGGAGCTGGAGGGCGTAGGCGACCGCTGCGAGCTGCGGACTGGCAACATGCTGGCCATGCCGTTCCCTGATGCCGCCTTCGACCTGGTGGTCAGCAGTATGGCCATTCACAATATCGACGAGCGCGATCTCCGGCACCATGCGCGGCGACTGCAGGCGC
This sequence comes from Chloroflexota bacterium, assembly GCA_050695655.1. Classification (GTDB taxonomy): domain Bacteria; phylum Chloroflexota; class JAJPGV01; order JAJPGV01; family JAJPGV01; genus DATKQD01. The sequence continues at coordinate 5,627 of JBOGTU010000242.1, read as the reverse complement.
TGGACGAGGCTGTTCGCGTGCTCAAGCCGGGCGGGCGGCTGGTGATCACCGACTTCTGGGCGTCCGTCTACGCGGCACATCTGCGCGCACGAGGCATGGCTCAGGTGCAGCGTCGCTCCCTCGGCTGGCGTTTCTGGTATGGCCCCTGGCTGGGCGCGAACCTGGTCATGGCTGCCAAGCCTGCCGCGTGAACGCCGGGCGCGGTGCGCCCAACGAGAGTCCACATCGCAAGCGCCCACCGCGCAAGTTCTCTCTTGAAGCGTATGCACGGGCGAGACTCTACCCGCGTCTCGAAAAGCTCGGCTGATTGTATTGAGCAAAGGGCTGGAAGTTTGGCATTACCGGCGACCTTTTTCCGAGTGCTCGGGCTTGGTGCCTGCTGCCAGGGCTAAGCGTGCACCCAGATGCTGGAGGTGCTGGGCAAGCTCAGGTGGCTCAAGCACGGTGAAGTCCACATTGAGCATGATGGCGAGGAGCGCGAGCGATTGGAGGGACTCTGCGCCGGCCTGGAGCTGACAATGGGTCGCGTCCAGGGGCGTGAGCACGCCGGCTGCCGGTGATATCTGGCGAGCCATGACCTGGGCCGAAGCGTGCACTATGAAGCGCGCCTGGTAGCGGTAGGGCTCCAAAGAGATGGCTCGCGATACGTATGCCGCGGCTCCCTCGGGGGGTTGGCGCGGGGTGAAGCGCGGCCCAATGCTGAGAACCTGACCAATGCGGTCCACACGGAACGTGCGCCAGTCCTGCCGGTCCACGTCCCAGGCGAGCAGGTACCAGCGCCGCCCGGTGCACACCAGCTGCAACGGCTCGGTGGTGCGCGTGCTGGCCTGGCCGCCGCGGTCCTGATACTCGAAGCGCAGGCGCTCGGTGTCCCGGCAGGCACCGGCCGCCGCGGCCAGAACATCCGCCGCAACCGCTGGGCCGCTGCTCACGGCCATGGTCACGGACTCGAAGGCGCGCACCCGCGGCCGAAGGCGCGCAGGCAGCGTGTGCTCCAGCTTGGCCAGCGCCCGCACCGCGGCCTCTTCGACGCCCGCCACCGTGCCTCCGGCGGCTGTCCGCAGGCTCACGGCCACGGCCACCGCCTCATCGTCTTCGAGCAGTAGGGGCGGCATGTGGGCGCCCGCCTCAAGCCGGTAGCCGCCGGCCACGCCAGGCACAGATCGCACCGGATAACCGAGCGAGCGCAGGCGATCGATGTCGCGTCGCACGGTGCGCGCATCCACCTGAAGGCGCTCGGCCAGCTCCGGCCCCGGCCAGCTGCGCCGCGTCTGCAGGAGTGACAACACGCGCAGCAGCCGGGCCGATGTTTCGAGCATGAATCGCATTGTCGCAGGCAGCGCGGCCAGGCTCTGTCCGCAAGCTCGCCCCACGGCGGACGAGAGCTATGCGTGGGCCGACGGAGCCTCTGCTGACGTCGCGGTTCCGGTTCGCTCGGGCGTGCCGGAGCTGGATGAACTGGGTTCAAGATGCGGCCCGAGCATTGCCGTTCTGTTCGGTCAGGTTTGGCCGCGTCGTCGTGTGAGGAACGGATAAGCCAACCAGGGAATGGCGGCACCCACGAGAGGTCCACCGACGATGGCCAGCGCCGCCATTGGACCGGGGAACGAGTCCACGATCAGCGACTCGATGAACGTGGCGCCGATCCAGATGACGGCGCTCATCAGCCCTAGGATCCTGATGAGCCGCTGCGCGTGTGGCCCCAGCTGCTCGCCCGCTCCTTGAGAACTGGTCGGCCCGGCACCCTCGGCGGTCCGCTCGTGGTCAGTCATGCTTCGCACTAGGGTGCGGTGAGGCGATCGTAGCGGCTGGCGGAGCGGCTCACCAGGAGATCGACGTCCTTGGGTAGGAGGTAGCGCTGGCTGACCAGCTCAGTCGCGGCGGCGCGAAGCTGCTCCACGAACGCCTCGCGTGACGGGTAGCGCTCGCTGATGGCGGGGCGAGGATCGCCGCTCGCGGCCCGCGCGGCGGCGGTGGGCGGAAGCGGAATGGTGGCGCCTGTGAGGGAGAGCAAGCTGGTGGTGCCATCGGGCCCGCGGTGCGGGTTCCAGCCGGTGTAGGTGGCCAGCGGCACGCTTACGTCCGGATGGCGCAGGCCGCCCAGCTCGTTGCCATCGGCATCGGTCGCGGCCACGAGCTCCGGCAGGCGCTCGGCGAAGCGCGGCGGCAGCCGGCTCGCCTGGCGCTGCTCTTCCGCGCCCGGGCCCATATCCAGCCGGGCAAAGGGCGGCAGATGATCGGGCACGCCGGGGCCTGGGAGGCCAGCGAGTTGCCGGGCGGCGGCCTGGCGCGTCACCAGTGTGCCACTCGCAAGGTTGGGATGGCAGCTCGCTGGCGGCTCCGTGCCTGTTCGCACCCAGGCCTCCAGGTTAGCGATGGCCGCGCGCAGCAGCGGGCGGTAGTCAATGGAGTTGGCCGGGTACTCACCCCGGCCGTTCAGGGTGGCGGCGGGCGTTACGGCAACGGGGGCAGCCCCGTGTTGCGTGCCGGCGAAGTGGTAGACGCGTACGTTGCTTGGGATCGCCGCGTCCGCGCTGCCGTCCATAGCTGTATGCACCAGGGCCGCCTGGCTGGCCCAATACTCGCACGAGCTGTTGACGTGCATAACTTTTGGCAGCATGCCCCTTTCGCGGGCGCGATGGAGCAGGCCGTCGGTTCGGCCAGTCAGGGGGTCGGTCTGGTCAGCATCGGTATAGGGAAACGTGCAGCTCAGGGAATCCGCCGCGTTGTACGACGGCTGGCCGAAGCGCCAGTTCGACTCGATGAGGCGTGACCCGGCGATGTGCGGCAGCACGCCGTCTATCGCCAGCCGGCCGGCCTCATCCTCACAGAAGCCCAGATAGAGCAGTTGCCGCAGGAAACGGCCGGTTTGGGACGCACCAAAAGCGATCGCGTAGTCCAGCTGGCCGGCACAAGGATTGCCCGCGCTGGCGAAGCGAAGGAACGAAACCGTGTCACGTGTGGCGGCCAGGCCCAAGCCGGTGAGCGGCGCGCCTACAGCGGTGTACACCAGCACGTAGGTCTTGCCGGCGCTGAAGCCGGCGTCGGCGCGGATGTGGCCCCCGTCCACAAAGCGCCAGGTGTGCCGCGGAATCACTCGATCCGGGCCGAAGGGATGATCGCGTTCCAGCAGCAGCGCATCCTCGGCGCTCAGGTCCAGCGGCGGATAAGCCGCGTGCTGCAATCCTGTGGAGCCGCTGGAGCTGCCCACTGACAGCACTTCGGCGGCCTGGGCCGGCTGTTGAACACTCATGATTCGGCCGCTGAGAGGCTTGCCCGCGTATTGCGCCTCTGGAGCTGTGAGGCCAAAACGCCCGTCGCCCCGTGGCACGTCGTGCTGCCAGCCGCAGCACACGATGGTGTAGCCGCGCTCAAACAGCCAGCCGTTGCCGGAGCCCGCGTCGGTCCCCGGTGGCAGGAAGTCATCGCTGGTGAAGCGCGCGGCAATGGGGCTGCCGCGGTTCACCACGTCCAAGAGCAGGGTGCGGCTGCCGCCACTCCGCGGCCGGAGGATGCGCACATCGGCCGCGCAGCGCACCCGCCCATCGGCATCCGTCGGCGCCAGGAGCAGGTCCGTGAGGGGCTCATTCTGAGGCAGGCGTGGATCGAGGGCGAAGGTCGCCTCGCCGCGCAGCTCGTCGTAAGCGCCTGCCTCCCCAAATGCTCGCCCACCCTCGAATGGCGCGCTGGTGACGTCGAGCTGGATGAGGGCCACGGCGCCCTATCCGCCGCGCTGCGCGAGGCTCACGGCTGTCAATCCCATCTCAGGCGTAGAGGGCCTTGGAGGCGATCGCGGCGCCTTCGGCCATGGCAGCCAGCTTGGCCCAGGTGATGCGCGCATCCACGATGTTGCTGCCGGCAAAGGTGCCGAAGCCGCAGTCAGAGCCCGCCATCACCCGCTCCGGCCCCACAAGCTTGGCCAGCCGGGTGATGCGCTGCGCCACTACCTCCGGGTGCTCCACGAAGTTGTTGGTGGAATCGACCACGCCCGGAATCAGCACCGTGTCCGGCGGCAGCTTCACCGTTTCGAACAGCGCCCATTCGTGGTCGTGCCGCGGATTGCAGGCCTCGAAGGAGATGCCCGCCGCGTTGGCCTTGAAGACGATGCCGATGATGTCGCGCAGGGGGATGTCGTGGTTGTGAGGGCCCTCATAGTTGCCCCAGCAGAGGTGAATGCGCACCTGCTCGCGCGGGATGCCGCGGATGGCCTCATTCAGCGCCTCCACGTTCTGCTCGGCAAATCGCAGGAACTCGTCCTGGGTACGGCTGGCGTAGCCCATGTTGCGACCCATGGCCAGGTCGGGGCAGTCCAGCTGGAGCACGAAGCCGGCATCAGCGATTGCCCGATATTCATCAGCCATGGCGGCGGCGATGGCGTGCACGTACTCCTCGTAAGTGGGGTAGTACTCGTTGGCCAGGAACACGCCCACCACGCCCGGCGACGCGGCGCTCATGAACACATCCTCCACGGGCACGCCTGCGAGCGCGGCCTTGAGGTTGGCGATGTCGGTTCGCACTTCCTGGTTGTTCTTCAGCGTGATGGGGCCATTGCAGGCGGGCCGCTTGAACAGCGGGCGCGTGCCTGGCGGAGCAAAGCGCCGCTCGGCAAACTCCGGGAAATCCAGGTTTTCGGGCGACTGCCGGAAAAAGGGCTGCGTCTCGCCTTCAAAACCGGTGAGGCGCTCCTTGACATAAGTGGCGTACACCATCTTGCCCATCTCGCCATCGCACACCACGGCCACGCCAACATCGGCTTGATGCTTGACTGTTTCGGCCACGGCCGACTTCACCCGCGCGGCCAGCATTGCCTGGTCCACGGGTTTGCCGTCGTCCAGATCCACCAGCGCCTGCACCAGCTCGGGCGGGCGAGGCAGGCTGCCGGTATGGGTGGTGAGAATACGTGACGTGCTGCGCTTCATGCCCCCATTATGGGCGATGTCCTTTGTCTCAAGGCGGAACCTCGTGCTCGCGTGACCGCGGCTGGCTGGCTGGAGTGGAGCGCATCTGGTCAAGGCAGCACAGCCCTTTGATAGCCGCGGCCGCCGTTCAAGTTGCGTTATGCACGAATGCCGCCAACTGGCTGTAGTCGGTGTGCCAGATGGCGTCGAACCCGAGCAGTTTATCGCCGTCTCCCGGATCGCTGAGGCCCCGCGCAATGAAGGCATCCAATAGGAAGGCAGTCGCTCCCCGGCGGCGCCAGTAAGTCAGCTCCGTCTGGAGACGCGATCCGCGACCGCCGATGCTCGAGAAGCCCGTCTCTTCCACGATGCCCTGTTTGTGATGGGCGATTGCCCAGTCGAGGTCGCCAGCTGAACCCCGATAGCCGTTGCCTGGGTGGACGGTGATGATGTCGAGTGCAGTTAGGCCGGAATACAGTTCGGTCGGTGTGAACCCGGCCTCCTCCGCTTCGATCATGCCGCTGGCCACCGGATGCCGGGGGTCCAGTCGCTTGATATAGCTGGTCATGTCTTGCATGAAAGCAAGGAAGGTTGCTTTGTCGCTGTCCTGCAGCTCGTTTCCCGGCTCCCAGGCGTAGATATTGGGATGACTTCGGTTGCGGACGACGACGGCGCTGACGAAGTGCTTGTAAGCCCCGCGGTAACCTTCGGCAAAGAACTGGTGGTTGA
>JBOGTU010000241.1:0-13110 GCA_050695655.1 Chloroflexota bacterium | reverse complement strand
GGCCTACCCCATCGAGCACCTGCGCGAAGCGCACTACTTTGTGTACCGCTGCCAAATGGACCCGGAGCGCGCGGCCGAGTTGGAGCACGAGCTGAACCTGGACGAGCAGGTGCTGCGCTTCCTCATGATCTACCTGGATCGCACCGCGCTTGAGGCACTCAAACACCCACCGGCACCCATGCAGCCGCCGGAAAGGCGCCGGCCACCCATGGCGGTCCCGGCAGCGCCGCCACCAGCGGTTCCCGCCGAGGCCCCGGCTGCCCCCGAGCCCGCGGCTGCAACCGAACCCACGGCCGAAGCCGAACCCAGTTCTGGAGCCGAGCCCACGGCTGAAGCCGAACCCAGCGCCGAAGCCGAACCCAGCGCCGAAGCCGAGGCCCCTGCGCCGGAGCCGGTCGCGGAGGCCGGCAGCCCGCGAGCTGATTGAGAAGCCCATGGGGGAACCGCTAAGATGTGCTGCAATCACCAGCTTGTTTCCTAAAGAAAGGAGCGATCGATGGCGCGCGGCCTGAACAAGTGCATGATCATTGGCAACGTGGGGCGCGACCCGGAGATGCGCTACACGTCCACCGGTAGCGCGGTCACCTCCTTCAGCGTGGCGGTGTCGCGCACCTGGAATCCACGCGAGGGAGGCGATCAGCGGGACGAGACGGAGTGGTTCAACATCGTTGCCTGGAGCAAGCTGGCGGAAACCTGCAACCAGTACCTCACCAAGGGCCAGCGCGTGTTTGTGGAGGGCCGCCTCCAAACCCGAACGTGGGATGGCAATGACGGCGTGAAGCACTATCGCACCGAACTCATCGCCAACGACATGATGATGCTCACCCCCCGTGGCGAGGCGGCTGCGGCCGGCGGCGGCCGCGACGAATTCGACCCCGGCGCGGATACCGAGCCGGACGACATTCCGTTTTGACCCAGACCGGGCCACTCACGCCCGGCTGAGCAGGAACGACAGCACAAAGAAGAGAGGAAGATGGAACGACGCCCCTCGCGCTCCCGCACGGAGCGCAAAGAGTACGCCCAGAAGTACGTCCGCCGCAAGGTGTGCCACTTCTGCGCGGACAAGATCTCCTACCTGGACTTCAAGGACATCCCACGGCTGCGGCGGTTCCTTTCCGAACGCGGAAAGATCGAGTCGCGCCGGAAAACCGGCACCTGCGCGCGGCACCAGCGCGTGCTCACGGGAGCCATTAAACGCGCCCGCCACATGGCGCTGCTGCCGTTCACCGCGGAGCAGGCACGCTCGTAGCCGCCTGTACGCCCAGCACCCCATCGCTGGCGGGAAAGAGCCCATCGCCTAGTGGAGCGTCACCCGCACTCGCGCGGCCGCACGCTTAGGCTTGCCAGAGTCCAACAGCCAGCCGCCGCGGCCGCGTAACCAGGGCGGTGCGCGGCGCGGTGGCGGCACCCAACGCGGCCGGCCGGCCGTGGGCCCGGGCGATCGTCGCGACGGCCAGCCGCTCATTTTCGGCTGGGGCGGCCACCTCACCCGTTTGGAAAAGCAGCGCCTGCGCGAGCGTTTCGTGATCGCGGTGGGGGCACTCATCTTCGCCATCGTGCTGGGGGTCATTGGCGCGGGCTTGCTGCAGCAGCTCTACTTCGCCCCCCATGCCGCGGTGGCCAGCGTGAACGGAGCCTCCATCGACCGGCAGTGGCTGAACGCCAACCTGCACTTCAACCAGGCCGTCCTCTCGCACCAGACGCAGGAATATCAGAACCAGTACCAGTCGTTGGTGGCCAACCAGCAGGCCACCATGGCCAAGCTCTCCACAGCCACACCAACGGTCGCCGCCGCGGCGGCCAGCACCGCGCCGGCCGCCGGCAGCACAGCGCAGGCGAGCGCCTCCGCCCCAGCCAGCCCCACCGCCACGTTCACGCCCGCACCCACCTTCAATCCGCCGCAAACGGCCACGGTAGGCGCGCTGGAGCAGAACCTCACCACGCTGCAAACTGATTACACCGGCTCACAGGACCTGGTGCTGCGGGAACTCATTGATGCCCAGCTCATGCGCCAGCAGGCGGCCAAGCTCGGCGTCAGCGTCACCGCTGCCGAGGTTTCGCGGCGAAGCCAGCAGGTCATCACCGAGCTGGGTGGCCAGGCCTCGTTCTCGCAGCTGCTCAAGACGGCCAGCGTTTCGACCGCTGACTTCCAGCGCCTGGAGTACAACACTGTGCTACGTCAGAACTTTCAGGCGTATTTCGCCGCCCACCCGGACAAAGCGCCAGCCGCCACAGCCACACCGGTGCCCACCGCCACGCCGCTGGCAACAGCCACACCGCTCCTGGTTGGCCCGGCCGCGCCCACGGCCAGCGTGACCATTGCCACGCCCACCGCGGCGGCTACACCCACGCCACCACCTACGCCAACGCCGATCCCCGGCGCCGATGCGCTGCAACGCTGGTTGAACGCGGCCGAGAACGGCGCCAAGATCACCCGCGCGCCCCTGCCACCCCAGACCAGCCCCACGCCGTGAGCCAGGCGAAAGGCCAGGCTGGCAGCTGGCAGCCGCGGCGAGGCGCGGTTGCGGAGGGGCGCGGACTCGGTCCCAAACGGCTGCTCCAGGCGGCGAGCCGCCGGCCGCTCACGGCTTCCCTGCCAGACTCGCGGGAATAGGGAAAGGAGCGGGCGCCGCGTGTCTCCGGCCAGGCTGCTGGGGCTGCCTGTGTGGAAGCAGGACAAGCTGTTCTGGCTGCTGCTGGGGGCTGGGCTGCTGCTGAACGCCGGCTTGTGGGGCTTTGTCGCCTGGAAGCTGCCCCAACTGGCACACCTACTGCCGCTGCACTATGACGCCGCTGGGATCGCCAACCGCGAGGGCAGCCGATCCCAGCTGTACATCCTGCCGGCGGGCGGCCTGCTGGTTGCGCTGGCCAACATCGCCGCCTGTTGTGGCCTGCACCGGCGGGATGCGCAACTCTGCCAGGTTCTGCTGGGCGTCACCATTCTCGTGCAGCTGCTCGCCTGGGGCGCCGCCGCCCGGTTGATGGCCTGAACGGATGAACCTGCCGGGCTTGCGCGTTGGAATGAACGCGCATATCGTCACCCCCAGCCGCGGTTATCGGCACGCGGGCGTGTCGCGCTTCACGGAGCAGCTGGTGCGAGCCATCCAGGAGCGTGACAGAAGCAACAGCTATGCCGTTTTTGTGAACGACACAGCCAGAGGGGGATTCCGCGATTCTGCCAATGTTCGCTTTCACCCTGCCTGGCTGCCCACGCACCGGCCGGCCGTGCGCATCGTGTGGGAGCAGCTGCTGCTGCCTGCGCGAGCCCGCCAGCTGGGCCTGGAGGTGCTCCACTGTCCGGTGAACGTGGCGCCCCTGGCCAGCCCCTGCCCAATCGTGCTCACCATCCACGACCTCACGTTTCTCCTCTTCCCGGAGCGTTTCCGGCGGGAGCGGCGCACCTACCTGGCCGCGTTGACCAGCCTCAGCGCGCGTCGTGCCAGCCGCGTGTTGACCGACTCATTCAACACCAAGCACGATGTGGCACGGATGTTGAGGGTGCCGCCCGAGAAGATCGATGTGGTGTATCCGGGACTGGAAGCGGACCTTCGGCCCTGCGAGCCGGCAGCAGTGAGCAGCTTTCGGGAGCGTCACGGGCTGGAGCGCGAGTTCATCCTGTTCCTGGGCACTATCGAGCCGCGCAAGAACATCGTGGCGCTGCTGCACGCGTACGCGCGGCTGCTGGCCCAGGGGCTGGCCGGGTATGACCTGGTGATTGCCGGTGGCCGGGGTTGGATGACCAGCGACGTGTTTGCCGCGGTTGAAGCGCTCGGGTTGGGCAGCCGCGTGCGCTTTGCCGGCTACGTACCAATCGAAGAGCAGGCGCTCTGGTACAACTCCGCCGCGCTGTTTGTGTACCCTTCTCTGTATGAAGGCTTCGGCTTGCCGCCGCTGGAAGCCATGGCCTGCGGGACGCCAGTCGTCACCTCTAATGTCTCCTCGCTGCCCGAAGTCGTGGGTTCCGCGGCACTGCTGGTGGACCCCAACCGTACGCAGGACCTAACTGCCGCTATCGCGGAGGTGCTGGAATCGCCCGAAAAGCAAGAGCAGATGAGCCAGGCTGGACTTCGCCAGGCGGCGATGTTCACCTGGGCCCAGGCAGCGGATCACACGGTGGCGGCGTATCGCCAAGCGGCGCGGGAGCAGTGAGCCAGCGCGCGCTTCGCCTGGATGCGGAGCCTCTGCGTCCCGCGGCCACGGCGGCCGGGGCTCGCCCCAGCTGGGCGTATCCCCTGGGCTCGTGGCTGTTCGATCTGGTGATCGCCAACGCGGCCTTCGTGTGTGCCTACCTTATTCGCTACCCGCTCGGCTTCCCGCGCCAAGTCAGCGACTTCAACTATGTGCAGCTCAGCGATTTCCTCTCCACAGAGATCACGCTGACGGTGATTTTGGCCGTGATTCTGCCCTACACCGGGCTGTATCGGGGCGTCCGCGTGGCCGGCATGCCGCGGCAAATCACCGCCATCTTCAATGGCTGCACCGTATCCATGGGGCTGCTCATCATCCTCACCTATCTATCACACGTCTACGCCGAGTCGCGCCTGCTGTACATCACCTCCTGGGCGCTGATGATCCTGCTGCTCGCGGCCAGCAAGGCTGCCCAGGGCGGCCTGCGCGCCTGGCTGCACCGCCGCGGCGTGGGCGTGGTGAACCTGATCATGGTGGGTGCGAGTGACGTGGGCAAAATGGTCATGCAGCACGTGGCAGCCCAACCGACCCTCGGTTATAGGCTGCTTGGTTTTTTAGATGACGATCCCCACCCTGACGGGCGCTTCGGCCGCTTCTCACAGTTGGGGCGAATCGATCAGCTGGCGAGCATCATCCGCGATTTCGCCGTGTCCGAGGTGATCATCGCGCTGCCCTCGACGGCGCACCAACATGCGTGGGAGCTCATTGGCTACTGCCAGGAGCAGAACGTCCGCTACCGGGTGATTCCGGATCTGTTCGAGATGAGCCTCTCGCGCGTGGATGTGGACGAGATCGCGGGCATCCCGGTGATCGGCTTCCGCGAGAGCGCCATCGCCGGCTGGAACTTTGTGCTCAAACGTGCGCTGGACGCGGTGGTGGCCAGCCTGCTGCTGGTGCTCAGCCTCCCGCTGTGGGTGATCGTGCCGCTGGCTATCGCGCTGGACTCGCCCGGGCCGGTGCTGCACCGCCAGCTTCGCGTGGGCAAGGATGGCCGGCACTTCACCTTCTTCAAGTTCCGTTCTATGCGCCAGGGCGCGGAGGACGAATGGCACCAGTTGCGCGCCCTGAACGAAACCGAGGGGCCCATCCTCAAGATCCGCAACGACCCGCGCCTCACCCGCGTGGGCCGCGTCATCCGCCGCACCAGCATTGACGAGGTGCCCCAGCTGTGGAACGTCATCCGCGGCGACATGAGCCTGGTTGGCCCGCGGCCGCCATTGCCGGCCGAAGTGCTGCAGTACGAGCCGTGGCAGCGCAAGCGCCTCTTCGTGGCGGGCGGTCTCACCGGGTTGTGGCAGGTGAGCGGCCGGAGCCATCTCAACTTCGAAGAGATGGTGCTCATGGACATCTACTACATCGAAAACTGGTCGCTTGGGCTGGACCTCAGCATCCTGCTGAAAACCATCCCGGCCATCCTCAGCGGCACTGGCTCCTTCTAACCCCATCGCCGAGCTCACCGCGCCGGCGCTGGGGCGCGCCCGCCGCCAGCTGCCGCTGGAGGAGCTGCGCGTGGCCCTGGTGCACGACTACCTCAACCAGCGGGGCGGTGGGGCGGAACGCGTGCTCCAGGCCATGTTCGAGCTGCTGCCCCAGGCTACGGTGTACACCTCGATCTACGAGCCGGCCAACATGCCGGCAGCCATCCGTGCTATGCCGGTGCGCACCTCCTTCATGCAGCGGCTGCCGGGCGTCTTCCAGCACCACCGCGCCTACTTTCCCCTCTATCCAGTGGCCTTCCGAGCGTTCGATTTGAGCGGCTGCGACCTGGTGCTCACCAACACCCAGGGCTTCGCCAACAGCGTGCGCACGGGTAACGCGCCCAGCGTGTGCTATTGCCTCACCCCTATGCGCTGGGCCTGGAGCACCGCCGAGTACGTGCAGCGTGAGGGGTTCGGGCGAGCCCAGCGTGCCATTCTCCCGGCGGCCATGCAGGTGGTGCGCCGGCTGGACCGCGCCATAGCTCGCCGCGTCGACCGCTTCGTGGCCATCTCCCACGCAGTGGCGGAGCGCATTCAGCGAGCGTACGGCTTGCAGGCGCCCGTGATCTACCCGCCAGTGGAGGTGCAGCGCCAGCGCATCGCCTCCCAGGTGGAGGATTACTATCTGGTATTGTCACGCCTGGCGCCGTATAAGCGGATTGACCTGGCCGTGGAGGCCTGCACCCGGCTGGCCTTGCCGCTCGTCATCATTGGCGATGGGCGCGATCTGCCGCGGCTGCGAGCCATGGCCGGCCCCACGGTGAAGTTCCTGGGGTTCATAGCCGACGATGACGCGGTGCAGCGCTACGTGAGCCGCTGCCGCGCCTTCCTCTTCCCCGGCGAAGAGGACTTCGGCATCACGCCTGTAGAAGCGCAAGCATCCGGCCGCCCGGTGATTGCCTATGCCGCCGGCGGTGCGCTGGATACTGTGCTGCCAGGCCAAACCGGGGAGCTGTTCGCCGAACAAACGGTAGACTCCCTGTCGCGCACGCTGCGGGCGTTTGACCCGGCACGGTACGATCCGGGCGCGATCCGCCGGCACGCGCTGCGCTTCGACAGCGACGTGTTCAAGACGCGGCTGCGGGAATTTCTGGAGGGAGTGCTGTATGGAGCTTAGGGCCTTCTGGGCCGTGATCCTCCGCTGGAAGTGGGTGGTCATCGCCGTCATCGGCGCGGCGATCATCGCCAGCGGGGCGCTCACCATCATCTCGCCGCCCGGGTACCGCGCCCAGGCACTCATCTCCCTCTCGCCACCGCCGCCCGGCCCCAACGTCATTCTGCCCGGGCTGGACGAGCAGAACCGATCGCTCTACACGCAGAGCGTGGTGGAGGACCTCACCAAGATTGTGGCCTCGCCGCTGTTCAACCAGAACGTCGCCAAGGATGTGAGCTTCCCCATCACCGCGCGCCAGCTGGAGAAAGCCTGGACCGCCAAGAAGCAGGCCAACCACCTGCTGAGCCTGGAGATCGATGCGCCCACCGAGGCCAAAGCGGTGGCCCTGGCGCAGGCCGGCGCCCGTGAGATCGTCGACCACGGGCAGCGTTATTACGCCATCCTCGATTCACCCGTGCTCAAAGCCATTGCCATTGATCCCGGCTCCAGTGAGGGCCTCACCGGCCGCCTGCTCGACCTGATCTTCGTCGCCGGACGCGTGGTCATCGGCATCGTCGTCGGCCTGGGGCTGGCCTTCCTACTGGACTATTTGGACGATCACATCACCTCCGCGGCGCAGGCCGAGGAACTGGGCTTTCGGGTGCTTGGTTCCATTCCCAAAGCCAGCGGCCACGCTCCACTGAAGGGCCTGGCACAGCCCCCTTCGGCCAATGGCAGTGGAGCAGCCGCGGCGCGAATCAGCCTGCCGTGACCCTAAACCAGGCTGTTATGATCGCCTACGTTGGAACTTAAGCGCTACCTGGCGCTGATCTGGAAGGGTTGGTGGATCGTAGGCTTGGTGGCGGTGATTGCCGCGGGCACGGCGTACGGAATCAGCAAAGCCACCACTCCACTGTTTCGCGCTACAACCAGCCTCAAGGCAGGCGCCAGCCTGGGTGGCAACGGCAACGCCACCGGCTACATCACCCTCACCCAGGGCGGCCTGCTGAACCAGTACGCCGCGATTCTGGACAGCTATCCGCTGGTGAACGAGGTGGATCAGCAGCTGCAACTGGATATGCCGGTGGAGAAGCTGCAGTCCGAGATCAAGGTCGCGCCCGTGAACCAGAGCCTCACCATCACCGTGGACGTGGAGGACAAGGATCCCAATCGCGCCGCCGCCGTGGCCAACAAGCTGGATGCGCTCTTCCTGGAGCAGCAGCAGGCAGAGGCAAGTCGCGCCGCCGCAGTGCTGGGTACCCAGCAGGATGTGATTCTGCCCAGCGTACTCAACCCGGCCCGCGTTCCCACGGCGCCCTTCAAGCCGCGCACCAAGGTCAACGTGGTCGTCGGCGGGGTGCTGGGCGTGCTGATTGGCGTGTTGCTGGTGCTGCTGATTGAGTACCTGGACGACACGATCCGGAGCCCCGAGGAAGCCGAGACCTTACTGGATGCGCGCACCCTGGCGGCCATACCCCGCGTACGCCGCGGCAAGCGCCGCCCCAGCACCATGAGCACCAAACGTGAGGAAGCGGTATCGACACTGAGTCACCCCTGATCGGGAACAGCGACCTGCAGTCGCCTCTGGCGGAGGCTTTTCGCACCTTGCGCACCAACATCCAGTTCAAGAGCCTGGACTCCCCAGTGCGCTCCATGGTGATCACCAGCTCGGCCCTGGCTGAGGGCAAGTCCACAGTGGTCGCCAACCTGGCCATCAGCCTGGCGCAAACTGGCGCGTCAGTCATTGCCGTTGACTGCGACCTGCGCAAGCCCAGCCTGCACGCGCTCTTCGGCCTGGCCAACGAGCGCGGGGTCACCTCGCTGCTGCTCACGCAGGAGAGTGCGCGGCAGTTTCTGCAGCGGAACGAGGCCACGGGCGTGGATGTGCTCACCAGCGGCCCGCTCCCGCCCAACCCGGCCGAGATTCTCGGCTCCAAGCGCATGGCGCAGGTGGTGCGCGAACTGCGCGACGCGGCAGACTACGTCCTGTTCGACACTCCACCCGTCCTGGCGGTGACGGATGCCGCCGTGCTGGCCACACGGGTGGACGGCGCCATCCTTGTGCTCAGCGCGGGCAAAGCCCGGCGCGAGGCCGCCAAGCGCGCCAAGCGAACGCTGGAGGAGTTGCCCACGCGCTTTCTGGGCGTCGTGATCAACAACGTCAAAGCCAGCGGCGGGAATCGCCCCTACTACGGTTGATGTCTGAGGCCAGCCTCATGCCCCAGCCCGCACAGCGCACCATGAGCACCCAGCGCGCGGCGTGCCGCGCAGCCGAGTGAAGCTCCTGGTTACCGGCGGAGCCGGGTTCATCGGCAGCAACTTCGTTCACTACGTGCTGCGCCAGCACCCCGAGGACTACGTGACCGTGCTCGATAAGCTGACCTATGCCGGCAACCGCGCCAACCTGGCCGATCTGACCGATCGTATGCACTTCGTGCAGGGCGACATCGCCGACTCAGCGCTGGTGCGCGAGCTCCTGGCGGAGCAGGACGCAGTCCTGAACTTCGCCGCTGAAACGCATGTAGATCGTTCGCTACTGGACGATGACGAGTTCATCCGCACCAATGTCCAGGGCACGCAAACGCTGCTCAAGGCAGCGCTGGCGGGCGGCGGCACCCGCTATGTGCAGGTGTCCACGGATGAGGTCTACGGCGCGGTGCTGAGCGGCAGCTCGCTGGAAACCGACCGGCTCGATCCGCGCAGCCCCTATTCCGCTGCCAAAGCCGCGGGCGACCTGCTCGTACGCTCCTACTTCGAGAGCTACGGGCTGGACGCGCGCATCACTCGTGGCGCCAACACCATCGGTCCACGGCAGTATCCCGAAAAGGTGGTGCCGCTGTTCGTCACCAACGCGCTGGACGATCTGATGCTGCCCATCTATGGCGACGGCGGCGCGTTGCGTGACTACATCTATGTGGACGATCACTGCGCCGCGATTGACCTGGTGCTGCGGGCCGGGAGGGCCGGCGAGATCTACAACGTGGGCGCCAACGCCCACCTCAACACCGTGCAGGTGGCGGACTCCGTACTGGCGCTGCTGGACAAACCGGCCCACCTCAAGCGCTACGTGGACGACCGCCCCGGGCATGACCGCCGCTACAGCGTGGACTCCCGCAAGCTCCGCGGGCTGGGCTGGCAACCGCGGCACAGCGTGGACGAGACGCTCGCCCTCACCGTAGCCTGGTACCAAGAGCACGAAGCCTGGTGGCGGCCGCTTAAGAACGCCGACTACCAGGCCTACTACCAGCGGCAGTACGGCCAGCGCCTGGCCACCAGCCGCTCCGAACGCTGAGCTCCATGGTGCGCACGGCCGTGATCGGCGCGGCCAGCCAGCTCGGCCGCCACGTGCCCGCGGATGTTCGCCTCGGCCACCAGGATATTGACCTGGCCGAGCCAGAGACAATTGCCCGCGCGCTGGACGCGGCTATGCCCGGTGGCGTCGTGCTTACCGCCGCCTACACCGATGTGGATGGCTGCGAAACCAACCGCGAGTACGCCGAACGGGTGAATGGCGAGGGGCCGGGTCACGTGGCCCGCTGGTGCGAACGCAACGGCGCCTGGCTGGTGTACATCAGCACCGACTACGTGTTCGACGGCCAGGCCAGCACGCCGTACCGCGAGGACGATGCGCCCCACCCGATCAATACCTACGGCCTCACCAAACTGCGGGGTGAGCGCGCCGTGCAGGAGGCCTGCGGCCGGCACTACATCGTGCGCGCATCGTGGATATTCGGGCCTGGCGGCAACAACTTCATCGCCAAAATCCTGGCCGCCGCAAGCCGTGGCGCTCCCTTGCGAGGCGTGGACAACGAGATCTCAGCGCCCACCTACGCGCTGGACCTGGCGGGCAAGCTGACGGAGCTGGCCGCCAGCGGCCAGTACGGCCTGTACCACCTGCCCAACGCCGGGTCCTGCTCACGCCTGGCGTACATGCACGCCATCCTGCACCTCGCCGGCGTGAACCTGCCCATCGAACCCATCAAGCTGGCCGACTACCCTCGGGCGGCGCGACCGCCCGCCTACTCCGTGCTCGAGAACGTGCGTGGCGCGGCCCTGGGCATGTATTCGCGCAGCTGGCGTGAGGCGCTGCGCGAATACATGCAGCGCGCGGCGGCGTCCCCTGTGCCATCCGTGCCCTTCCCCTCGCCATGACCGCCGCTGCCCAAGAGCCAGGTACGGCAGCGCCGCGCATCACCGTGGCCATCCCCAACTACAACGGCGCGCGCCTGCTGCAGCCGTGTCTGCGAGCGCTGCAAAGCCAGACCTTCCGAGACTTCGACGTGGTCATGGTGGACGACGGGTCCACGGATGAATCGCTGGCCCTCGCCCGAGCCATTTTGCCCAGCATTCGGCTCGCGGGCTGGCCGCGCAACCGCGGCATCACGGCCGCGTTCAACGAATGCGTCCGCCAGTGCCACGGTGAGGCTGTGGCCCTGCTGAACAACGACGTTGAGGTGGCACCGGGCTGGCTGCGGGCACTGTGGGAAGGCCTGCGGGCGAACCCTGGCGTTGGCGCGTGCGCGTCCAAAATGCTGTTCATGGACCGCCGCACCATCAATTCCGCCGGCGATAGCTTTCGTGGCAACGGCACGCCCGCCAACCGCGGTGCGCACGAGCCGGATGCCGGCCAGTACGACCGGCCAGAGTATGTATTTGGCGCCTGCGCCGGCGCGGCCCTGTACCGTCGCCGGCTGTTCGACGAGATCGGCTGGTTCGACGAGCGTTTCGTCGGCTACTGCGAGGATGTGGATTGGAGCTTTCGCATGCAGCTCGGCGGCTGGCGCTGCCTCTATGTGCCGACCGCGCTGGCCTATCATTGGGGCAGCGCCTCAGGGGGAGGCGTTCTGGCGAGCTACCGCTGCGGCCGTAACTTCATCAACATTGCCCTCAAGGACATTCCGCCGGCCCTGTGGCGCCGCCACTGGCGAGAAATCATCCGGCAGGAAGCAAAGCTGGCGTTCGATGCGCTGCGGCACAGTCGCGAACCGGCGGCCCGGGCCAGGCTGCGGGGCCAAGCCGCAGGCCTGCTCGATGCCCGCTGGACGCTGCCGGAACGGCGGCGGATCATGCGCGCGCGGCGCGTGAGCGATCAGTACATTGAATCCCTCCTCGCCTGATTCTCCGCTCCTGACCGTTGTCATCCCCACCTACAACGAGAAGGAGCGCATCGGCGCCACCCTCACCCGCGTGAGCCAGTTCCTGTCTCAGCAGCCCTACGCCTCCACCATCCTCGTGGTGGACGATGGCAGCACCGACGGCACGCCGGATGTGGTGCAGCTTTTTGCCGGGCATGAGGTTCCTTTGCGGGTCATCGCCGGGCAGCACCGGGGCAAGGCCTACGCCGTGCGCACGGGCATGCTGGCTGCGCGAAGCCGCTACGCGCTGTTCTCGGATGCGGACCTTTCCACGCCCATCGAAGCCTTCGCCGATTTCCTGCCCTGCTTCGAGCAAGGCTGCGACGTTGTGATCGCCTCGCGCGAGGCGCCGGGCGCGGTGCGCATCGACGAGCCCTGGTCGCGGCACCTCATGGGCCGCGTCTTCACCCGCGTCGTCCACGTGGTCACCGGCCAGCGCTTCGAGGATACGCAGTGCGGCTTCAAGGCCTTCACCTTGCCGGCCGCGCGGGCCATCTTCTCCGCCGTGCGGCTGTACGGCGAGGACAGTCCCATTATTCAGCGCAGCAAGGTGACCGGGTTCGACGTCGAGGTCCTCTTCCTGGCCCGCAAGCTCGGCTTTCGCGTCCGCGAGGTGCCGGTGCACTGGTACTACGCCGCGGGCAGCAAGGTGAGCCCCCTGCGCGACTCCCTGCAGAACCTCCAGGATGCCATCAACGTGCGGTTGAATGATCTCCGGGGCCGCTACAACCACTGAGCCAGCGCTCGGCAAGGCCCTCACCGTTGGGACGGCGCGCGCGCTGCTGGGTCTGATCGTCCTGCTCTACGTGGCGCTGGGGCTGGCATTCGCTCAGCTCGTTCCGGCCTGGCAAGCTCCGGACGAGCCAGCCCACTACAATTACGTGAAGTACCTGGCCGACCACGCGCAGCTGCCCGTGCTGGAACGGGGCGACTATCCCAGCACTGGGCCGCCCGGGCCGCGCGACGCGCTCACCAACATCGCCGCTTACCGTTACGAATCGCATCAGCCGCCGCTGTACTACGCCATCGGGGCAGTGATCTACAAGGCCGGCGGCCGCCTGTTTGCGCTGCGCGCGCTCTCGGTGCTGTTCGGCGCCGCTCTGCTGGTGCTGGTCGCGTGCTGTGCGCTGCTGGTGTTCCCAGGCTGGTTCGCGGGCGGCCTGGCGGCGGCCGCCTTCGTCGCCTTTCTCCCCATGCACCTGTTCATGACGGCGTC
>JBOGTU010000240.1:0-4686 GCA_050695655.1 Chloroflexota bacterium | reverse complement strand
GTCAGGAACTTAGGCGACGGTGTACTAGCCTAGCCCGCGTCGATGCGCTCGGCAACAAGACCAGCTGTAGCCAGCCCAAGCGGGCCGAGGGCGTAGGCTGAAAGCCAATCATACGAACTGACCCGGGAGGACTTGATGCCGATAGTTCTGTGTGCACCGTAAAAGGCCGTACGGGGACCGCTGGGCTGCGTCCAGGTCCCTGCCACGATCCCATCTACCAGGGGCACGGGAACGGGTCCGATGGCGCCGGCCACCAGTGCTCGCGCGTGCCATTCGCGCGGTACCAACTGGCCCCGCGCATGGCAGCCAAGCCCGTAGCAATCGAGGTGGGGCATCAGCCGCACCGACTCCGCAGGGTGCTCGGGCGAAGGCACTGCTGCATGGCTGTGCCACCAGACCAGGTGGCCATCGACCTCGACTTCCTCTACCAACAATCCGGTGACACGTGCGCTATGTCCAGTGTCGTGAGGGATGAATCCGTCCCGAGTCGGTTACTGCGGCGCTGGCGGGAAATCGCGGGCGCATCTTTCGCCCCCAGCACGTGCGCAGGGTCGCGAGCATTGCGTGGTCATCGGCACCTGGCTCACGCCGACGAGCTCGTGCAGGGCCACTGAACCTGGAGCCTCATCCCGAAGATTGCGACGACCTACCTCACGCCGTTCGTCGTCTCGACCCTGGGCATGCTGTCCAGGAGCGTTGAACATCGCACTCGAGCTGAGGCCGGCACGCTCAAGGCAGATTAGCATTAGCCAGCGCGAACCGCTGCTTTCGCCGGGTGCTCACGGCGGCGCACAGCCAGGACCACACAGCGGCGATTGCCCCGAGGATGACCGTTACGAAAACGAGGCTATCGAAGCCTCAGGCCTGGGCGAAGGGGCCCCACCAACCAGCCCGCCCGCGCCCAGGATGATGGAGTACAGGCCCATGATGACGCCGCAATCGGCCACCACGGGCTCCGTGATGTCCGGCCGGGTAGGCCAGCGCGACCGGCCCGAAGCCGCTCTCGGTAGCAATGGCCAGGGCGAGCAGAGGCACCATGACGCTTGGTAGCAGGGGAAGCGGGCCCGCATGGGCGATGTTCAGATCGCGGGCGGATGCTGCGCTTACTGCTCACTGTCGTCCTAATAGCCGTTGATCGCCATGTCGACGTCCGCCTGGTCCACAAACGCCTTGCGAAGCTCAACCGTAGCCATGAACCAATCCGCGCCCTTCGGCAGGAAAATACCGCCCGACCGGACGGCGTAGGCTTCCGGGGCATCGACACCGGGCGGGGCCTCGCCCAGCTCCGCGAGCGCTCGGGCAGCTCGGATGAGACGCCGCCGAACCTCGATCACCATAGTGTCGGACGTTCCCAGGTGCTCTTTGCTGCGATCGTAGATTGGCCCCATGCTCCAGGTCATCGCGGCGTCCTGAACGGTCACGCCAGGGATCCCGGAGTAGCCGTTGACCCCGCGATTGGCTCGCTGTGCCTGCCGATCGATGAAGAAGTCATTCTCGCCGGTCGGCGGAATGCGAAACCGGCCCAGCCAGTCGGTACGGTTGGGGAGCGTTGCAAACGGGGTAGCGTTTCCGAACACGCCGCCGTTCTTATCTTTCCTGTTAGCGACCGCTCGTTCGCGCTGGTCGAGACTGGCGTTCATGAAGAACGACAGCGTGTTGTAGTCGTCCATCGGCACGCGGCAGATAGTGCTCTTGGTGACACCAAGCACGCCCGTGGCGGCCAGTGAGTAAAAGGGCATGAGGAAATGCCCAATGCGCCAGTAGTTCATACCAGGCGGGCCCTCGCGCTCGGCGCCATAGGCGCAGCCGGCGTCCACATCGGTCGCCTGAAGCCGGGCGCTGCGGTTCCGAACCCGGTACTCGGCGAAGGAGCCCGGCGGCTCGTCCTCCGGGCGCACACCGCCCGCGTGGAGGAAGCTGGCGTGTACGGTGTCAATGTCGCCCTCGAGGACCTGCAGCCAGTTGCAGTCCTGCTTGAAGGCGCGGACGCTGCTGTCCGGCGCGCAGTTGGCCTCGATGGCGGGCAGCGGCGGTGGCGCGCCGCGGCCGCCCATGTACGTCCAAACCACCCCGCCGCGTTCCTGGCATGGGTAGGCTGTGGCCCGCACTTTGTGCTTGAAGTTGCTCTCGGCTGGCTCGTTGGGCATGTCGACGCAAGCGCCGGTCACGTCGAACTTCCAGCCGTGGTACACGCAGCGGAGGCCGCACTCTTCGTTGCGGCCGAAGAACAACGAGGCGCCGCGGTGTGGGCAGGCGTCGGCTAGCAAGCCAACAGCCCCGGTGTTGTCGCGAAAGGCGATGAGTCGCTGCCCCAGCAGCAGGATTCGCACCGGGTCGCCGTCGGCGACGACCTCCGACGAGAGCATGGCCGGGACCCAGTACTCACGCATCAGGTTGCCCATTGGTGTCCCCAGGCCAACTCGCGAGATGAGCTCGTTCTCTTCGACGCTGAGCATCTTTATCTCCTTGGTACGGTTTGCGTTCGAATGGTCAAATGATGGTCTGCGGCGCTCGATCTATCGAGCGGGGGGTGCAGGCGCTCGCTTGCGGATACGCCCGTTCCACTCGGACAAGGGAGCGCACTGCACCCACCAGTCGGCCTCCTGGCTGCCGTGGCCGGGCAGGTTGCAACGGCCGGCCGCCCACAGCAGGGTTGGCCACGGCTCGGTGTCGCGGGGCGACCAGGGAAACAGCCGCCGCAGCACCTTCTCCGCTAGCTCGCCTGGCGGGGCGAACGGGGAATTCAGACCGCTGGTGATGTCGTAAGCGTGGTTCATCAGCTCGTTGCCGGCCATCGCCAGGAAGCCTTCGGTATCGGCCATCCCAGCGGGATGGCACCCGCGCGCGTCGGATGGGGCTTCGCTGGCCAGACGAGCCAGAATGGTCGATGAGTACTCGGCCAACTCAATCAGTGTCGCGATGGGCGTCTCGGCGCTAGCGACCCCAAGGCCCCGCAGCGGTGTGGTGGATCGCATCGCCAGGTTGATGCTGTAGAACATTGGCGCGGAGACCATGTGCAGCAACGTCTGGCGGCAATCCCAGTCGAGCGTGCCAGCCTTGACGCTCCAATCGGCGTCGGCGGCCGGCCGCAGGGCATTCTGGCAGGCATGTGCAATGTCAATCAGATCGTTTGGCAGCATCGGCATGATGCGCCATCGTAACAAGCGTCATCGTCGTCTGCCAACCAACACTACACACCAACCGTTGTCGGCCAAGAAGCGACTAAACGCTAGAGCCCCTCCAGGTTGACGACGATCGCTTCTTGAGTGCTTCGGGCGATCACGACGACTGCCAGTTCGTCACTGTCGTTGGCTTCGATGTGCGGGACGAACGGCGGAACGTAGACATAGTCGCCTGGCTTCGTGGTGATCCGCACTTCATGGTCGCCGTCCCTATAGATGAATGTGGGGTGACCCGACGCGATGTACAGCGCGCTCTCCGAGTCTCCATGGTGGTGCGGGGCTGAGTGCGTATGCGCGTCCATGTGCGTCTCACCCATCCAGATCGCCTCTGACCCAACCGACTCGCCAGACAACGCTGCCGTGCGGTTCATACCGGGCGTCTGAGCGGTGCCGACGGTGCAATCCTCTCCACGGACGTGGCGCAGGCCGCCAGAAGATTCCACCATTGTGCGATTGCCTCCTTCGCCTGGCTCCGTCAATCATGCCTGTTTCAGCCGAGGCGCCGCGTGGCCGGCCTGGCGGCGGATAATGCTGCAGCGCCAGCGCAACGCGCTCGAATCAGGTCCTCGGCTGAGGCACGCGCGAGCGGACTCATCTCGGCGATACCGCGGGATGGCCAGACTCGCGCTGGCCAACGCGCAAGGACGGACCCTGTGTATCTTCGCGCCGGACAAGCAGGCGTTGTGTGAAGTGACCGAGATCCGGCAGGGGGCGGGTGCTGACGCCCAGCCAGCGGCCATTCCATTCTCTACCGCGGTTGCCCGCGCGGAGCGGCGCACCTTAGCTGCTGGGGGCCTCGGGCGCCGCGGCGGTCGCAATGGCCTCCGTGGTCTTGAGCTTTTTTCTTGGCGTCTTGGCGCGCTCTTTCGCCGCCAGCATCGAGCCCTCAGTGGCCGTGGTCACCGCGTCGCTCGCTGGCAGCCCAGCGACCCAGGCGTCAAGGGCGGCATTGATCTCTGAATTCATGCTGCGCCGGTTCTGTTTCTTCAGCTTCTGCAGCGGGTCGACGAGGTGAGCCTCGATACGGAGTGCGAACGACCTGCTCTTGCCTTGTTCCATATCACAATGATATCACCATGCAATGATGGGCGCCCGCCTTGAGCGCTGCTCCTCCGCTGCCCCACGCCGCTACATGCCGCGCCATCGGCCAGCGCGAGAAGCACTTTGGCTCGCGCGACGCGCTCGGGCCGCCTCTCACATCGATCGAGCCACGCCCGCCAGATCCGGGGGATGCACAGCCTGAGGCGGCCCTTGCCGGAAAGTCGAGCTGGCACAGTTCCGCCCAGAGGCGATTCGCACCATTCGGGCGGGCGCAGGCCAGCAGGCAGTGGTTGTGGTGTAATCGCTAGCAGTATGGGCGGCATACTGGGTGCAGGCTCCCTGCAGTGGTGCACCTCATCTGCCACTGGTACAAGAAGCGTGCCCGTGAGGCCGGCTTTGCCTCCTTTCGTTGACGTGAGCGATAAGATGTGTGGCCGACAGGAGGGAGAGCCTATGATTTCAG
>JBOGTU010000239.1:0-11416 GCA_050695655.1 Chloroflexota bacterium | reverse complement strand
GGCCAGTGCTGCCCCGCTGCGGAGCTTGCTCGCCAGCGGGCAGCTGCAGCTCGTGGCCTTCACCAGCGCATCCACCGTGGCGCACTTCATCGATCTGGCCGGTACGCTTCCCGGCAATGTGGCCGTGGCCTGCATCGGTCCGGAGACGCGGCGCGCCGCGGAGGCGCGGGGCCTGCGGGTGAGCATGACAGCCGAACCGTACACGGCCGCCGGGCTGGTGGCGGCCATCGCGGCGCACGCGCCCGTTTTGCGGGCAGGGCGCTAGCAGCGTGGCGGCCGTGCACCTGGTGAAGCGCTACTCCAATCGCAAGCTGTACGACACGCTGGAGCGCCGCGCCATCACCCTGGAGGGCATTGCCCAACTGGTGCGGGCTGGGCAGGACGTGAAGGTGATTGACAACGACAGCGAGGAGGACATCAGCACCGTAGTCCTCACGCAGATTCTGCTGGAGCGGGAGCGCCACGCTGCGAGCCCGGCCAGCAAAACCGTGCTCACCGGGCTGGTGCAGGCCGGGACGGCGACGTTTGGACAGTTTCGCCGCACCATCACCGGCATGGGCCTCGTGCAGCTGGCCGAACAGGAAACGGAGCGGGTGATCAACACCGCCATCGAACTGGGGCACCTCACCGAAACCGAAGTGCTGCGCTCGGTGGAAAGTGTCATCGAGCGGCGCCGGCAGGTGCGCGGTGACGCCGCCGGACTGGTGGAGGAGCGCATCGTGGGCGCCCTCAAGCGGGCCGACGTGCCCACACGAGACGAATTCAACCGCCTGCTGGCGCAGCTCCACAGCTTGAGCGTGCAGCTCAGCGCCGTGCTGGACGAGCTGCGCAAGGCGCGACCGAGCAAGCAGGGCTAGCACCAGGGAAGTGTTACAGTTATCCGTTACCTGCCGGATGTGTGCACGGCTGACACCGAGAGAATTCACCAGGAGTGACTGTTGCCGAAGGGTAAGGGCAAGAACGCCGAAAAGCGAATGAATGAGATGCGCCGGAACGCGGCCCGCAACCGGGCCACCCGCTCGGCCGTGAGGACCTACGTGCGCAGCGCCGTGGAGGCCATCCATACCGATGTCGACACGTCCGACGCGGCCATCATCCAGGCGCAGAAGGCGCTGGACACGGCGGCGAGCCATAAGATTCTGCACCCCAACAACGCCGCGCGGCGCCTCTCGCGCTTGATGAAAAGATTCAATCAAGCTGCGCTCGGCAAAGCCTGAGCCCTGGCAACCAGCCGGCATCGGCAGGTCGACAATCCCCGCCGAACCCAGCCTGCATGGCGGCCTGATCCTCGTAGCGCTGCCATCGATATCCGACGGCTGGGACCGTCGAAAACCTCATGAGGGGCCTGCTGACAAGCTCAGGCGAGAGCCGTCAGCCATCCTGGGTCCGGCAGGCTGAGCCGCCGGGCCGCCCACGCGAGAGTTACCCGTAGCTGGGCGCGTTGGAAGATCCGCAGTCGCGGCAAGAGCGGCAACTCGGGCTTGGGTGCATTGGTGGCGAAATAGCCGCACACGGCTGCGAGCGCGGCATCGAGGACTGCGCCAGCCACCGGCAGGCGCTCGGCATACCAGGCCACTAGCTGCTCGGGCGGCGGCCCTCCTTCCAGTGTGATGCTCTGGGCGAAGGCCGCCAGGTCCTCCTCGGGGTTGCCAGGCATGACGGCCGGCCAGTCCAGAAGGTACAGGTGGCTCTGGCGCCAGCGGAGGTTGTCCGAGCGGATGTCGCGGTGGAGCAGGACCTGGCGGTGCGTGTCGCTGCGTGCTTCGAGGGCGGCGAAACGCTGAGCAGCCTGCTCCAGCCAGTGCAAGGCTTCGTCGTCGCGCGGCTTCGCCAGGGCAGCCGTCGCCCACAGCCCAACTGCCTCCCGCCAATAGGCCACACCGACCTCGCGCCAGTTGTCGCCACGGTCGACCCAGTCCGGCAGCTCGCGGCCGAGCGTGGCGGCATGAAACGTCGCCGTGGCCTGCATCACCTTGCGGGCGAGGCGCGGCGTTCAGGGCGGCACACTGCGCGGGCCGAGGTCCTCGAGCAAGAGCGCATGCCAGCCGTCGAGGGCAAGACTACCCAGGAACGCCGGCGCCCATGGCCCAATAAGGTGGCCCAGCTCCCTGTAGACGCGCTCCTCGCGCCGCAGGGCCTCCTCGGCGAACGGGTTGTCGCCAGAGATCGAACCCTTGAAGAAGGCCCGCCTCCCGTCAGCCAGTCTCAGCCGGAAGGTCGGCGTCGGTGAGTAACCGCCGTAGACGCGCTCTGCCCGTGCCACCGGAGCGCCGAGCAGATCGGCTGCAGCCGAGCGTACAGACCGCGGCACGCGAGACCAGGCCGGTTTGGCCTCTACTCCCGTGCGTGACACGCTTGTAAGGCTATCAAGCGGCGCGTCGCCAAGGCCTGGACCATCGACTCTTCCAGAATACGACGCCCACCGGACTGCCTACCGTCGCGGCTGACATCAACGTGAGGGCGCCAGTCAAGTCCGAAGGACCCTCGCCCAGCACGAAGCCCTGGTAGCAGGCGCCGAAAGTCAAGGACCCACTGACCACGCCCTCACCTGGCCGGGTCCCTCGCGTGGGCACAACCAACCAGGTGAGGCCAAGCTAGCGGCACAAGCGCCGCTGCACAAGATGCCCTCTACCGATTAGTAACTTTAGGCTAGCACCAGCGGCGTAGTGCGAACGGCAGAGGTCCCCAAGGCCCGCGGCTGAGGTTACAGCGCTTCTGGATCAGCTGTCGAGCTCGGGTTCCGGGAGCGATTCCTGGGGCGCAAGGTCTCTGCGGGCGATGGCCAGCACCAGCAACTCCAGGGTGAGCTTGTCGTCCATCGGGCTGTGTTTCAGCGCGATGTCGGTTTCCAGAAGCAGCTCATGGATGCGCTTCAGCTCGGGCAGGGTGAAGTGCCGCAGCAGGGGCCGCGTGTTGCGTATGGACCAGTCCTGCTGGCCGGTCCGCTGTGCGACAGCGCCGTCCGACAGACGCTGATCGGCCAGCTCCTTGATCATCAGCATCAGTCGGAAGCGGTTGGCGATGGCTCCCAGCGTGCGCAGCGGAGGGTTGGCGCTGTCGGCCAGCACCTGGCGCAGCTGCAGCAGCGCGGCCGGCGCATTGCCTCGCGCCGCCTCATCGATCATGCCCCACACCTTGGTGTCGGCCGCCGAGGAGACCATCTCGGCCACGTCCTCTTCCTGCACCGCGCGCCCCGCGGCATAGGCGCACAGCTTGTCGATCTCGCGCTCCAGCAGCAGCAGGTCCGGGCCCACGTAGGCGGCCAGGGTTTGGATTGCCAGCGGGTGCACGCTGGCTTGCCGTTCGGCGAATTGCTGCCGAATCCAGCGCAGCAGGTCCTCCCCCACCAGCGGACGGAATTCCCGCTCCTCACCGTGGCTGCGTGCGTACTTGTACAGCACGCTGGTGGCGGGAACCTTGCCGCTCTCCTCCAGCACCAATTCAGTGCTGCTGGGGAAGTCGGGCAGCACGTCCCGCAGCTGCTGGGCCGGGCGCGGGCCGGACGCCGGCTCGCCGTCCGCGTCGCTGGCGGGCGCTTCGTCGCTTTCGCCGCCAGCACGCCGCCGCCGCGTGGTGAACGAGATGAAGTTGCGCACCAGCACATAGCGCGTATCCGCGAGGAAGGGCAGCGCGCGGCAGGCCTCCACGATGCGCTGCACCTCGACCGGCGCCTCAAAGAGGGTGACGCCGGCGTAGGCGTCGGATCCGGGCGCGGGCAAAAGCTCCTTCACCGCCCGGCTTCGACTCAGGGCGTCCTCGCCATGCAGGAGGTGGATCACGAGCGCAGTCGCTCTTGAGTGCGCATTCCGGGACCAAGTATGCGGGACACAGGGCGGCAATCGATCTCGCGGCACACCCAGGAGTCGGCCCCGAGCCGGATAATGGAGCCATGGAAAAGCGTGATTTCGAGCGTATTGCCGCGAAGGAGCACTACCTGGTGGTCGTCACCACCCTGCGCCGCGATGGCCTGGCGCAGTCATCCGTGGTGAATGCCGGCTTCCTGCGGCACCCTACCGCTGGCGGGCCCGTGCTGGGCATGGTGCTGCGCGGCGGCACGGTGAAGCTGCGCAACCTGCGGCGGGACTCACGCATCACGGTGACGGCACGCTCCGGCCACGAGTGGGCTTCCCTGGATGGGCAGGCGGACATCATCGGGCCGGATGATCTGCCGGCTGGATTCGCGCCCGCTGCGCTGCCGACGCTGCTGCGGCAGGTGTTCGCCGCGGCCGGAGGCACCCATGACAACTGGGCGGAATACGATCGGGTCATGGCGCAGCAGCGCCGCGCGGCGGTGTTCGTTTCGCCCACACACGTGTATGGAAATCAGCCGCGGTAAAGCGTCGGATTACTGAGCCTGACGGCCGTCCTATACTGGCGCCTATGAACTGGGACGTGCTGATCAAGGACGGGCGAATCGTAGATGGCACAGGGCGGCCGGCGTTCCGTGGGGACGTGGCCATCGCGGAGGGCCGCATTGTGGCCGTGGGCGCGGTGGAGGGCCCGGCGCGGCGCACCATTGCCGCCAGCGGCATGGTGGTGGCCCCTGGCTTCTTGGATGTGCACACCCACTATGATGCCCAGCTGGCGTGGGACCCATACTGCACGCCATCCTGCTTCCACGGCGTCACCAGCGTGCTCATGGGCAACTGTGGGCTGGCGCTGGCGCCGGCCACACCCGAGGCAGGCCGCGACTTTTTGGTGCAGCTCTTCTCGTCCATCGAGCAGATTCCGCGGCCCATTCTCAGCGCTGGCGTGCCGTTTGCCTGGCAGTCGTACCCGCAGTTCTTGGAGTGGCTGCGAGGGCATGGTCTGGGAGTGAATGTCATGGCGCAGGTGGGGCACTCGGCACTGCGCTACTTTGTGATGGGCGACGCCGCGCTCGAACGCCAGGCGACCGAGGAAGAGATCGACCGCATGGCCCGGTTGGCGGCCGAAGCGCTCGACGCGGGCGCCATTGGCATCAGCACCAGCCAGGTGGCGCACCAGGTGGATGCCGCCGGCCGGCACATCCCCACCTACTTCGCGTCGGATGATGAAGTATTCGCCCTGGCGCGCACCGTGAAGGCGCACGGCCGTGGCTTCATGTGCCTCAACCCGCGTACCAAGCTCATGGGGCCGTACCGGGAGGATGGCGATTTCATGGCCCGCCTGGCGGAAGCGAGCGGCGCCCCCGTCACGTGGAACGACTTTGGCCAGCGCGCCGCTGAGCCGGACATCTGGCAACAGGTGCTCGGCTGGATGGAGGCAGCGATCGATGCCGGCCGGCCGGTGTACGCCGTGGCTCGCAGCCAGCCCAACGAGCCAGCGTTCGACCTGGCGGGTGCGTCGCCGGTGCTGGCTGACCTGCCGGGCTGGCCGGACTTCGGGCGGCTCGACCACGAGGCCAAGCTGGCCTCGCTGCGTGACCCGGCGCAGCGCCGTACCTTGGCCGCTGCCCTGGCCCTGCACCCCCGGTTCGACCAGGTGTACGTGAAGGCGGGAGCGTCTGCCGCCAGCCGCGATCTGAGCGGCCGTTCAATCACCGCCGTGGCGCGGGAGCGCGGTGTGGACGCGGGCGAGCTGCTGCTCGACCTGGCCGCGCAAGAGGATCTGGAAACGTGGTTCGGCATCGCCACGGACAGCGCTGCGCAGGATGCAGTGATGGCGCCTATCCTGCGCAGCAGGGCTACCCTGGTGGGCATTTCCGATGCCGGCGCGCACGTGCAGCGCGCCCGCGCCGACTTTCCCAGCTATTTCCTGCGGCACTGGATGGGCGACACTGGCACCTTCACCCTCGAAGAAGCAGTGCACCAGCTCACCGGGCAGCCGGCGCAGGTCTTCGGCTTGCGCGACCGCGGCCGGTTGGAGCCAGGCTGCGCGGCCGATGTGGTGATCTTCGACGAAGGCGCCATTGCTCCGCTGCCCCTCGAGATGCGCCACGATTTGCCCGGTGGCGGGCGGCGCCTGTTCAACCGCGCCAGCGGCATCCCCTGGGTGCTGGTTAGCGGAGAACCGATCGTGGAGGAGGGCGAGCTCACTGCCGCCAGGCCGGGCCACATCTTGAGCTGAGCTGCCGCTCGCACCCCAGCACCGTTCGCCATTCGGCGGCTGAGCGGGGGCGGTTTGACTGGCAGCGGAGCTATTGGGTAAGGTGGCCCAGATGACAGGCCGCTTCCTCGCCGTGCTGGGCACGCTGGCCGTGCTGGTTGCCGGCTGTGGGCACGCCTCTCGGGCGGCGCCGATTCAGGTGATTTCGATCACGCCGGTAGCGGGCGCATCCAGCGCTGGAGCCTCGACGGTGGCCACGAGCCTGGCGCCGGCCGCCACCGCCGAAGCACAAGGAATCAAGGTCTACGTCGTTGGCGCGGTGGCACGGCCCGGCGTGTACGCGCTGCCACCCGGCAGCCGCATTGAGGACGCCGTGAAGGCCGCGGGCGGCTTTGTAGCGGGCGCAGACATGGTGCAGGTGAATCTGGCCGCCAAGGTGCGCGACGAGCAGGAGATTTACGTACCCACAGTGGGTGAAGCCGCCACGGCGAAGATCGCGGCGCCCGGATCGCCTGCCCTGGTCAACATCAACACCGCTACCTCCACCAGCATGGTGGCGGCGCTGGGCATCTCCCTCAGCCTGGCGCGCAAAATCGTCACCTATCGCAACAAGAACGGGCCCTACGCCTCCGCGGACGACTTGCAGAAGGTTCCCGTGCCTGCCGCCGAGCTGGCCCGGATCCGCGGAACCATCACCACTCGGTAGAAGTTTGGCCGGAAACATGTCTCGGCGGCCGCGTCGGGTTGCCCGGGAGTGTCGGTTCAAGGCGAAGTGGCTGTGCGGGGTTCGTGGGGGCGCTTCGGCTTCGTGGCAAAGCCCAGGCCGCCCGAACGCCTCGTGATGAAGCAAGACGGCGCCCCACGACCCTGGCGGCGCGTCTTGGCATACAGCGGCCTCACGCTGGCGGTTGGGTTTGCATTGGGCGTGGGCCTGTGGCCGCATGGCTGGCTGGCGCTGGTTTTGCCGGCCGCCGCGGCGCTGGCCGTTGGCGCGTTGTCGTGGCTGAACTGGCGCGAGATGTCATCCTCAAGCTGGCTCGCAGTGGACGCACCCGTGCTCATGGGCGCGCTGCTGCTGGGACTGGTGGCGCTGGGTGCGGGCTGGTGGCGCATGTCCGCGGCTTCTGCCGGAGCGATGCGCGCAGCCACGCAGGTGCAGCGCCTGGCGGGCACGCAAGAGCTTCGCGGCCTGGTTTCGGACGACCCCCAGCCCAAGCTGCGGGCGATCACGTTCGAGCTGTCCCACGTGCTGGTGCGAGGCGCGGCAGGTTGGCTGGCGCTGCCGGCGCAGGTGCTGGTGGCGGCGCCGCTGAGTGCTCCGCTGGAGTACGGCGAAGAACTGCAGCTCACCGGCAAGCTGGCGCCGCTGGGCGCTACACCGGCCGAGCTGGCGCTGCGGCGCCAGGGCGTGCTGGCCAGCATGGTGTATCCCAGCCTGAGCTACCTGGCCAACCCCGATGCGAACCCGCTGCTGCAGGCGATCTTCCGCCTGCGTCATCGCCTGGCCGGTGCCATCTCGTCCACCCTGCCCGAGCCGGAGGCCTCGACCCTTCAAGCCACGGTGCTGGGGTTCCGCTCAACGGTGAGCAAGCAGCAGCAGCAGGCGCTGATCGATACCGGCACGGTGCACCTGGTGGTCATTTCGGGCTTTAAGCTGAGCCTGCTGGCCATGATGCTCGAGGCTGTCAGCCAGCTGGTGCTGCGCCGGCTCACCGCCGGCACGGCGGCCCGCGTGCTGGCCGCGCTCCTGGTGCTGGCCGCCATCGGCGGTTACACCGTGCTCACCGGCGCCACGCCCTCCTCGCTGCGCGCGGCCCTGATGGCCGGCGTGGTCGTGCTGGCCGCACTGGCTGGGCGCCCGGCCGACCGCTTGACTACGCTGGCGCTGGCGGTGCTGCTGATTCTGTTCGTCAATCCATTTGAGCTGGGCGATGGCGGGTTCGAGCTTTCGGCTCTCTCGGTGCTGGGCATCACGCTGCTGGCCGAAGGTCTCGCCGCGCGGCTCGCAGCGCTGGCGCGGCCGCTCCAGATGGCCGCGCGGAATGTGAGGCTGCCGGCGGGCGTCGCGTCGTCAGCGGGGCTGGCCGGGCAGGCCGTGGGCGAGGCTGCAGCGGTGTCGCTCGCGGCAACCCTGTTCGACCTGCCGGTGCTGGCCAACAACTTTCACGTGGTCAGTCTGGTTTCACCGCTGGCCAACCTGGTGGGCATGCCCTTGCTGGGCCCGCTCATGCTGTTCGGCGCGGCGGGCAGCGCGCTGGGAGTGCTGTTCGCCCCCGCCGGAGCCTTGCTGTTGTGGATCGCCTGGGCCTTCACCTGGTGCCTGGAGTGGGTGATCCGGGTGGCCGACCTGGTGCCTCACGCCGCCGCCCCCGTGGGCAGCATGCCTGGCCCCCTGGTGTTGGGCTACTACGCCGCGCTGCTGGTCGCCACGTGCCGCATCACCCGCGCACGGCCAGCCGAGCGGGAAACGCCCAAGCGCGTCCTTGCCGCGCGCTGGCGATGGATGGCTGCGCCGGGCGCCGCCCTGGTGGGCCTGGCGCTGGTGCTGCCGGCTGCGCGCCGGCCCGCCAACAGCACGCGCGTGGCCTTTCTAGCGGTAGCCGGCGAAGCTAGCCTGGTTCAGACGGCAAACGGGCGGAACATCCTCATCAATGGCGGGCTGAACGGCCTCGAAACCGAGCGGCAGCTGGGTGCCTTCCTGGCCCCCTGGGACCGCACTTTTGCGCTGGCCCTGGCAACCACAACACGGGCCGACCGCGTGGGCGGCCTGGCGGATATCGGTGCGCGCTACCACCTGCTGGGCTTGGTTGAGCCGGACGCGGCCAAGCCCAGCGGCACCTTCACCCGGCTGCGGCAGAGCGCGCCGCGGGTGCAGATCTCCGCGGGCCAGGCCTTGGACGTAGGCGGCGGCGCCACGCTGGAGCTGCTGTACCCGCCACAGGCGCGAGTTGCCAGCAGCGCCCAGGCTGATGCGCTGACCATGGTGTGGCGCCTGCGGCTCGGCGCATCGTCCGTGCTGTTCGCCGGCCGGCTGCCGGTGAGCGACTGGCCCGCACTGGGCCCCGTGCACGACGATGTGGTGGAGTCAGCAGTCGAGCCGCCACCGGGGCCGCTGTGGGTGCGGCCGGTGACGGCAACGCCACCGCCGGCCGGCCGGGCGCTCGTGGACCTGGGGGAGAACGGCACCTGGTCGCTCCGGCTCAACTCCACTGGCATCACGCTCGAGTAGTGTCTTCGACCTATTTCACGGCTTGCAACTGAGCCTCGTACTCACCCCGAATCTTGTCGCCGGCTTTGGACTTCCAGGTGGCGACGACCTGGTCGAAGCCGCTGAGCGGATCCCGCCCCGTCACCACATTGTTGATGCCGTCGATGACCGCTTGCCGCGCCGGCACACCGGCGGCGCTGTTGGTGGCCGAGTAGAGGGCATAGGTGGGGTCGGTGATGCCGGCCGCGCCCATGGCCGTCTCGGCCTTGTACGACACATCGGCAAAGTCCTTGGAGTTGACCGTGTTGTAGGTGATGGCGGCCCTATTGCCCAGGAAATGCCACGGCACCTGGGCGTTGGCGAAGCCCTTCGGTTTGGAAATAGGATTCCCGGCGCTGTCGAACATGTAGTCCACACCCTTGACGCCGTAGGTCAGCAGCGTGTCCTCCACCGTTCCGAAGGGGGAGGAGAGGAAGTTCAGCATGCCCAGCACCTCCTTCACGCGATCCGTGGAGGCCTTCTTGAGGTGGGCGTTGCCGAAGTTGCCCGAGCCCCAGAAGTAGACCGGCTTGGCCCTGCCGTCCGCGCTGAACGGGTCGATGACTCCGAGCTTCGCGTTCGGGTTGAGCCGCAGGGCCGTTGGCCAGTAGACCAACCCCAAGCCGTCCCAAGGGCCAACGTACAGCGCAAACTTGCCGGCGGCGAAGTCCCGGTCCGCTGAGATGTTGTTGTAGGTGAGCGCGTTGGGGTCGTACAGCCCGGCGGCGTAGATGTCGCGCGCGAAGCCGAGCGCTGCCTTGAACTCCGCGGTCTCCCAGTCTTTGGTCAGCTTGCCACTGGATTCGAGCCGCCAACCGTTGGGCGCGCCGAAGATCTGGGGGAAGATGCCCCGCTCGCCGGCGCCCAGGCCGTTGAGCGTGGAACCAGGGATGATGGCATAGACATTCTCGGACGGTTTGTTCAACGCCTGCAGCATCTTCTTGAAGTCGTCCGTGTTCTTCGGCATGTTTGTGATGCCCGCCTGATTCAGCAGTTCCAAGTGGGCCATAAGGGCGCTGTTGTAGAGCGTGCGCGGAAGCGGGACGCCATAGATCTTGCCGGCGTACACCGTGCCGGGGCCCTTCCAGACGAATGTCGGGATGTTGGCCAGGTTGGGAAATTCCTTGGCGGCGTCGCCACTGAGAAAAGGCGTAAGGTCGGCGCCTTGAACGGCCAGGAAGCCGGCCATATTGGGGAGGGCGAGCGGGCCGGTGGCAAAGAGGTCGGGAACGTCGCCACCCGCCATCATGGTGGAGAGCTTGGTTCGCGCGTCCAGCACGTTGGCGGCGATGTTCAGTTTAAGAGTCAGGTTCATCGCCTTGTTCACCGCCTGCCAGGCCGAGCTCTGGTCCATCGACGGCGGCAACGGCCCCACCGTGGGGGTCAACGCGGTGATCGCGTCGCCCTTGCCGGGTGGCGAGGAGACAGCCTGGACCAGGTTCTTGGGGTAGCTGTAGTAGGCCGCCGGCACGATGCTGGTCGCCGGCAGATCGGGCTTGGGAGCGTGGGCGAAGGGCACATAGGTGGGGTACTTCAGGGCGCCCTTGGCCGCGGCAGGGGACGCTCCCGCCGAAGCCGCTGAGCCGGTGGACGCGGTGCTGCCTGCTGCTGGCGTGGCGGACCCGCCACAGGCGGCCAGCAAGGCCGGGAGCCCAACTCCGCCGGCCAGGGCGCCCGCGGCGGCCAGGTGAAGGAATCTTCGCCGGTTCACTGCGAATTGCTCGCTGTCCATGGTGGCCACTATCCCCTCCCAAAATGGTTTGCTGACAATTAGGGTAAATGTATACTATTTCTCTATATGGCAACAGCACTCACTGCAGAGCGGCCCAAACTGGGGGCCATGACCGGCAAGCGCTACATCGAGGGCCTGCGCGACGGCCGCGAAGTCTGGCTCGACGGCAAGCGCATCGACGACGTCACGACCCATCCAGCCTTTCGCGACATGATCCGCGCCCTGGCCGACGTGTACGACAAGCAGAACGGTGAGTACCGGGACGAGATGACCTACCTCGACCCGGAGAGCGGCGTTCGCACCAGCCTCTCCTGGCTCATTCCCACATCCCACGAGGAGTCAGCCCGCAAACGCCGCAACAGCCAGCTCTGGAACATGCTCACCTGGGGCCAGCTGGGCCGCAGCCCGGA
>JBOGTU010000238.1:0-16867 GCA_050695655.1 Chloroflexota bacterium | reverse complement strand
CGGCAGCTCCGCGCCCGCGACCAGCGCGGCCGCCTCGGCGGCACCGGCGGCGAGCACCTCGGGCTCGGCGAGCCCCGCGGCATCGAGCAGCGGCGCGGCCGCTGGTGGCCGCGAGCTGCGCGTGATTATGGGCGCCAACCAGGGCACGCTGGACCCATTCGCTGTGGCCACCGAACAGGAGATGCTGGTAACGCGCAACGTGTATGAGTCACTTATGCGCTACAAGCCCAACACCTCACAGCTGGAGGGCGACCTGGCCACGAGTTGGAGCGTCTCGCCCGATGGCCTGGAGTACACCTTTCACCTGCGCCCAGGCGTGAAATGGCAGAAGGGCTACGGCGCCTTCACCGCGGCGGACGTCAAGGCCTCATACGACTACCTGCTGGACCCAGCCAACAAGCAGCCTTTTCGGACTGTGGTCAACATGATCAAGTCTGTCTCCGTGGTCGATCCGATGACCGTGATGTTCACCCTCAACGCGCCCTATGTGCCCTTCCTGCAGCTCATGACGGACTACCGGGTGGGGCCGATTGTGAACGTGAAGGCCATTCGGGCCGAGGGCGCCAACTGGATCTGGCAGCCGGTGGGCACAGGCCCCTACATGCTGCAAAGCGCAAACCCGCGGGTGGACGCTACGATCGTGGCCAACCCGGACTACTGGGGCCCGCCACCAGCCATCAAGAAGATTTACATGAAGACCATCACGGACGACAACGCCGCTGTGGCCGCCATGGAGAACAAGCAGTTCGACCTGTGGGACGGCCGCGCGAACGACTCCACCGTGGTCAAGCACATGGCGAGCGAAGGTTTCGTGCAGACCGCGGTGAACCGGCACGTGCCGCTGGTGCTGCTGATGAACCTCACGGTGAAACCGTTCGACAATCTCAAAGTGCGACAGGCCATCGCGTATTCGGTGAACCGCCAGCAGATCATCGACCTGGGCCTGCAGGGCGATGCCATCCCCTGGTACAACCCGGTGCCCAAAGGCTACATCGACGTGGATCCCAACGTGCCGCACTTTGATACAGACGTGAACAAAGCCAAAGCGCTGCTGTCACAGGCCGGCTACCCCAACGGCGTAGCTGTGACGCTGAATGTGTACCAGGGCCCCGTGCAGCAGCCCAGCAACGTGCTGCAGGAGCAGCTCAAGCAGAGCGGCATCAAGGTCACGCAGCAACTGCTGGACCAGCCCACTTTCATTAAGGACGTGTTCACCAACAAGAACATCGACTTCGCGTTGCACTGCTGCCAGCGCCAGCCGGACCCGGACCTCATCCTGTCCGACATGTTCAGCGCCAAGAACCGTGGCGCCATCTACATCAGCCATATCGACCTGGAGCCACAGCTAGCCCAGGCGCGTCAAGAGCTGGACGCCCAGAAGCGCCAGCAGGACTACTACAAACTGGAAACGCAGATCATCAACGACGCTGACATGATCCCGATCGCCATGACACCGTCCTTCCTCACCAGCCAGCCGGACCTCAAGGGCATGCCGTCGTCGGAGTCCATCTGGGGGCTGGACTGGACGCAGTACTCGTTCAAGTAGGGGGTGCGTCCAGCCAGCAGAGTGCGAGCCTGACCGCCGAACCGGGGCGGACGGGGTGAGAAACGTCACCGGCCGGCTGATCCAGCTCGTGCCCACGGCGGTGGGCGCGCTGCTGCTGGTGTTCGTGCTGCTGCGCATTGTCCCGGGCGATCCTGCCGCGGCCATCCTGGGCTCGCAGGCAACGCCGGGCGCCATCGCGGATCTGCGCGCCGAGATGGGGCTCAACAAGCCGCTGTACGCGCAGTTCATCGACTACTGCTCTGGCCTGATCCACCTCAACCTGGGGCAGTCGCTCTCGCTCAACGTACCCGTCGCCAGCCTGGTGGCCACTGCGCTGCTGCCCACGCTGCTGCTCACGGCGGCGTCCATCGTGATTACTCTGGCGGCTGGCATTCCCCTGGGTGTGATCGCCGCGCTGGGGCGTGGCAAGCTGTCCGACTACGTTTCCAGCATCGTCTCGCTGGTGGGCATTTCGGCGCCTGGCTTCGTGTGGGCCGTGCTGCTGCTGTTCGTGTTCGCCGTGCACTGGAAGATCTTCCCCAATGCCGGCGTGGGCACCACGCCGCTGGGTACGTTGCGCGCACTGGTGCTGCCGGCCGTGGCCACGGGAATGACGGGCGTGGGCGTCATCGCGCGCATCACGCGGTCCAGCCTGCTGGCCGTGCTGCCGCTGGACTACGTGCGCACCGGGCACGCCAAAGGCCTGGATCCGCTGCTGGTGCTCAGCCGCCATGCACTGCGCAATGCGCTTATCCCCGTCCTCACCGTGGTGGGACTGAACGTCGCCACGCTGCTGCAGGGCGCGCTGGTGGTGGAGCTCGTGTTCACCCGCGCCGGCCTGGGTCGCCTGACCCTCGATGCAATTCAGGCGCGCGACTATCCCGTGCTCCAGGGCGTCATGATCTTCTCGGTGCTGGTGATCGTGGTCGTCAACATCATCGTGGACGTGCTGTATGGAGTGGTGGACCCGCGAGTGCGCGCGTGAGCGTGGTGGTGGCGGCACCTCGCAAGACCGTTGTGGCGGGGCCAAAGCGCTACACGGTGTGGAACCGGCTGGCCTCCAGCACGCTGCGCCAGCCTCTGATCTTGAGCTGCCTGGTGTTCATTGCCCTGATCACGCTCATCGCCATCGTGGTGCCGCTGCTGCCGCTGCAGGACCCGGACGCGCAGTCCTTCCTCTTCAGGCTCAAGCCGCCCTCCGGCGCACACTGGCTGGGGACGGACCGCCTGGGGCGCGACATCCTCGCGCGCGTGTTCTGGAGCGCCCGCATCTCGCT
Organism: Chloroflexota bacterium; assembly: GCA_050695655.1. Taxonomy (GTDB): domain Bacteria; phylum Chloroflexota; class JAJPGV01; order JAJPGV01; family JAJPGV01; genus DATKQD01. Next base: position 14,044 of record JBOGTU010000238.1, on the reverse strand, counting down.
TTTCGTGGGGGTAGGCGTAGTAGTGCTGAGCGGCATCGCCGGCACGGTGCTGGGCATGATCGGTGGCTACTTCTCGGGCTGGTTCAGCAGCCTCATCATGCGGCTGATCGATATTCTGCTGGCCTTCCCGCCGTTGATCCTGGCCCTGGTTTTGGTGACGGTGCTGGGTAACAACGTTTTCACCGTGATCCTGGCAATCAGCGTGGGAGCGCTGCCGCGCTTCACGCGCATCGCGCAGGGGAGCATCCTCAGCATCCGCGAGCGGGGTTACGTGGAAGCGGCGCGGGCGCTGGGCGCTACCAATCGCTCCATCATGCTGCGACACGTGCTGCTCAACGCCGTGGACCCGCTCATCGTCATCTCCACCTTTCTCATTCCGCTGGCCATCATCCTGGAGGCGACACTGAGCTTCATCGGGGTGGGTGTCACCGAGCCCACACCCACCTGGGGTAACATGATCAGCAGCGGGCAGATTGTGCTGGTGGAGGCGCCGTGGCTCACGCTGTTTCCCGCGCTGGCCATTGGCCTCACGGTGCTCGCCTTCAATCTCTTCGGCGACGCCGTGCGGGATGCGCTGGACCCGAGCGTGGTGGATCTGGACGCTTCGCACGCGGATGCACCGCGGCCCGCGCGGGCAGATGCCGCGCACGGCCTGGCTGGTGAGGTCATCGAGCCAGCCTGAAGCGCGAATGCGAGGGCGCTTGTCAGGCCCGCCGCCGATGCGACCGCTCAGGGTGCCTTAAAGGGTGTGTGCGGCTGGCGTCGTGCCCGATGGGATACCTGCACCATCTCGTCGAACATGAACGCTACGGCCACCACGCCCAACACCGTGCCGCCGAAGAGCCACGCTTGAGCGTGGGGCAAGCCGAACAGGCCGGTGAAGAAGCCGAAAACGCCGAAGCCGAAGGCGCAAGCAGCGCAGATCACGCCGCCCAGCGCATCGGTCTGCTGGTGGGCCACCTGACTGGTGCGGGCCACGGTCACCCGGTGCGAATCCACCACGGCGCTGAGGCCAACCAGGGCGAGAATGATGCCCAGCACGCTCCACAGGTCGCGGTCGGCGCTGCCGGCCAGCCCAAAGCCGAAGCCGCACAACTGCACCGCCAGGCTGAGGACGATGAGCGAGCGGCCGAACCACTCCTCCACGATGTGCCCACCGCGATGCCGAGCCAGCCGTTGCTCGTCGATGCCCACGGCCACCGCCAGGACGGCGAAGCCGAGCCCGGTGATGAACCAGGCGTTGGGGTCATCGGAGAAGCCGGCCACGTTGGCCGCTACCCCCACGCAGGTCAGCACCAGCGCCACCAGCACCAGCACCATCGCCGCCGCCGATTCAGTGAGCCGCGTCACAGGCCCAGTGTACCCGCCCTGCTCATCTGCCCCTCCACCTGCTGCCTTGTCCCTCGCCGGTCCGCCCGTGGGGGAGGCATCGCGCCATCTCCCACGGGGCGCGCTCAACTTCCGCTCGCTCGCCGCCCGCGGCATCTGCGCGAGGGCCGAAACGCAGCTTCTGCCTCTAGCGACGAGTGGACATGTCTTGCCGCGAAGCAGCTCTCAGGCGCCGATGGCGCTTAACGCGCGGGACACGCTGTCCTCCGGGCTGACCTTCACTTGCACGTCGGCCAGCTTGCCCTGCTCGTCCACCACGAAGTGGCTGCGCGTGTTCGCCAGGAACTTTCGGTCGCCGAACTGCTGTTCGGCCCACACGCCATAGGCATCGGCTACTTTGTGGCCCTCATCTACCAACAGAGTGAAGGGCAGGTTGAACTTGCTCTTGAACGCCTGGTGTGACGCTTGATCGTCCGGGCTGATGCCCAGCACCACGGCGTTTCGACCGTCAACCTTGGACGAGTTGTCGCGGAAGCCACAGGCCTGTGTGGTGCAGCCGGGTGTATCGTCCTTGGGGTAGAAGTAGACGATGACCTTTTTGCCGTGCAGCCCACTCAGGCGAACCTTCTCGCCCTTGTCCGAAACCAGCTCGAAATCTGGTGCCATATCGCCAATTTTGAGATCTGCCACGTCAATAGCTCCTGCTTTCAGGCTGAAGTGTCAAGACGGCGGGCACGCGGCGCCCGGCCGTCCGCCTGCCAACCAGTGTACACCGGCCAGCGGGCCAAATGGCTATGGTGGGTGTAGTCAAACGACAATCCGAAAGACAGATTGACCGACGGTCAGCGCTTCGTGTATCAGGGCCTCCGGCCACTCGAATCGGGCAGGGGAATGACCGCTACACCAGTGGCGCGCGCCACGCGTGCCAGCGCGGGATCACCAGTGGCCAGATCGTGCTGCTGCGCAAGACACGTTGCGAGGCCAAAGCAGCCAGTCATGTCGACGCATCGACCGCAGCGCGGCGACATCCACACCGTGGGGCTCATGCAAGCCATGGTGCTCATGAGGGATGTCGCAACCTCAGGTGGTTGGCGCCCATTCAAGCAATGAGTCCGTCCCATGACCAATGCGGCACGGTCAAGCCGTTGGGCACGTCATCAGCGGAGAGGTGATAGCGCGCCATGGTGGTTGTGGTGGCCCAAGCGAAGTACTCGTGCAGCACGCGGCTGAGCCGTTCATCGCTGGCGAGGCCAACGTCCCCCAGCGCCCGGTCGAAGCAGGCGATGGCGCGACGGTCCATTTCTTCGTGCGCTCCGTTGCCGCTGTGGATCCGCACCACCGCTGTCTCGCCGCCATAGGTTTCCGAATACCGTCGCGGACCCCCGAGTGCTTCGGCCCAGTAAGCGGCCAGCCGCTCGGTATGATCTGGCTCGAAGCCATGGCTGAAGGCATGGCTTACTATCTCATCGGCCATGACGCGGGCATGCCAGGCCGCAGCCAGGCGCAGGAGGCCACTTGTGCCGCCAACCGCCTCGAACACCGTCTGCACGAGCCGAGGATGCCACGTCCCCATGTGGCGCGCAACCCGCCGTGCCGATCTCAATCATCGCACTGGTTCCCACCGACGAGCCGGATAGTCAACGCCAGATGGACGCCGTCACGAAGCCCTTGCCTACAACTTGGTCAGCGCGATGACGGGAATGACCCGCTTGGTACGCGACTGATACTCCGTGAAAATGGGGTAGGCCGCCGCATGCGTGGCGTACAACCGGTCGTGCTCCGCACCCTCCACGGGTGTCGCTCTGGCCTGATACTTCTCCGGCCCCACCTCTACTGTGACGACAGGCTGCTTGCGTAGGTTGTGATACCAATCGGGGTGCTTGTCCGAGCCGGCGCGCGAGCCGAAGATGAGCAGCCGATCGCCATCGGCCATGAACATCACCGGCACAGTGCGCTCGCGGCCGGATTTGGCGCCGGTGGTCGTGAGCAGCAGCGTTGGTCCACTGCCGCCGGCTTTGCCGCCGCTTGCCCGGAATTCCTCAATGACTTTGACGTTGTGGGCGTCACGCTCTTCAGCTTCAGACATGAGATCAGCGTATACCCTGTGGTCTGATCGCCCGCTCCACGCGGCGGCACGGACACGGATCAGCGCAGCGCTCACGTTCGGCCGCGGCCTCCTTGATTCGGCAACCCAGGGACGAAATTCAGCGCGTAGAGCGGCGCCGGGTGAGGAAGCTCGTGGACGCGGAAACTGCGCTCAAGCTCCGGCGTTGATCCGGCGGGGATCGAAGGCATCACGCAGTGCGTCGGCCAGATAGTTCAGCCCCAGCAACAGCAACGCCAGCGCTCCACCGGGCGAGATGGCGATCCAGGGCGCAACGCGGAGGTAGGTTCGGCTCTCATTCAGCATGGCGCCCCACGAGGGCAGCGGCGGACGGGTGCCCAGGCCTAAAAAGGCCAGCGCTGCCTCAGCCAGAATGGAGAAGCCCATCAACAAGGCCAGGTTCACGAACAGCGGCGGCAGGGAATTGGGCAGCACATGCCTGAACATGACCCGGCGCCCACTGGCCCCCATGCTGCGCGCCGCCAAAATGTAATCACGGTTCCGCTCTCGCAGCACCAGCGAGCGGGTGACCCGCGCCAGGCCCGGCAGCGTGCCAAAGGCGATGGCATAGGCTACCTGCAACGTACCCGGGCCCAGCACCGCGACGACGGCGAAGCCCAACAGGATGGCCGGAAATGCCAGCAGCGCGTCGAACAGCCGCATGAGCACCGTGTCTACCCAGCCGCCCCAGAAGCCGGCCACCAGCCCGGACAGGATGCCCAAGCCACCGGCCATGGCCACCACCATCACCGCCACCAGCAGCGAAGGCCGCGCGCCATAGATGAGCCGGCTCAGGATGTCGCGCCCAAGCTCGTCGGTCCCCAGTGGGAAGATCCTGCTGGGGCCAGTCAGTTCGAGACCGGGATGTTGCAGCAGCGGGTCATACGGTGCCAGTACCGGCGCAAAGAGCGCCGTCAGCACCAGGGCAGCCAGAATGACCAGGCCGAACATGCCCACGGGGTTGGCGGCCGTTCGCATGAAGCCCATAGCCAGCGGGCCGCGTGGCTTGCGCAGCTTGACGGCGGCCACCGGAACCGCCGGCAGCGACGCCGGAAAATCTGCCTGGATTGCCATCAGCGGGCCTCGGACAAACGAGTGCGTGGATCGATGAAGCCATAGGTCAGGTCGACCATGATGTTCACCGCGATAATCAGCAGGACCAGGAAGAGCAAGCCAGCCTCAACCACGGGATAGTCGCGCGTGCCGATGGCGTCCAACAGCAGGCCGCCAATGCCTGGCCACGAGAAAACCGTTTCGATGACCACCTGACCGCCGAGCAGGCCCGCGAACTGCAGGCCCAGGATGGTGATGACCGGCAGCATCGCGTTGCGGAGCGCATGGCCAAAGATCACCCGCCGCGAACGCAGGCCCTTGGCGCGCGCGGTCCTCACGAAATCGTCGTACAGCACTTCGAGCATATTGAACTTGACGAAGCGGGAGAGGAACGCGGACAGCCCCAGGGCCAGGGAAACCGAAGGCAGGATGAGGCTCTTGATCGATGCCGCGATGTGCTGGCCATCCGCTGTGCGGCCACCAGGAGGCAGCCAGTGGAGAATCAACGCGAAGAGGATCACGAACAGAATGCCGAGAAAGAAGTTGGGGATGGCCAGCCAGATGCTCTGCACCGTGGAGATGAGCCAGTCGGCCTTGGTTCCGTTCACCGCGGCGGCTAGAACACCAAGGGGTATCGAGATGAGCAGCGACAGCACCATTGACGTCGCCGCCAACTCCAATGTGGCCGGCACGCGCGACGCTAAAAGGAAGGCGACCGTTTGCCCATGGGTGGACGTGCCGAGATTGCCCCGGAGAATGTGGCCCATCCAAATGAGGTACTGGACTGGCAACGGCTGGTCCAGCCCCATGCCGTGGCGAATCGAAGCCAGGTAGCTGGCGCTGGCATCGGCGCCAGCCAGCACCTGAGCGGGATCGCCCGGGATCAGATGGATGACCGTGAAAACCATCACCGTGGACAGGAGAATCACCGGGATTGCCTGCAGCGCGCGTCGGATCAGATAGGCGCCCAACCAACCACCAGCCTCAGCCCTTGCGCTCCATACGTACGCCGCCGCGGGGGGTGTTTCCCGACACGCGCTCCAGGTCGATGATGAGGGCGGCGCCTGTGCGGCCCCAGTCGTGGGCTTGCTCCACTTCGGGCATGAGGTCAAACACGCGATTCCGCACGTCGTCACTCGTGTCGAAGTGCGCCACGCCCTGGAACGTGAGCGTCGCGGGAGGGTCCCGGTACATGAGCGTCATGCGCGGATTTTTCCGCAATGTTGTCGCCATTGCTCCGTTGGCGTGCCGCACCCAGATGCTGAGCTGGTGATCGCTGAACACCTGGGTGCTGCCGCGGAAGGAGAGGTTGGGGGCGCCATTGTCATCCGTGTAGGCCACGATGAGCGGGCGATTGTTGGCCAGCGCGGAATTAACGACGCCCTGCACGAAATCCGGCATGTGGTCTGTGGCTTGCCCCGGCGTTCCAGGCGCGTTCACCTGCTCCACTCGAACGATCTGGTCCGCGGCGTTGAAGGAGAAGGTGAGCGTGGCCGACGAGAGCAGCCCGCCACCCAGGTTGGCGGTGACTTTCAGCCCATTACCCGCTGGCTCAGGAGCAGACCAACCGACCCCGCGATACAGCTGCGTCATCACGCCGATGCCGGTGATCATCCTCACCACATTGTCGTAGCCCTTGAATTCTTCGTGGCCGTTGCCCCACATGTGGGCCCCCACGGTACTCAGCTCAACGTCCTTCGCCAGGAACGACGCGGCCCACGCGGTCGCGGACGCCTCGCCTGTTCGCAAGGCTTTGACATATGCCTCCACAGCCGTTACGCGTTTATCCATGCTGTCTTGTTTGGTCTCCTCTACGTGTGGGTCGGCCCAGGCTGGCTAGGCCAGCCAGGTGTCTCGGATGGTCCAGTCGGTTTGAATCTCGTACGTCAGGCCGTGGACAGTGGACGCCATGCCCACGATGTTGGTGTAGGCGGTGAGAGGCATGGCGTAGGACGCGTCCAGCAGCAGGTCATTGATCTGCCCGTAGAGCACTTTCCGTTTCGCCGCGTCGGGCTCGCCCGAGGCCTCGACAGCCAGCTTCTTGAAATTGGGATCGTAATAGCCCGAGGCGTTCACGTTGTAGCCGTAGGTGGGGCTGATCACGAACTCCGAAGCGGCTTCATAGAGCTGCGCAAATGCCCCGGCGCTGATGCGCAGGCCTTTGTACTTCGGCTTCGGACTGGCCGGCGTGACGGTGCCCGCCGCCTGGAAGGTGGGGGGATCGAGTGGCGTGAGGTTGGTCTTGATGCCGATGGTCTGCAGATCGGCCTGCAGAATCTGGGCGAGGCTCTGATACTCAGCGGCGTAACCAGCGGTAGCCCAGGCGATGTCGAACTCGATGTTCTTCAGCCCCGATGCCTGCACCAGTGACTTGGCTTTCGCCAGATCGTAGGTGTAGGTCTTGTTCTTGGCTGCATCGAACGCCGGGGATGAGGGCGCCCAGGGGAGATTGATGGGGCCGCCGGCGAAGCCCTTCAGCACTGTATCCGCGAAACGCTGGCGGTTGATGGCGTAGTTGATGGCCTGCCGCAGCATCTTGTTATCCGTGGGAGCAGCGGAGGCATTGGCGGCCACATAGAAGAACTGCCCAATGCTGTGGTTCTCATACACCGTGTACTTGGGGTTGGTCTTGAGCCGCGCCGCGTCGGGGATGGCGATCAAGTCCGCCACCTCAATGGTGCCGGCCTCGAGCGCGGAAACCATCGACTGCTGATCGCGAAAGATGTTGACGCGGAAGTTATCGATGTAGGGGATGCCCTTTTCCCAGTAGTTGGTGTTCTTGGCGAAGGTGATGTGGTCACCGGGAATCCACTCCATCATCTTGTACGGTCCCGTGCCACCCAGCTGTGTCTTGGCGTTCGGCCCCTCCATAACGTCCTTATCGACGATCCGCAGATACTGGAGGAAGTCGAACACGCCCGGGCGAGATTGAGACGAGGTCAACACCACGGTGTACTTGTCCGGCGTGTCGATGGTGTCCCACCAGGCGCTGCCGATCCTGGGTGCGTAGGTGTACGGGTTCTTGGGGTCGCGAACACGCAGGATGTTGTACTTCACGTCGGCGCTGGTGAACTCGCGGTTGGAGTTGTGGAACGTCACGCCCTTCCGCAGGTTGAGCTTGATGGTCTTGTTGTCGGCGCTCAAGTCCCAGCTCTCGGCCAAACGCGGGATGACTTTGAGGTTGTCGTCGTAGTCGATCAGCTCGTCGCAGACCTGGCCAATGGTGTTGTTGGAAACCGGCGAGTAGTAGGCGCCGTCCGTGGTCAGCAGGTCGCCCACCTGCCCGGTGACAATTGACCCACCCGGCTTTGGGGTCAATGATCCGCTGGCCGCGGCAGACGAGGCCGTAGAAGCTGCCGGTGCCGTGCTGCTGGTGGCCGCCGCGCTGCTGGACGCGGCGGGGGCGGTAGACGTGCTGGCCGCGGCCGAGCCGCTCGCTGGGGCCGCCGATCCGCCGCAGGCGGCGAGCAGCAGGGCCCCCGCGCCAGCGGTGAACAGCTGCAACGCCGTGCGCCGGGTCAGCCTCACCAGGTCTTTGCCCGGCGTGGCCTCTCGCGGCACAGCCACACCACTATCCGTATCCATATCCCTGTCCATAAAGAAGTCCTCCCTCAGGTTGTTGGGCCTCAACTTGTTGTCCTCGCTCTCGCGTATGGTGGTCGCCCTTACCTCTCTTCGTCTCGTCGCGCGCCCACATTACTGCGACTCGCGGCAGCCTCAGGGGCTTGCCGCGAGTAGTTGGCGGTCATCATACGCGAAATCCCAAGTCGAGGTTGATTTCCGATGGCCGGCGGCTTTCCAGACGAAGTCTCCTACGGCGCCGCCAAGGCGGCTCTGGCCAGCCTCAGGCTGCGGCCTTCACTCGAGTTGGCCGGCCCGGCATCACCGCTAACTCTATAGCGGACGAGCTGCTGCGACTCGAAAGACAGGAAGGGCGAGTATCACAAGGGTGATCACAGCTTCGAACTCATAGGCCATCTTGACGTCGACCGGGTTCGAGGGGCCTCGCGTTTGCCGAGCGCTTCGTCCAGGAAGTCATCGACACTCGTGACCGACATCGAACCGACTTATCAGCAACCCGGCGTGAAGGAGCCTGTTGCGCTCGCGCCTCCCCTGATCTCCGAGCCCTCATGCTGCTCTTCGAGCATTACAGCAAGCACCAGCGAAGTCCCATCGAGCTCGTCATCACGATGTGATCTGGTCGGGGCGGGCAGATTCGAAGAATCGACCAGCCCAACCCAACCTGGTCCCAACGGTACCAATTCGAACGTCCCAGGCCCTAGCCGACCAGAAACCGGAACCAGCGGAATTGCAACCCTCCGACACATTCTGGACACAAATCGCGCAAGCCAGCGATGCCCAGGCGTCTGGAGTGTGAGGAGTAGCAACATGCCGAGATGTGCGTTCTCTACAGTCGTGGCCCGGAGCTGGTCAGCGTGAAGTCCGCAGAGCTGGAGCTCGATTTGACTTCGGATGAACTGCATTTAGTGCAGTTCATCGCGAACCACCCCTGGCTCACCGTAGGCCAGCTCACCACCTGCCTTGGGCTGAAGCGAAACTGGATAGAGCGCCGGACACGCGACTTTCGGGATCGCGGGCTGATCGTGGCGCACTTATTCACGCGACCTCGCGCGCCTGGTCATCCGGAGCATCGGCTCACGGCCGGCCCGAAGGCGTGGAGCGTGGTGTCAATCTACAACGAGACGGTGCACCGGAAATACCAGGCCTACCTGGGAATCAGCGGCCCGCCGCTCAGCAGCCGGGCCGGGCGGTCGTGGCAACACACCATGGCCATCGTCAACTGTATGTACTCCTTCTTCAAGCAGGCGCCGAGCGTGGACGCGCACGTCGACTGGCTGCCCGACTTGCTGACGGAAGTGCATTTGGATATCCATGGACGGCAGACGGTGGTGACGCCTGATAGTTTTTTGTGGCTCACCAAAGCAGGAAAAAGCGCGCGGTGGCTGGTGGAATATACCCGTACGAAGCGCAGCACCCCACTCGTTCGTCAGCTTGCAACGCTTATGGATATGCTCGCAATATGGCCGACTACCGAGGGTCTGCTCCTCATCGTCGGATCCGAAGCGGCAGAGGCTGACGTTGAAGCAGCCGTGGCTGAGGCTGCGCTGGGGAGGCCTTCGCTTCCTCTCGTTCTTCTGGCCCGAGAGGGGGACATTGTCGGCGGCCGAGCGTTCAATCCTGTTTGGCGGAAGTTCTCGGAGGATGGTGTCTGCAATCCACTCGAATTCGTAAGGGAACACCGTAGCGAGAGGAACCACGCGGCGTGGTGCACTGATGCTTTCCCTGGAAACGGCAGCATCCCGGCGCATGTGAGGCCTGCCAGCGAGGCAGCACTGAGTCGTGCGCCATTAGGCGTCGAGGATGGCGCTGCCGAGCAACAACTGCGGCACACGGCGCTCAGACCGGCTGTTGACCCAGACGATATTCCGAACGCAGTCAAGACCACCGGGGTGGGCGGCGGCAATGTGGCCGGCGCCCAGGTGCACGGTCCGGCGGCGGATGCGCTGACCCGGCCGGTTCCAGATGCCACCAGGGCCGCCCACGATTCGACACCGGGCATGCACAGCCCAGTGGTCGAGGATATCGATACTGTGATACGGCCACTTGAACCCCCAATCCCTGTTGCACCTGGGAGCATGCCGAGGGTCGCTGTCAGCGCTTCTCAATTCGTGGACCCTCCGATCCAGCCAATAGACGTTCCAATTCCCGGTGAATTCGTCTCTTGGTTTCGAGGCATGCGCGTCATCGACGCGCCCATCGGCCGCATTCCGCTGCCAGGTGGCATGGAACGCTTGCGACAGGCGACCGCATCAGTCATGACAAAACTCGCCGAATTGTTAGACCGAGAAGCATGGGAAAACGCCGCGCACGAGATGACGGTAACACCCGTTGAGATACTGTCTCTCGACCTGGATTCCCTACGTGACTCGCGCGCCCTGTACGTTCCGGAAGCTGATTTCGAGTCGCCGGTAGGCTTGGCGGTGCGAGACGTGATTCTTTGCGACATCCTGTGTCACTCCTTCGCGCAATTTCCATGGCCAGTTCGAGCAGACGTCGCTGCGCACCTTCCACCCAGTGTGGACCGGGTCATCATCGAGGGACCGACAGTGCTCGATGTCCAGGCCGGTGCTGGGCCTCCAAGGCTTTCGGCCGAACCCGGTCGTGGGTCGGCGTTGCTCCAGCGCTGGCGACGGTGGACGGGGCACCCTTGATGACTACCGATTTCTCCATGATTGACGGACGCCGGAGCCCAGGCTGATGGAGGTGCGCCACGCCCATCTATGGCCGTGGATAAGTCAAGTCAGCATCGGGGTGTGGTGCTCAACCACTTCGCGGGGTATCCAGGAGGGTTGCAAGGTTCGTCGTCCATGATGTTGGGATATCCTTCGCATGGTCGTTGACTGGCTCTGAAAGCATGACGACTCCAGCCCCCATCAGCATGGCACTTCGACCAGGTCGGTCCTGATCGAAGCAGAGCACGGCTGCCGCTGACGGCGAAACCACTCCGGTCGAAAGTCGCCTGCCGCGGTGGCGACGGAATGGGCATCCCGGCAGCCACAGCGAGCGCGTCGAAGATGCCTTCGGCGACAAAGACGGTCTCGTCGGCCGTCAATGCGGCGAAGTTGAAGTAGCCCTTAGGGCCGGCCCAGCTCCCAACCACACAGAGCAGTTCCGCGCTGCGCGACGGCACGATCATCGATGGGCTGGTTGGCGACCGCAACAGATCGAACCTCTACCAGCTCAAACGCGAGGATCCCGCACCGTTAAGGTTAAGTACACGGCATTCAGGTCATCGCCGTCTCGCACCCGATGGTGCACAAACTCCCGAAGCTGCGTCTTGTCGAGCGTGTCAAAGAATTTTTCAATGTCCAGCTCTATCAGCCAGCACCCATCCCCGGCCATCGCCTGGCGCCGCAGTGCCGCCAGCGCCTGATGCGCCGAACGCCCCGGCCGGAACCCATAGGAGCAATCCAGGAAGTCCTGCTCATAGATGGGCTCCAGCACCATCACCACTGCCCGTTGCAGCACCTTGTCCTCGAACGACGGTATCCCAATGGGCCGGGTTTGCCCCAGCTGCCCCTTCGGGATGTGCACCCGCCGCACCGCCGGCGCCCGGTAGCGGCCAGACTTGGCGCGGTTCAGCAGGTCCTGCAAGTTCGCCTCCAGGTGCTCTGCATAGGCCTCCGCCGTCTGCCCGTCCACTCCCACCGCCGCGTCCTTGCGGGTCCGTCGATACGCCTCGTACAACCAGTCGATGTCGATGTGATGGGCCAGCGTGGTGAAACTCAGCTCCGGCGCTTGCTGCGCCAGTTCCGCTATCTTTCGCTGTCGCGTTGAGATGACTTGTGATCTCGATGTATCCATCATCTTTCCCCTCGAAAGGTCCGTAATCCGACGCCCCCTTCCCTCCACGGGGTCCCTCCAGGTCGGTTCCCCCGCTTCGTCGGTACTATGAGACGCTCCGACTCCCTGCCGTCCTTCCCGCGCATCCTTCGGTTGCCCTCGTCGCGCGGTACCACCCTGCGCCCGCTCTTCACTCCTGTGGCCGTCGAGCGCTACCTGCCACAGGCTTGGGGCTTTTATCCCGGTCTCCCCATCCGACCGTTCAAGAACTGGAGGCGGCAGGGTATCCCAGGTTCCTGGGGAACCCCCTGTGCCCATGCCCTGCTCTCAGACCCCGGTGGGACCTCCACGCCAGGCCTTCACGGCGTTTCGGTGCTGCCTTCCGCTATTCAGACCACGTCGGCTCCCACGACGACCGCCTTTCGGGGCTCTATCACACGGCCTAGACACTCGCTCATCTGCGCTTCGCAGTGGTCGTTACCTTCCACTCCGGCAGACTCGCTTCCGGCTACTGGCCAGGCTTTGCCGGGCGGGATTGGCTACCCGCTGGGTTCCAGTACAGGGTTTCTGTGATGCCTACTTACATCTCATCCTCCCTGTCCAAGCTTTCCTGGCGCACCAAGACTCGATTCCCGGTGGCTGGCTGGGCCTTGCCGGGGAGGGAATTCCACCCTCTGGACGAATACGGCTTCGTCTTGGCGCACTCCCGGAATTGCTGTAAAAAGCGAACGGCGTAGTCTTCCTTAAGCACAACCAAAAGGAGAGAACTACGCCGTTGGAACACAGAGTAGCACCGAGCGCGCGGCTCGAGGAAGCCGTCGCCACATTGCTGGCGGGCGGCATTGATGACGGGCAGCAGTTGGCCGAGATCGGCCGTTTGGGAGCCCGCCTGGTCATCCAGCGTGGGGTGGAGGAAGAGGTGGCTGTCTTCCTGGCTCGTACCCGGTACGAGCGGACAGCAAGGGCTCGGGGATCACGCAATGGGGTGCGGATCAAACGCCTGCAGACCGCCGAGGGCGAGCTGGAGATCGCCGTGCCGCAGCTGCGCAACACCGCCGAACGCTTCGTTAGCCAGGTCATCCCAGACACCAGATCAGCTGTTCGCACCCGGCCGCTGGAAGCGCTGGTGATTGGCGCCTACGTACGCGGGCTGTCGGACCGCGACATCGAGAGCCTGGTGGCGGAAGCCGGGCTGGGGACCATCTCCAAGAGCACGGTCAGCCAGATCTGCTCGGACCTGCGCGCTCGCTACGAGGCCTTTCGGGCCAAGAGCCTGGCCGAGGTGGAATTGCTTGTCCTGTTCCTGGACGCCATCTACTTGCCCACCCGGCCCAGTGGCGCCAAGGAAGGTGTGTTGGTCGCCTGGGGCTACACGGTCGATGGCGAGCGCGTGCTGCTGGACGTGTGCCTGGGCCAGCGCGAGCGCTACGAGGATTGGCTGGACATGGGCCGTGGCCTGGCCAAGCGCGGCCTGCGATCGCCGCAGCTGGTCGTCACCGACGGTGCGCCCGGGCTCATCCGGGCCGTCACCGAGCTGTGGCCAGAGGCCGACCGCCAAAGGTGCGCTGTGCATCGACTCAGAAATATCCTGGCGAAGCTGCCCAAGCGGCCAGAGCTGCACACGCAGATTCGCCAGGCCTACTGGGCGGCGTTGGACGAGGCCCAGAGCGAAGCTGACGCTGAGCAGCGGCTGCGCGCCCTGGTTGGTCGCCTGGAGCGGGAGTTCCCCAGCGCCGCCGCCTGCCTGGCCGATGACCTGCCAGCGCTGTGCACACACCTGCGTTATCCGCTGAGCCTGCGCCGGCGGCTGCGCAGCACGAACCTCTTGGAACGGTCCTTGGAGGAAGTGCGACGGCGCACCAAGGTCATCGGTCGTTTTCCCGGAGAGAAGAGCTGCCTCAGCCTATCCTGGGCGGTCCTCGACCTGGTGATCAGCGCGGCTCATGGCCTCGGCCTCAGCGACATCGAACGCCAGCAATTGCACCACCTCCAGATCGCCAAGGCTGCCGCACTCCATCCCGAGAGCCTGACCGCCTAAGATATGTTCAGCCGGAAGACTGCTCCCTCACTTTTACAGCAGCGGCAGGACGCCACCCAGACGACACAGTGCAAGAAGATCGGCGCCGCCTGGGACGTGGAGCCGAACATCTCCGTTGGCCTCGAGCAGAAGCTGCTGAAGCCGGTCTTCTATGT
>JBOGTU010000237.1:0-34395 GCA_050695655.1 Chloroflexota bacterium | reverse complement strand
GGTGTGGGCCATCGGTACCGGCCGCGTGGCCAGCCCGGCCCAGGCGGAGGAGGTGCACCACCTGATTCGGGCGTCACTGCCGCCAGCCGTTGCCGAGGACGTGCCAATTCTCTACGGAGGCAGCGTGTCGCCGGAGAACGCGGCGGCGCTGCTGGCCATTCCCGGCATCGACGGTGCGCTGGTTGGCGGCGCCTCGCTCAAAGCCGCCGCGTTCGCGGCCATCGTCCACGCGGCCGGCTAGGGAGCCAGCTTTCACTGAAGCTCAGCAGCCAGGCGCGTCGATGGGCGTGGCTTTGAGTGCCGGCAGCAGGCGCCAGCCGCTGAGCGTTTGCCGCAGCCAGTGCCAGTGCAGCAGCTGAGTGGCGGCCAGGAAAAACACGGCCAGCAGGAAGCCGGCGATGACGTCCATCAGCCAGTGGTCGCCGGCGTAGATGCGATCCCAGGCGACGGCCGCGACCACGATGCCCAGCACCCACAACGCCAGCCCGCGGCAGCGCGGCGGAACGAGCCACAGCCCCACCCAGCCCAGCACAAAGGCCTCACGCGCCACGTGCCCGCTGGGAAAGCTGAACTGTAGAAAGTGTGGGCCCACGGCTACGTAGATGAGCGTCCGGATCTGCAACACCCCTTGCGGCGAGGGCCTGCGCAGCCAGTCCTTGAGGATCACCTCTACCAGCACCGTGGCAAAGATGCCGGCCAGCGCCAGCGCCTGCTCCTTGTATCCAGCCAGCCACAAGCCGATACCGACAAGCAGGGCCGCTGCCAGAATCACCTGGCCCGAAAAGATCACGGCCACTCCGGAACTCACCAGCGTGAGCCAGTAGGTGGCCGGTCCCTGCAACCAGATGCTGCTGGCGCGATTCCAGGCGTCCACCGCCGGCACGAAGTCCAGCACCGCCGCCACCACGAAAGCGATCACCGTCAAGCCGGCGAGTCCCACCCAGCGCCGCGACCGCGCCCTGCCCGCATCCATCCGAGGAATAGTGCCATAAGCACGTGGGCGGATGAGGCGCCGTCGCGACCTCCAAGGAAAGCCGCGTTTCCCCGCTTCCGCCTGCACCTGTCAGAGTAACCACCTGTGTCGTGACAAGCGACGCCCTCGCCTCGGCCAGTTCACCATCCCGACCAATGAAGCAGCGCGCTACGGCAGGTTGGCCTTGCCTATTTGAAGGCGGCTACTATGTCCGCATCATCCAGCTTTCGCGCGAGGCTCTTCACTTCGTCGAAGCCAGACCGGGACACTCCAACCATTGGCGTTGACTCAGTTGCTCCGGGCACCTTTAGGCGGTCGCGGGCCAAGGCGGCAACATCTGACGCATCGAACCGGGCGCTGTCCCGCCATTTGATGGATCCGACAAATTCGATTTGCACGTTGTCGCGTTCTTTCCCGACGCCCACCAGGTCCACCTGCACGTCATTGGTTCTGGTCCAGTAGGCACCAACGTAGCTGGCGCGGCCAGTGGGCGGATGCAGTCTTCTGACCGCTTCGCGAACCACGGGCTCCACAGCGTGCCCGCGGTACTGGTTCCAGTCACGTTCAATGGACGAGAAGACGAGATCAGCATGGCCGCGCTCGATTTCCCCGATGGCCGGACCGATAAAGCGAAGCCAGAACCGTAAATAACTGTCTGCGATGGAGTAACGGGTGTTCTTGGCTGCGCGATCGATGGACGCGGGGCGCATGATTTCGATGGCTCTCTTCTGGACGAGAACTTCCAACGCACGGGTTACTCCGGCATGGTTGATACCAGCGCTCTTGCTGACGTTATTGAACGTCGTCTCGCCGCTGCCGATAACCTCCAAGATCGCGCGCGCCTGAGCCTCTGATGGGAATTCGGCCGCAAGCATGCGCTCAGCATTCACGATCAGCGGGGATGTGGGTGTCAGTTCGTGCTGGAGGTAACGCCAAAACGACTCGCCGGACTGCCAACGCTCGGCGAGCATCGGGAAGCCTCCGCATACCAGGTACGCATCGAGGGCATCAGCCCCGGTCAGACCCGTCATATCTGCCACATCGGCAGGGGAGAGCGGATCAACGATCTGCTCCCGAGCGCGACCGTATAGGGGGCGATCATAGTGGCCTAGCTGCTCCATCATGTGCAGATCCGATCCGATCAGGATGATCAGCACTGCCGCCTTCTTATCGATGGCGCGGTCCCAGATTCTCTGCAGAACGGCATCGATGTTGGGTTCGGCTTGGAAGAGATAGGGGAACTCGTCGAGGACCACGACTGAGGGTTCTGCCGGCGTCGACTGCGAAGCGATCAGGTTGAAAGCGGCTTCCCAGGACTGTGGCGTAACTCCGGCAAACGTTGGAGCGGCGGCGAGTGAGGAGTTTGCCGCCTCTTGTGCGAATTGAGCCAGCTCGACGCCCGTTTGCCGTGCGCGCGTCGACTCGTAGAAGACATGATGGAGCCCCTGCCGCTTGCACCATTCATCCACGAGGCGGGATTTCCCCACTCGGCGACGTCCCCGGATGGTAAGAAGCAGACCCGTTCCAGAGCGGTGGACCTCCTCGAGCATGCTCGTGAGCGTGGCCAACTCGCGCTCACGGCCGACAAATGGTGCCCGCACGACTTTGATATCATCCATGAAAGTTTCGATTATGATACCAAGGTTGGCTGGCTCCCCGAGATGCCTTGCGGAGTGCTTGGTCCTGCTCGACACGGAATTCGAGCGGAAGCGAATCAGCTTGCGCGAGTGTCTCCTTCGACGGGAGACTGACACTGATTTCCCGAGCGTGCTGCCGTGACCTTCTTGTGCTCCCGGCGCTGGCCCTCGCCCGCGTTCCGTGACATGGCACTTTTCAGCGCCGACCTCGTTGACGGAGATTAGTCCTCAATGCGACTCATGACGCTGCCCTGCAAATGGAGCTACCGAACCGCCTGCACGACCTGGAGATCGACCGACGTAGCTGCCACGGCTGCCGTGAATCGGCCTATTGAGGGCGCTGGTTGACAGTCATTGAGGGTGAGAACCTTGTGCCGAGGAAGGGACTCGAACCCTTACGCAAGTTCATGCACCGCGCCCTGAACACGGCGTGTCTACCATTCCACCACCTCGGCAAGGTGAACCGCAATCATACCAAGCCGCGCTCGGCTTCGGCGAGTGTTGCCGCCGCTGGGCCGCTGGCCACCGGGAGGATGCGCCTGGCTCGGCGAAGTGCACGGGAAGGAGGGGCGACACACAGCGTCTACTTGGCTGGCTCTTCCTCTTCCTCTTCCTCGTCGTCGGAGTCCCAGGTGATGATCCACACGCAGGCGCCCGCGAGCAGGACGGTCATGAGCACCAGGAAGGCGAGCTGCGAGGGCAGCAGACCCGCGTGCTGGCTGCTGGCCAGCAGCATAATGACCATGCCGATTGCCAGCACCACCCAGGAGCTGAGGTAGGGGTGCCGCTTGACCCACTCGATGGCCGGCTTCACTGTCGGGGATTATAGATGCGGCCAAACCGCTAAGCCGAGCGCGCGCTAGGGCGCGGCTCCTCCAGAACACGCCGCAGCGCCTTGAGACCGCGGCTCTGGAGCTGCTTCACGGAATCCTCGCTGCGGCCCACGGCATGCGCGGTCTCGGCGATGGAAAAGCCGTGCACCACGCGCATGAGCACCACCTGCCGCTGCGCGTAGGTGACCTGCGCCAGCGCTCGGCCGATGATGTGCCGGTCGATGCCGGCGTCCAACCGGTCCACGTCGTACAGCAGGTGCTGCGCGTCCTCTAAGGCGATCGCCTGCTGCTGGCGCTTATTTCGCCGCACGTAGTCCACCACCCGGTTGTGGGCGATGCGGTACAGCCACGAGGTGAAGGGCGCCTCTCGAAACTCAAAGCGGTCCACGCTCAGCAGTGCGCGCAGAAAAACATCCGCGGCCAGATCGTCGGCCGCGTCCGGCGCACTGCTCAGGTGATACGAGATGTAGTTGCGGATGCGGGGGTAATAGCACTCGTACAGTTCGCCAAAGGCTACTCGGTCGTGGCGGCGCGCCCGCTCCACCAGCTGCTGGACATCCACCATAGGGTGGCGGCAAAGCAACTTCCATGCCAAGGCACAGCTGTTTGGCTCGCGCGGCACTTTTGATGCGCGCACCACAAAGCCGGCGACGCCAATCGGCACGATGGCCGCCTCGGCGCCGCCGGCTAACATGACGGCGGCATCGCCACGCTTGATGATCTCCGCCGCTTCGCCCACAGCATGGGCGCGAATCGAAGGCCCGCACGGTTGGTGCCGCCATCAGCAGCGCCGGCAGGCTCAGTCGGACCCAGCACCTCCTTGACCGGAGGCATAGCCCGGCCCCCTGGAGTCGCCGTGCCGAGAATACGCGTGGTCGCGGGTGGTGGTATTCCCAGCGGCCCGTGAGGTGTCGCCATTCTGGCTGGTTTGGCTGAATGACCCGGAGTCGCGCGCGGGGTTGGCGTTGTTCGGCGCGTCGCCGCGAGCGGCGGGCTGGTGCTGGGCGAACCAGGCGGTGGAGGCGCCGTCGCCCTTGTGGCGGAACAGCACCCCAAGGCCAGGCACGGCTGAATGCGGCAGGTTGGCATCGGCATGCGCCCGTTCGGCGGCTGGCGTGGTGTCAGCGCGTGGCGCGGCAACGGGCGTGGCTACCAGCTGGGGCGCGGTGACGACAGCAAGCTCCACCGGCAGGGACACGCGCACCGGCGGGCGCAGAAAGGCCGCGTTGCTGAGTGGAGCGGCTGAGCGCGGCGCGGCCGCGGCAGCCACCGGCACAGGCTTGGGCGCAACCCAGGGCCGGCCTAGCGCCTCTACTACTCCCGGGCCGGTGGGGGAAAGGTCCACGAAAGTGCCGGCCGATCCACGGACGGCGCCCTGCAGGAAGCCGGAGCCCAGGGCCGAGCCAGCCAGCGCCAGTGGTATACCGGCGCCGCCCAGCAGCAGCGCCAGGCGCCGCAGTGGGCGCTTGCTGGTCGCGCGGCGCGTAAGCGGTTGATACAAGGGAACGTGTGCCATAGGAAGAACCTCCTTGAGCTCAGGCAGTTGGTTGGCCGGCCGCCGCGGAGGGGTCGGCCCACAGGTTGGGCAGTGCATGCGCGTACAGGCCCGTCCCAAACCAGCCCCATTCCTGCGCGTACAAATCGCTGCCGCTGGCCCAGTAGGCGCGGCTCGATGTGCCGTTGGCAGCGGCAAGCAGCTGCGAAGTGTACAGGCGGTTGGCCTGCGTGGGGTCCAGCGTGAGCAAGGCTGACAGCGCACCGACGTCGCCCACCACGCTGGCGCCGTGCTGCACCGGCTGCCCATCGTGTTTGTACACGGCGGCGGGTGCGCCGCTGCGCTTCACCTCCTCGCGCAGGAAGCCGGCCTGCTGCAAGTAGGCGCGGGCGCGGCCATCATTGAACCAGCGCAGGTCCAGCGCGATGCGCCAGTAGGTGCGCGCGCCGTCATAGCCATACTGGGTGAGGTCGCCCTTGCCATCGTTGAAAGCCTGCAATTGCCCCGTGGCGCGGTTGAGGCCCACCCAATCTGGCGGCAAGCCGGCGGCCTTGCCGCCGCCAAGCGGCGCGGCGGACGCGGCGAACAGCACCTGGTAGCTGGTGTCGATGAGCTGCGCCCACGGGTGCGCTGGGTCCACCAGTGCAAACACGTGGTACGCATAGGGTGCGAAATAGCTGGGGTTGACGCCCACCACCGCGTCCTTCTGGGCCCAGTTGCCGCCGGCCAGGTAGGGTTTGCCACCCACCGTCACCACATCGCCGTTCCAGATGCTCGTCACCATCGCGGCGCCCGCGGCCAGGTAGGCGGAGTTGTTCCAGGCTTTGCCGGCCATGAGCAGCGCCAGCGCCGTGTCCGTATCCGCGTCCGAGGCGCTGTGCGCATCCACCAGCGTTCCGTTGCGCCACTCCCAGCCAAGCAGGCCTTGCTGGTTCAAGAGGTGAGCCCGTGTCCAGCTCCAGGTTTGAGCAAAGCTGGCGCGATCGCCCAGCCAAGCGTCGCGCAGCAGGCTGTAGCCCTGGCTCTCCGATGTCACATCGCCGGCAGCAGCCACGTACGCACCCTGCCGCCCAAAGCGCTGGTTGATGTAGGCATTGCTGCCCTTGAGCATCTGCTCCTCGGTCGCGCCGGGCTTCTCCACCTTCCACAGCTCAACGTCGCCGCCGCCGGCGTGCCAGCCCTGCACCAGCTGGGCATGCTGCAGCGCCTGCTGCGCTATCACAATGTGGTTGCTGGTGATATCCGCCTTCATCTGCGGAGACAGGATGAGGTAATCCACAGTGTGCCAGTTGTTGTGGAACACGCCAGTGGCGATGGCCGGGTCGAGGCCTACCTTCCAGTAGCTGTGCGCATTGGGGAAGGCTGGCCCGCCCAGGCCTGGCTCGTGCAAATCCGTCCAAATGTCGTCGCCCACGATGATGAGGCTTTGCGCCGGGACGTGCTGCTTGATCCACTGCAGGGCCTCCAAGCTGGCTTCGCCCGGGTGCTGCGTGTACAGCGGGGAAAAGGTGGTGCCATGCGAGTACACGCCCAGCAGCGCCAGCATGGCCAGCGGCAGCACCACCCAACCAGCCGCCGCCGCCGTGCGCTGCTGGCCTGCCCGCGGCAACGGGCGGCATGCCCAGACCGTGGCAAGCCGCACCACATCCGCCAGCAGCAGGCCCAGGTTGAGGCAGAAGAAGGGGATGGCCAGCAGCACGTAAAAGTCGAACACCATGCCGCCCCGCGCCAGGTACAGCAGCGGCAGCACGCCCAGCAGGCCCGCACCCAGGGCCGCCCGGTTGCGCCGGCCGCGCAGCAGATTGACGATCGAGGCGATAGCGCCGCCACCGAACAGCACGGGATCAGCCACCATCCAGTTGGTGCGGACCAACGTCCAGAACTGATTGCCTAGGTTGAAGGCGCCACCGCCGGTTCGAGACGTCTGCCAGCGCAGTGCATCCACTAGGGAGAGGCCGGGCCCGGTGTTGACGTTGAAGATGAAGAAGCGGAGCGACTGCCCCGCCGGCAGCAGTTCGCCCCGCAGCGCGGCAAAGGTGGGGTACAGGCTCACCACAAGCAGCATGGGCATGGCCCAGCCCACCACCGCGAAGCGCCCGTGGTGCTGCTGGCGCTGCTGGACTGCCAGGAACACGTAGGCCGGCAGCAGGAAGGCCGCGCTCTCCTTGCTGAGCACAGCAATGCCAAAGCAGCAGCCACTCAGGATCACGCGCGTGAGGCGGCCCCAATCGTCCAGCAGCAGGTCCACGCTGAGCAGCAGCCAGAAGTTGGCGATGTTATCCAGCAGCACCGGTCGCTGGAAGTAGATGGCCAGCGGCGAGACCGTGAACAGCAGCACCGCCAGCGCGGCGGCCCACGGTGGGCAGCCCAGGCGCCGTGCCAGCCGGTACAGCAGCGGCACCATAGCCAGGTGCAGCAGCAGCATGAAGGTGCGCCCGCCGTTCACGGCCAGCCCAAAAGCGTGCGGCCCGCCGGTGACAGCCATCCAACCGGCCAGGAAGATCCAGCCAGCGGGCGCGTGGTCGTAAAAGTAGCTGTACGGCGCCAGCCGGTGCTCGCGGATGATGGCCCACGCCTGCGACAGGTACACGCCCTCATCATCGAAGCGGTTGAGCGCGGGGTACTGGAACATGTTCAAGCCGTGCGCCACCAGCGCCACCGCCAGCAGGCCCACCACCAGCAGCGGCTCCGCCAGCGCGCGCTCCTGAACTTCGCGCCACAGGCGGCCCAGCGGCTGGCTGAAGTCGCCGGCCGTAACCGGCGCCTGGCCGCGAAGCCACAAGCGGCCCACTATCCGGCCCCTCGACACGGGCGACCACGCTCAGGCCGCCACGTTGGGCGCCACGGCCTTCGCCTCGGCTGGATGCCAGCCAGCGTCTCAGCCAGCACCCATCTCCCGCACCACGGGTTCGAGGCTGGCATCCAGTGGGCCCCCACTACCGTGCAGCCCCACGTGTACCGTTTTCTCCCAGTTGTTCACGCCCCGCAGCTGGCGCCACAGGGCCCGCAGCGCGGCCAGGCTGAGCAGCCACTGATAGGGCAGGTAGCTCAACAGCAGCACCAGGGGGGACAGCAGCGACGGCCGAAGCTCGTGCTGGCCGGCGAACTCGTACAACCCCACGAGGTTGACAGTGAACTGGATCACCAGCATGTACAGCGGCAGCGTGCTGATGAGCGCGATGAGCGTTGGCGTTTTCACCTGGATGATGGTCCACAGGCTCACCGGGATGTAGATCATCATGAGCGCCTGGAGCAGTGGCGCGGCGAGCGTGTACAGTGCCAGCAAACGCTGCCGCGCGCCGGGCAGGCGGCGCCAATCGCCCTTGGCCAGCACCTGCAGAAAGCCCTGGTTCCAACGTGTGCGCTGGCGGATGAACTGGCCGACGGTGGGCGGCGTCTCCTCGCGCGTGACGTAGCGATCGTCGTACAGCACCCGAATGGGCACGCCCGAGGCGCTGAGGCGGATACCTAGGTCGGCATCCTCCGTGAGGCAGCGCTCGTCCCAGCCATTCACCTGCCGCAGAACGGCGCGCTCCACAAACACGGTGTTGCCGCCCAGCGCCACCATCTGCATGGCCGCCTGGTAGTGCATGCGGCTGCGGAACCAGAAGAAGTACTCCAGCACGTTGAGGCCGGAGAACCAGCGATCCGCGTAGTTCATGAGCTGCACGCCACACTGCACCGCGCGCGCGCCCTCGCGCAGCAGCACGGTGTTGACCACCTGCAGGATGTCCGGGTGCGGCTCATCCTCCGCGTCGAAAATGGTGACGACCTGGCCGCGTGCCTGGGCCAGCCCCACATTAAGCCCGTGGGGCTTGTTGATGGGCGGCCCGTCGAACGTGAGCAGCCGCAGCCGGTCCGGCAGCGGGGAGGCCACCTCGGCGATAGCCTCGCGCACGCAGCGCAGCGTGCCGTAGTCGCCGGCTTCGACTATGACCAGAATCTCCACCAGCTCCGGCGGGTAGTTGAGCGCCGCGATGCGCCGGATGGTATTGCGGATGACGGCCTCCTCGTGCCGGGCCGGCAGCAGCACCGTGAATGATGTGGCCGGCGCCTCGAACGTAGCCGGCGCACGATTGCTGGCCAGCTTGTCGCTGTCCTCCCAGGCGTAGAGCAGCAGCAACACGCAGTAGGCGGATTGCAGCGTGAGCAGGAAGGAGGCCACGGCCAGTGCGACGCTGGCCGGCAAGCCGGCCGCGATGCTGAACATCACGGGCATGCCGGGAGGAAGCCCACGTGCACTCCCATAGGCCGGCACGGGGAAAGCAAGTTCCGGGCCACCAGGCGCCCGGGGCGCGCGGTTGGCACCTGGCTTGCTCAGCCAAACAGCGGTTGCTGTGCGAGGGGCGGCAGCGCCCTCTCCACCAAGCATGGCCAATGAACGACAAGGAGGTGTCGAAACATGAACAAGGCGGTCACGGGAACGTTCCATAACGCGCCGGCGACGAAGGCCGGTGCACCGATCGTCGGGTCGCTGGGAGCGACGCGAGCCATCAATGACCTGCGCGCGGAGGGGTTTGGCGGCGACGCTTTTGCCCTGCTGCGCCGAGAGCGTTCCGAAGGGCAAGCCTTCAGCAGCGGCGCGCGCCCGTTGCCCTTCCTGGAGCTGCCCAAGGGCATCGCCATCGGGGCCATTTCCGGCGCGATCCTGGGTGCCATCGCCTACTGGGCGTTGGGCATCACCATGGCTTGGGCCTCGGCCGGCATCAACCGGCCGCTGGTGCTGGACGTAGTGGTGCTGGCGATCGCCGGGGCCGTAGCCGGCCTGCTTGAAGGCGTGGCCGCGATGGGTCCACTACGCCAAGCCAAACGCGCGCTTAACCTGCTGGACCGGGCCGACGAAACAGTGTCTGTCCAAACGGATGAGAGCCACGCCGGCCGCGCCGTGACCATACTGCGCAACGCGGGCGCCGCGGACGTGCGGCGCGGCGCGGCCTCGCTGCCCGGTGAATTCCTGGCCGGGGAGCGGGTGCAGCCGGAGCCAGTCGTGCCCCCGGCGCCAGCCACGGTGCGTACGCCGGTAGAGGTGCAGGGGTCCGGTCTAGGCGCCGTTGAGAGTGCACCCTCCCAGCAGCAGCCCAAGGCGTAACAGTTGGGCGTGCCATCCGCGGCGCTCTTCTCAGCGTGCTCGGTGGTGACACAATCTGAAGAAGCAACGAAATTCCATGTGAGCGAGGAAAGCACGAGCAATGGATGACCAAGCAAAGAAGACGTCCCTGCGAATGATCCCCTACGGGCTGCAGGTGCTGGGTGTGGCCAATGGGCAGGACATGGACGTGGCGAGCATCAACTGGACGACGCAGGTGTCGTTTCAGCCGCCACTGGTGGTGATTGGCGTGAAGAAAGACAGTAAGCCCTTTGGCATCCTGAAGGCTGGCCGCAAGTTTGCGCTCAGCTTCCTGGAGAGCGGCCAGCGCGACCTGGCCTTCGCCTTCTTCAAGTCCGTTGAGCCGAAGGACGGCAAGTTCGGCGACCATGCCTACGAAACGGCGGAAACGGGCTGCCCCATTATCAGCAGCTGTGCTTCCTGGGTAGAGGGTGAGGTGCTCTCGATCGATGAAACGGGCGACCACGCGGCGGTGCTTGGGCGCGTCACCAACGCCGGGGTGAAGCACGAAGCCAAGCCACTCACGCTGGCTGAGTTGGGTGTGAACTACGGGGGCTGACGGCTGAAGCCAAAGGCGGGCTGGTGCTGGGCGAGCGCCGAACCTGTCTGGCCATCGCAATGGTCAGCGTAGTCGGCACCTCTCGCCCGTCACCCGCTGGCGTAGGAGACGCTGGCATCCATTCCAGCCGACCCTGGCTGCCTGCACCGACAGCCAGGCCGGGCCGATCCCGGGCGTCCGTGCCGCCACTTGCATCATCGGCCGGGCGCGGGCAAGTCTGGAGAGGCAAGCGCGATAAGATCAGCCATATTCTGTTGACGTAAGGATCTTCACGAATGGAAACGGGCACCTCGACAGTCAAGCGCGGCCTGGCCCAGATGCTGAAGGGTGGCGTGATCATGGACGTGGTTACCCCGGAGCATGCGCGCATTGCGCAGGAAGCCGGTGCCTGCGCCGTGATGGCGCTGGAGCGTGTACCCGCGGACATTCGAAAGGCCGGCGGCGTAGCCCGCATGAGCGACCCCTCGATCATCCAAGCGATCATGGATACGGTCACCATCCCAGTGATGGCCAAGGCGCGCATCGGCCACTTTGTGGAGGCCCAGCTGCTCGAAGCCATGGGCGTGGATTATGTGGATGAAAGCGAAGTGCTGACCCCTGCCGACAACAGCAACCACATCTGGAAGCACGACTTCACGGTGCCTTTCGTGTGTGGCGCGCGCAACCTGGGTGAGGCGCTGCGGCGCATCAGCGAGGGCGCCGCGATGATCCGCACCAAGGGCGAGGCCGGCACCGGCAACGTGGTAGAGGCGGTGACGCACATGCGCACCCTGATGGCCGACATCCGGCGACTGGTGAACCTGCCCAAGGACGAGCTGCCTGCCGCGGCCAAGGAGATGGGCGCGCCGCTGGACCTGGTGACCGAAACGGCCAACGCCGGCAGGCTGCCGGTGGTGAACTTCGCCGCGGGCGGCATCGCCACCCCGGCGGACGCGGCGCTGATGATGCAGCTCGGCTGCGACGGCGTATTCGTGGGCTCGGGCATCTTCAAATCGAGCAATCCCGCGGCCTATGCCAAGGCCATCGTGCAGGCCACCACGCACTTCAACGACGCCAAGATTCTGGTCGAAGTGTCCAAAGGCCTCGGCGAGGCCATGCCGGGCCTGGAGATCAGCAGCATCCCAGCCGAGCAGCTGCTGGCCACGCGCGGCTGGTAACCGGCGCGCTCCATTCTTCCTCAGGCACGCGCGTCCGCTCCGTGAAGATTGGCATTCTGGCGCTGCAAGGCGCCTTTGCTGAGCACGAGGCGGTGCTGCGCGCGCTGGGTGCAGAGGTGGTGCAGGTGCGCCTGCCCGAGCAATTGCGGGGGCTCCGAGGGCTGATCATTCCCGGCGGGGAGAGCACCACCATGGCCAAGCTCATGGCTGCCTACCAGCTCGAGCAGCCCATTCGCCAGCTGGCCGAACAGGGCGTGCCGCTGTGGGGCACCTGCGCCGGCATGATCGCTATGGCGCGGGACATCGGCGGGTCCACGCAGCCGCGCCTGGGACTGATGGACATTGCCGTCTCCCGCAATGCGTTTGGCCGCCAGGTTGACAGCTTTGAGCAGGACCTGGCAGTTGATGTGCTGGGCGCCCAACCCTTTCACGCGGTGTTTATCCGTGCACCGCTGCTCACTCGCGTTGGGCCGGCGGTTCGCGTGCTGGCGCGGCTGCAGGACGGGCGCATGGTGGCCGCCGAGGAACGGAATCTGCTGGTTACGGCCTTTCATCCGGAGCTCACGGCGGACAACCGCTTTCACGAGCACTTCCTCAACCTGGCGGGCAGCGCCAATGGGCCTTCGAGCGGCGCCGCCACAACCCTGGCGTAGGAGTTTGGCGTGATACGCCCCGTTCGCTACCGCGACCTGGCGGCCATCGGTTCCATTCACCGCGTGTCTCACGCCATTCGGGACGAGTGGCAAACCAGCGCGGTACCGCGCGCCTGGCCCTCTACCCAGGCGACGCTCCTCTCCAGCATGCTGCCGGCCCGTACCGTGCACACCTACGTCTCCGAAGAGGGCGGCCAGATCTTCGGCTTCATCCAGATTCGGCCGCGGCCCTCGCGGGACAAGTGGGACATCATTCGTCTGGTGGCCACGGTGGACCGTCCAGCCGACGTGTGGGCCAGGCTGCTGGAATTTGCCTGTGTAGCGGTTGGCAACCGCGGTTCCGGCAAGCTCTTCGCCAATGTGCAGGACGAGGCCGACGAACTGCAGATATTTCGGCGCATTGGCTTCTACCGCTTCAGCACGGAGCGCAGCCTCTCGCTGGCCTTGCCGGGCAGCGCACCGTTCCCTCCGCTGCCGCCCAGCCTCCGGCCGGCCGAGCCGCGCGACAGTTTTGCACTGCTGCAGCTGTACGCCTCCATTGCTCCGCGCAACGTCCAGCAGGCCGAAGGCGTCACCGCCCGCGACTGGGCGCTCCCCAACAGCCGGCTGGCCGGCCTGCTGAACCGCGTGGGCCTGGCTCAGGACTCACCACAAACCGTCTGGAACTTTGTCGCCGAGGAGGGCGGCCGCCTCTTTGGCTGGTTCCGGCTACGCCGCTTTGATGGCCACAGCCGGCTCACCTTTTTGCTCCGGCCCGACAAGCGCGACCGCCTGCCGCACCTGTGCACTTTCCTCATCGGCGCGGCGCGCGCCATCCAAGCCGGAGGGCTGAGCGTCAGCGTTCGGGAATATCAGCAGGAGCTCATTCCGGTATTCGCGGAGGCCGGCTTCGAGGATGATGGTTGCTATCTTCTTTTGGTGAAGCACATCGCCGTACAGGTGATGGAGCGTCGCCTGACGCCGGTGTTGACCCGCGCATGACCCGCGAGATGCCGCCCGCGGGCGGGGAGGCGCGGGACGGCCAGGTGACGGACAACCTGGAGGCGTTGATCGACAAGCTGCCGAGCCGCATGGCTGCGCGCCTGCAGGCCGCGCCCAACCTCGGCACGCTGCTGGAGGTGGTGATGGACCTGGGACGGCCAGCGGAAGCACGCTTCACGGACGGCGAGCTGATGCTGGGCAACGACCCCGTGGATCAGGCCGACCTGGATCAGGTGGTGGGCCGCATCGGTGAGTTTGGCGACGACAACCGCGCCGGCATCGAGCGCACACTGCATCGCATCTCGTGCATCCGCAACCGCAAGGGCGCCGTGGTGGGGCTCACTTGCCGCGTGGGCCGCGCGGTATACGGCACCACCAGCATCGTGCGGGACGTGGTCGAATCCGGCGAGAGCATACTGCTGGTAGGCGGGCCCGGCGTGGGCAAAACCACAATGCTGCGGGAGATGGCGCGCGTGCTGGCCGATGACCTGGGTAAGCGCGTCGTCATTGTGGATACATCCAATGAGATCGCTGGCGACGGTGACATTCCGCACCCGGCCATTGGGCGCGCCCGGCGCATGCAGGTGCGCACGCCCGTCAGCCAGCACGCGGTGATGATCGAGGCGGTGGAGAACCACATGCCGGAGGTGATCATCATTGATGAGATCGGCACGGAGTTGGAGGCGGCCGCGGCGCGCACCATTGCCGAGCGAGGCGTGCAGCTGGTGGGCACGGCGCACGGCAATTCGCTGGAAAACCTCATCGCCAACCCCACTCTCAGCGACCTCATCGGTGGTATTCAAACCGTGACCCTGGGCGACGAGGAGGCACGCCGCCGTGGCACGCAGAAGTCCGTGCTGGAGCGCAAGGGGCCACCTACCTTCAGCGTGGTGATGGAGCTGGTGGACTGGCAGCGCGTGGCGGTGCACCTGGATGTCGCCAGCACGGTGGATGCGATTCTGCGCGACTTTCCACAAGCGCCGCAGCTGCGCTACCGCGACGATGCCGGCGAGGTCCACGTGGAGACCCCGGCCCCACGGCGGCAGATGAGGGCCATTGGCGGGCACGCGGCGCGCGCCAGCTCCGAAAGACCCTGGCCGGCCGACGTCGCCCCCTGGGAACGCGATCCCATTGCCTTCGACCGCGGGCAGGACGCAGCCGGCCGCGCGGCGGAATCGCTGGATGCGCGCGGCGTGCTGCAACCGCTCAAGGCCTTCGCGTTCGGCGTCAGCCGCCAGCGGCTGGAGCAGAGCGTACGGGACATGCACCTGCCAGTAACTCTCGTGGATGCCATCGCCGAAGCGGACGTGGTCATCACCCTCAAGAACTATTACCGCCGAAAAACCCCCGCGCTGCGGGAGGCCGAGGATGCGCACATCCCGATCTACGTCCTCAAGGCCAACTCGATCCCCCAGATGGAAAACTGCCTGGCCAACCTGTTCGAGCTGGAGCACGACAGCGCGGGCGCCGCGGTGAAGGAGGCCGAGAACGCGGCGGATCAGGTGCTGGCGCACACCACGCCCATTGAGCTGGCGCCCCAAAATGCGTACCTGCGCCGGCTGCAGCACCAGGTGGCGGAGCAGCGCAACCTGCAGTCGCGCAGCAAGGGCCGCGACCCCAACCGGCGGGTGAAAATATTCAAGCCCGGCTGGGACGCGAGCGCCGAGTGGTAGCGGCGCCCCCGGGCAGCCTCAGGGGCGCAATCCCATAGCCGCCGCGCACGCCGGCCGGTTCATCACCCTGGAGGGCCCGGAGGGCGCCGGCAAGAGCACGCAGCTGAAGCTGCTGCTGCCCTGGCTGGCCAGCCTGGGTTATGCCTGCGTGGGCACGCGGGAACCCGGCGGCACCGCTGCAGGCGATCGCATCCGCGCGGCACTGTTCGAGGGCGGCGAGCACGGCATGCTGGGCCTCACTGAGGCATTCCTGGTAAACGCGGCCCGCGCCCAGCACGTGCGGGAGCTGCTGCTGCCGGCGCTGGCGGCCGGCAAGCTGGTGCTGAGCGACCGCTACGCGGATGCGACGCTCGCCTACCAGGGTTATGGGCATGGTGTGCAACTGGCCACGCTGCGCCAGCTCGTGGCCATTGCCAGCGCCGGGCTGACGCCCGACCTGACGCTGTACCTGGATGTGCCGGTGGAGCAGGGCCTGGCGCGTAAGGCGGCCGGCTCCACCCGCGGCGAGGAACTGAACCAGTTCGACCAGCTGGATGTGGACTTTCACCGCCGCGTGGTGGCTGGATATCGCGCGCTGATTGCCGCCGAGCCGGCTCGCTGGCGCGTGGTGGATGCCGCACAGCCGGCGGCCATGGTGCAGCAGGGGCTCCGCGCCGCCCTGCTGCCGGCCTTGCCCGCGCCTGCCCCAGCTCAGTAAGCCTGTTTATCCGTGAACATGATGGCGATGGTCTTGAGCATGATCTTGAAATCGAGCAGCAGCGACCAGTTCTCCACGTAGTACAGGTCGTACTTGGTGCGCTCCTCCACAGACGTGTTGCCCCGCAGGCCATTCACCTGGGCCCAGCCGGTGATGCCGGCTTTCTCCGCATGGCGCTCCATGTAGCGCGGGATGTGGCTGCTGAACCGCTGCACGAACACCGGCCGCTCCGGCCGCGGGCCCACCACGCTCATTTGCCCCAGCAGCACGTTCACGAACTGCGGGAACTCGTCCAGCGACAGCTGACGCAGGAGGGTGCCGATCCGCGTCCTCCGTGCATCCTCGCGCCGCGCCCACACCGGACCCGTTTCCGCCTCCGCATCCTCCACCATGGAGCGGAACTTGATGCAAGGGAAGGGCTTGCCGTCCTTGCCCACGCGCTCCTGCACGTAGAACACGTGCCCGTGTGAATCGATCTTCACCAGCAGCGCGATCGCCAACAGGATGGGCGACCCAAGCACCAGTACCGCCAGGCTCACCAGCACATCGGTCACCCGTTTGATGACGATGTTTTTGCCCCGCAGCGCCACCTGGCGCAGGGCCACCAGCGGCAAGCCATCCAAGTCATCCACGCCGGCATCCTCAGTGATCATCTGAATGATGTCCGGAAAGACCTTGATGCTCACATCCAGGTCGGCCAGCGAATCCGCGACGTCCAGAATGGTTCCCGGCCCAGGGTTGCTGAGCGCGACGATCACCTCCTCGACGCGGAAGCGCTCCACCACCAGTGGCAGGTCTTCCAGCTCGCCCAACAGTGGAACGTCACTGCCCAGCCCGCGCGTGCCGCCATCATCCATGCAGCCCACCACCTCGTAGCCCAACTGCGGCGAGCGGTGGATCTTGTCGAGCACGATGTGGGCGGGGCTGCCCGAACCCACGATGAGCAGGCGCCGCACACCCACGCCCCGCTTGCGCAGTGAGGCCTGCGCCAGCGTAACAACCCCCCGGCCCACACTCACCAGGATGATAGAGAGGAACCACGCGTAAGCGACCATGAGTCGCGAGAACTCGAAGATGCCCCGCAGCACGAAGGAGATGGTGGCCATGGCAAACAGCGTGCCCACGGAAACACCCGCCACCACGCGAAAGAACTCGTCAGAAGGGCTGAGGCTCCGCCGGTGGCTGTACAACCGGTTCATGGCAAACGCCACCACGAAGCACACGTCCACCACGCCAATCGTGCCGTATTGCACGGAGATGGAGGGCAGGTGCAGAAACGGGATGATGTCCGTTTCAAAGCGCAGGTGATAGGCAATGACATACGCCAGTGCCGTGGCGGCGAGATCCACCACCACCAGGGCCAGGGTCTCTACCGCGCCGAGGTAGCGCCGCCTCTTCATCGCGAGCTGCCCTCGCGTGGTGCTGGCCACAGCGCCTGCGTGGCGGCGCCCACGAGGGCCAGCAGGCAGCGCAGGCCAATGCCGGCGGAGATAGCCCAGTTCACCGGGGCCGCCGCGCCAGGCGCGTAGTGTTTGCGGTGGAACATGGCCATGGCAGAGTAAAAGGCGAGGGTGGAGCGCGCGCGCCGCTGGCGGCTGCTCTGACGCTTGTAGTGCACGATCACCGCGGCGGGATCATAGAAGACCTTCCAGCCAGCCTGCTGAATGCGATAGGCCCAGTCCAAATCCTCGCCATACATGAAGAACCGCTCGTCCAGCAGGCCCACCCGCTTCAGCGATTCGTGCCGCACCAACATCGCCGCGCCCACCACGCTATCCACCTCGGCCAGCTCGTGTTCGTCCAGGTAAGTGAGGTTGTAGCGGGCGAAGGTGCGGCTCCGTGGAAACAACCGGTCCAGCCAGAAGGCGTGGTAGAACGCCACCTCGGGGCTTGGGAAGCCGCGCCGGCACGCGAGATCCAGCCGGCCATTGGCCAGGATCAGCCGCGGGCCCACCACCCCGGCTTCTGGATGCGCATCCATGAACCGCACCAGCTCCGCCAGCGCGCCAGGCCGCACGACCGTGTCCGGGTTGAGCAGCATAACGTAGCGTGCCGGCGGCGCGGCCCGTAACCCCTGGTTGTTGCCATTGGCAAAGCCGCCGTTGCGCGCGCTGACAAGCAGCTGCACCTCCGGGAATTCGCGCTCCACCATATCTGCGCTGCCATCGCGCGAGCGGTTGTCGACCACGATCACCACCAGGCTCGGTCCTACCTGCTCGCGCAGCGACTGCAAGCAGCCACGCAGCAGGTCGCGCACGTTGTAGCTGACTATCACGACAGCCAGATCCCGCGCGGTGCGCGGCGCCGCCAGATCCGTCAACGAGCCTGCCGCCGGCGCCAGCGCCAGAGCGTGCCCACGGGGTAGCCGCTCATCTTGGCGAGGTCGCCCGTGGCGCGCAGCAGCGGCAAGAGTGCCAGCATCGCCGCCAGCTCCAACGGCTTGGCATCACCCGCCTGGTCCAGCAGGCGCGTGGCCGGGCGCCGGAGATAGCAGGTCCCGCCAACGAGCGCCATCAGTCCCGTCAAACGGCGTGCACCATTGCTCTGCCACGCGCCAGAAAGGAGCCACGCGGCCGCCCACAGGCCCAGGGCGTAAACTCCGTAACGAATGGCGTGCCGCTCCGGCCACAGGTTAGCCTTGCCATCGCCGCGCGCGTAGCGATAGTACTGCCGGAAGAACGCCGCCAGGGAGGATCGCGGCCGAAAGTAAGCCACCGCGCGTGGCTCAAAGAGGAAGCGTGCGCCCAGCGAGCGCCGCAGGTCCAGGTCGAACACCACATCCTCGCCATAGTCCAGCCAGTCCGGATACCCGCCCACCTGCTGCCACACATTCCGGTGCAGGCCTAGCGAGCGGCTGGAAGGGAGGAACCGATCCGGCCGCACCTCCGCCAAGCCGGGCAGCGTGGCGGCGCCCAGGGCCCGCTCGAAGAGTGAGCGCGGATCGGACAGGAAAAAGCCGGCCACTACATCGGCCCGCGCCGGCGAGCTCAGCAGCGGCCCAGTGATGAGGTGCAACCAGTCCGGCCCAAGCTGCACGCCGGCATCAGTGACGGCGAGTACGTCGTGCCGGGCCTCGCGAATGGCCTGGTTGCGCCCCTGCGAGATGGTGCTGCCGGGAGTGGAGATGACCCGCAGCTCAGTCTGCTCGCCCCTGCTCTGCCATTCCGCTGCCACTCTCCGCAGCGCTTCCAGGGTGCCATCCCTTGAGCCGCCATCTACAACCACGATCTCGCCTGGCGGAGGCTCCTGCTGGAGGAGGTTCGCCAGCAGCGCCTGCACGGGGCGAAGCTCGTTCAGAACCGTGACAATGACGGACACAGGAAGCTCCGCGCGTGGCCCCTCTCGTCTCTCCCGCGGCCAAACGCTCGCCGGCCGGCTGGCCCACACGTTCACGGCCGCCCCGCCAGCAGCCGGCCGTACACGCCCAGCAGGGCAGGAGCCAGCACACACCAATCGTAGGTGGCCGCCGCGTTCTCCCGCGCCCGAGCGCCCAGCCGTCGCCGCAGTGGTGCATCGCGCATGAGGCGGATGGCAGCCTCGGCGAAGGTGGCGGAGCTGTCCGCCACAAGCAGCTCCTCGCCGGAGTGCACGGCCACGCCTTCGGCGCCTACCGTGGTGCTCACGATACCCAGGCCGCAGGCCATGGCCTGCAACAGCTTGTAGCGCGTGCCACCCCCGGAGCGTACCGGAACCGCATAAACGCTGGCCGCGTGAAAGCACGGCATGATGTCCGGCGGATTGGCCAGCACGGTCACCCCTGGCATCTGCCCCAGCGCCAGCACGCGGCGGCTGGGCGCCCGGCCGGCGATGGTGAGCGTGGCTTGAGGCAACTGGCGGCGGATGCGCGGCCACACCTCGTCCACCATCCAGCGCAGCGCGTCCACATTCGGGCGAAAGTCCAGCGTACCGGTGAAGAGCATCGCCTCCGCGGGGGCGCTGCCGGCGGCTGGGCGGAAGACGCTCGTATCCACACCATTGGGCAGGACGTCGATGCTCAGCCGTGCATCCAGGCTCAGCAGCGCCTGGCGGTCGTCCTGAGAAACGGAGAGCACGGCATCCGCGGCGCGGCAGGCCCAGCGCTCGTAACGCCGCAGCTTGAGCCACTGCAGCGCGGAGTAGGCCGCGCCCAGCCACCGGCCGGAGCGCACATCGACCTGGTAAGCACGGCGCTGCAGCAGCCACTCGGCGTTGTGGCAGTCCAGCACGCGCGGGCCGGGCACGTCCGTCAGATACTGCGCCATCTCAATTCCCTCAGCCTGCACGAGGTCGGCCTCGCCCACCAGGCGGCGGAAGGCCTCGGAGTGCAACCGGCGCTGCATATCCGGCTGGAGCGAGAAGGCGCTCTGCACCAAGCGAGTCAAATGGCCGCGGCGCGGCGCCGGCGCCGTGTCGACCCGCGCTGCCCAACGGGCCAGCTCGGCACCCGAGGCAACCTCGGCCGGGCCGCGGATGAAAGAACAGATGTTCACTTCGTGCTCTCGCGCGGCGAGCTTGGCCAGGTTGAGGTTGCGGATCGCGGCGCCCTGGTGCGGTGGATACGGCAGCTGGGGCGTGAGGAAGAGGACGCGGCTCACGCAGCGCGCCGGTACACGGCCGCCGTTTCGCGCGCGGCCCGCTCCCACGAGAATTCCGCTGCGCGAGCTACGCCGCGCCGCCCCAGTTCCTGCGCCAGCGCCCCGTCGCCCAGCACGCGGCTCATGGCGGCTGCCAACGCCTCGACATCGGCCGGCGGGACCATGATGGCAGCTGAGCCGGCGACTTCAGGCAGAGACGACACATCTGAGGTGACCACCGGCAGCCCGCAGGCCATAGCCTCCAAAACCGGCAGCCCAAAGCCCTCATACAAACTTGGCAACACCAGCAACCTGGCGCCATTGTACAGGTGGCGCAGCTCAGCGTGCGAGAAGTGCTCCACGAGTCGCACGCACTGGCCCAGATTCAGCGCCTCTACCGCGCGGAACACATCCTCATATAACCAGCCCCGAGCGCCGGCCAGAACCAGCATTCCGTCATAGCCCGCGTCCACAAGAGCGCGAAAGGCGCCCAGCAGCACTGGCACGTTCTTGCGCGGCTCCAGGGTGCCCACAAACAGGAGGAAGTCTCCGCCCAATCCCAGGCGCTTCAGCCCTGCCTCTGTCACCGCGCGGTTCGGCTCGGGGGCCATGGAGGCATCGGCGGCCTCGTACACCACGTCGATCTTCGCCGGGTCGGCCGCGAGCAGATCGATGAGGTCCTGCCGGGTGGCCTCCGACACGGCGATGATGCGATCGGACGAGCGAACCGCGTGCGCGATCTGCTGGTTAAAGTAGCGCCGGCTGTCCTTGGTGAGGAGATGCGGCCAGCGCAGAAAGGCCAGGTCGTGCACGGTGATCACGGAGCGGCAGCGGCGGATGAAGGGAGGAATGAAATCGGTGCTGTGCAGCAGATCGATCGGGCTGGCGAGCAGCTCCAGCGGCAGCAACCACTGCTCCAGGCGGTGATGGCTGGGTGTCGCCAGACGGCGGCTGCCGAAGCCCGCGGGCAGGGCAGTCAGCAGCGGCCGTTTGCGACGGCGCGCCTCCAGCAGCAGCACGCGATCATCCGGCGGCCAGGCGAGGCTGGCCAGCGCCGCCACCAGGTTGCACGCGTACACGGCCGTGCCGCCTGGTGTATAGGCCGCGATGCGGCAGTCGATGGCAATGCGCACGGCTTCCTCCAGCGTACTACCACAGTGCCGGGCGTGACGCTGGCGGCCGGTCCGCCGTTATAATGGCTGCGCCCAACGCCCGGAGGCGCAGAGCTTCCCCGCTGCGCACGCCGCCACTGGCGGACCCTGCCAGCTTCGGGAGAACATCACGAGCACCCGCCAAGGAGTGAAGGTGAAAAAACACATCATCGCGCTTGCCGCCCTGCTGTCGCTGGCCCTGGGGCTCATCCCGGCCACGGCGGCACTGGCCGCGAGCTCCACGGACTACGCCATTCCCGATGGGCACTTCTACACCCAGGCCAATGGTGGCGCCGGTGCGAACGGCTTCGCCATCACCGATGGCGGTGGCATCCCCTTCTGGACCTGGTTCCAGGCCTATGGTGGGGTGGACCAGCTGGGCTACCCCAATACCGGCCGCTTCACGCAGGATGGCTTTGTGGTGCAGGGCACCCAGCGCGTGCTGCTGCAGTGGCACCCGGACACGCGCACCATGGCTTTCGTGAACATCTTTGACCAGATGCACAACGCGGGGCTGGACCACATATTGCAGGCCACCTTTCAGATACCGCCGCAGATCGACAACTCCGCCCAGGAAAAGGGCATCAACACGGCCACGGCGGCGGGCTTCCAGCAGGTGGCGAACATCCGCGATTCGTGGTTGAACTTCCCCAATCCCGCCTTCAAGAACCACTACTTCGCCGACCCATTCCACGTGGACCATGCTGGTCTGCCTACCTCGCACTTGGTGGACTTCGGCCCCTTCATCAGCATTCGCCTGCAGCGCAAGGCCTTCCAGCTGTGGAAGGTCGCCGGCCCGGCGGGCATCCAGGCCGGCCAGCTGGTGGAGGTTCTCGGTTCAGACATCGCCAAGAAGGTGAACTTCTACCCCGCGGCGGCTACCACCCCCAGCCCGCCACCAACCACGGGGACCGCGCCAACAACGCCCGTGGCTGGGTCTACCCAGGGCCTGCAATACGGCTTCGCGGCTGAGCTCGTCTCGACCGATGCCGGCCCCGCCATCGCGGCGGTGAAGAACGCGGGCTTCGGCTGGGTGAAGCAGCAGGTACGCTGGGAGAACCTGCAGGGCGCGCCAGGCGCCGCGGTGAACTGGGGCGGTCTGGATAACGCCGTGAACGAAGCCAATGCCAACGGCTTGAAAGTGCTGTTCAGCGTGGTGGCTGCGCCGGCCTGGGCCGCTGCGCCGGGCAGCCACTTCCCCCGCAACCCGGCGGACCTGGCCAGCTTCATGACGCAGATGGTCACGCACTTCAAAGGTCGCGTGCAGGCCTACGAGATCTGGAATGAGGAGAACTTCGCCACCGAGGTGGGCGCCGGCCAAATCAACCCCGGCCAGTATGTGGAGACGTTGAAGGTGGTCTACCCCGCCATCAAGGCCATCGATCCCAGCGCCATTGTGGTGTCCGGCGCGCCAACGCCGACCGGTGTCAACGACCCCAACATCGCTGAGCGCGACCTCACCTACCTGCAGCAGATGTACGCCTACCAGGGCGGAGTGGTGAAACACTACTTCGACGCGCTGGGCGCCCACAACGAGCCCTTTGGGAACCAGCCGCAAGAGACCGTTGCTGACCACACCGCGCCAGGCTACTCCACCGATCCCAGCTTCTTCTTCCGCCAGGTGGAGGACTATCGCAACCTGATGGTGCAGAACGGTGACGGCAACAAGGGCATCTGGGAAACGGAGATCGGCTATGACTCCAACCCCGACGCGCCGGCCTCCTATTCCTACGCGCAGAGCATCACCGAGCAGCAGCAGGCCACCTGGCTGGTAGGGCTGTTCAACTACGCCAAGGCGAACTACCCCTGGATGGGCACCATGTTCGTGTGGAACCTGAACTACCAAGCCATCGTTCCGCAAACGGACGAGAAGTGGGGCTTTGGCGTGCTGCGTGCCAACTACTCGCCGCGTCCCGCCTACACCGCCCTGCAGCAGATGCCCAAAGGCTGAGCCGCAACCCACGGCTTTCCCTTTGACGAGGGGCGGAGGTGGTTCACCTCCGCCCCTCGTCAGTTTCAGTGGCGCCTCAATCTCCAGGGCCGCTTCTCCACACAGGCTTGATCCCTCCGCCTCGAGCTGGACGGCTCTGGCACGAGCGGGTAGACTGCTACGGCAGTGAACGCGTTCCGCACCGGTCCTCCGGCAGAACGAGGCAGCGTATGCCCCGCGGCTGCCCCAAGCGCACCGCTCGTGCCGCGCGCGCCGAGCACCGTGGTGCAGGATTGCCCGCGCTGTGGCACGCTGATGCCGGCACTCAAAGGCCGCACGTCATCCCGCTGCCGCACCTGCGGCTACAAGGAGAGCTGCTGCGAGTGAAGCAGCGCCTCGTTTCGCCGGCGGCGTTGCCTCGCGCCCGAAACGCGCCCGACGCGTGACCGCGAGCACCTCGGGCTGCTTCGCCGACCCGGACCACCGCGCCCAAACCACGGTGCTGGTTACCGGTGGGACAGGCTTTCTGGGCCGCTATGTCACCTCTGCCTTGGAGGCGCGAGGATACGGACACGTGATCGCCGCGGGTAGCGCACAGGGCGACCTGGTGCAGCCAGGCGCCGCGGAACGGCTGCTGCGAGAGACACAGCCCAGGCTGGTCATTCACCTTGCCGCGCGTGTGGGCGGCATTGGCGCCAACAGCGCACGGCCAGCGGAGTTCTTTTACGACAACCTCATGATGGGCGCCCAGCTGCTGCACGAGTGCTGGCGCGCCGGCGTGCAGAAGCTTGTGGCCGTGGGCACAGTGTGCGCCTACCCCAGGGACACGCCGGTGCCCTTTCGGGAAGAGGATCTGTGGAACGGCTACCCGGAAGAGACGAACGCGCCCTATGGCCTGGCCAAGAAGATGCTCCTGGTGCAGTCCACAGCCTATCGCGAGCAGTACGGCTTCAACAGCGTTTTCCCCTTGCTGGTCAACCTGTACGGGCCGGGCGACAACCTGGACCCAGCCAGCTCACATGTCATCCCCGCGCTCATCCGCCGCTTCGCCGAGGCGCGGGCCACGGACGCGCCCGAGGTGGCCGCGTGGGGCGATGGGTCGCCAACGCGGGAGTTCCTCTATGTGGCGGATGCCGCCGAGGCTCTCGCCCTGCTCGCGGAGCGCTACGACAGCCCAGAACCGGTGAACGTCGGCTCCAGCTTCGAGATCAGCATCCGCGACCTCACCGCGCAGATCGCCCAGCTGGTCGGCTACCGCGGGCGGATCGTCTGGGATACCAGCAGGCCGAATGGCCAGCCACGCCGCAAGTTGGACACGTCGCGCGCGGAGGCTGCCTTCGGCTTCCGCGCCAGCACACCTTTCACTGCCGGCCTGCGCGCCACGGTGGATTGGTGCCTCGACCGCGCGTCAAGCGCCAGGGGTTAAGCGCGGCTCATTCCACACCCAGGAACGCAACCCTTCCTGCTCGAAGGTAATCGGGAATATCTGCCCACCCATGGCCTGGAGCTGCTCGCTCACCGCGGGCTTCCTATCGAACGGACAGTACAGGAACATGAAGCCTCCGCCACCCGCGCCGCTCACCTTTCCGCCCAGGGCCCCCAGGCGGCGTGCCTGCTCATACATCTCGTCGATCAGCGGCGTGGTGAGGTTGGCGGTGCGCCTCCGCTGCACGAAGTCTTCATGCAGCACTGCGCCCAGGTCGGCCAGCCGGCCGGTGAGGAGCGCATCCTTGGCCTCGCTCGCCAGGGCTTTGATGCGGTCCAGGGCATCGTGCACGCCGGAGGCTGACTCACGATAGCCCGCCACCTGCTGCTCAATGATGTGGGCAGAGGTTCTCGTGGCGCCAGTGAACACCAGCAGCATGTTGTACTCCAGTTCGGTGACCGTGTCTCGTGGCACACGCAGCGGGTTGACGACTACGCCGCCGTCGCGCCGAAACTCGATGAGGTTGAATCCGCCGAACACCGCCGCGTACTGATCCTGCCGTCCACCAGGCAC
Source organism: Chloroflexota bacterium (assembly GCA_050695655.1). Classification (GTDB taxonomy): domain Bacteria; phylum Chloroflexota; class JAJPGV01; order JAJPGV01; family JAJPGV01; genus DATKQD01. The sequence goes on along the minus strand of JBOGTU010000237.1, from coordinate 8,997 downwards.
GCCCACATCGCGCCGCTCGATCTCCCAGGCCAGCTGCGCCATCTGGTACGCATCAAGGCTGAGGTGGCGCCACTTGCGCAGCGCTCCAACCACCGCCACCACCAGCGCCGAGGACGACCCCAGGCCCGAGCCCGGCGGGGCATCGGTTTCCAGATACAGCTCGAGGCCGCTCATCAGCTCCTCCGGCTGCGGGACCAGCCTCCGCAGAGAGGCCGTGATGAGATCGTGCTTGCCATCTCCCACCAGGGGTTCGTCAAGCCGAAAGTGCGCCATGGTGCCCAGGTCCAGCGAGGTCACCCGCAGCACCTTTTCGGCCGGGAAGCGGAGGGTGGCGTAGGCGTAGCGGTCGATAGTGGCGTTCAGCACCAGCCCGCCCTGCTCCTCCACATATGGAGAGAGGTCTGTACTGCCACCCCCGAAGCTGATTCGTAGTGGCGCGCGCGCCCGCACAATCACTGCATCACCTCGTCGTCCACCTCTTCGGGCTGCCCGCCGAGCGTGGCCCGCACCACGCTGGAAATGGTCGTGGCGTCGAAGCCACGCCGTGCCAGGTGGCTCCACAGGCGCCGCCGCGCAACGTCCAGCGGCAGGGCTCGCAGCGCCCTCGCCTTCCTTTCGGCTGCCGCGAGGGCGAGTTCACCATCTGTCGTGGCCGTGGAGAGCGCCACCTCCGTCGCCTCCACCGGCAAGCCCTTGCCGCGGAGCTCGCTGGCCAGCAGGCGCCGCCCTCGCGGAGACTGGCGAGCGCGACTCTCCACCCACTGCTGCGCAAACGCCGCGTCATCCACCAGCCCGGCTGCGCGCAACCGTTCAAGCGTCGTCTCTATCACCTCATCCACGTACCCGCGCCGCTGCAGTCTCTCTCGCACCTCAGCCTCGCTGCGCCCGCGATACCCAAGCAGATTCGCCGCGTCACGCCAGGCCGCTGCAGCATCTGGCAAACGTTTCACGTGAAACGTCCCCAGCGCATAGCGCCCTCAACCTCTACACTCGGTGTGTCATTCATCTCCAGGAGTGCCTCGTGATCGACGACATTGCCTTCATCGAAAGCCTTATCAAACGGTCCCTTCCAGATATCACCGTCTTCCAGAACGCCACCGATGGCGATTCGTCCGAAATCGACCTCCAAAACGTTCCCGGTCGCTCCCTGTCCTTCATTCGCCTCTTACTTTCGGACGCGAGCGCGCGTGCCATTCGCCAGGATACAGCGCTGGCCAATCAGGTGCTCGCCACCATCGGCCAGGCCCTCACCGCGCCATCTGATGAACCCGAAGCCGTCCTCGACCTGCGCCAGGGCTACTGATCCGCGTTTCGTCCACCTGTCACTCCCTTGTCATTGCGCGGGCGTCCGGATCAGCTGAGGCGGCGCCGCGGCGGCCGGACGAGGGCTGCTTCGGTGGTGCTCATCAGGGGCATGCCTGATGGCCATGGAAATGGCCAGCCGACCTTCGTCACGCGCCAGCGCTGCCCGTCCTATGTTCATGGACCCGTGGTGCCGCGCCGCGGCCTGTAGGGCTCGCACAGTCGACGAGTGGATTGGCCCTTCGCCCACAGTCTCGACGTCCAACGCCGTCGCCCTCCACCGTGGCGAGCGACGGTGTGCGCAGCCGGATTGAACGCTCGGCGAACCGCCGCCGGTCGCGGCGAGCTGCTGTGCCATCGCACAGCCATTGCCCGATGTCGGCCACAGCGGGCCGTGCGGTCACGCCCGCCGGTCTGGCCCCGGTGCGCCTTCCACCCGAATTCACTCCAGTCCTCTCCAGCTTGGGAGAGGCGAAGGTGAGGGCTGGGCTCAATCGAATCCGCAAACTCTCCAAACTCGCCGCGTTGCTGTTGGTCGGGGGAACGCCCTCTCCCAGTCCGCCGAGGAATGGATCGGCCCTCCGCCCACAGTCTCGACGTCCAACGGAGGGAGGGGCAAGGGCCTGACTCTTCGACCGTGCTATCCGCTGGCGGGGGCTTCGCGGCGCAGGAGCGTCTGCACGTCGTGCGGCCAGCAGAGCATGATGCTCAACAGCGCGTGGAGAGTGGGAGGGTAGTCCGGATCGTCGGCCAGGCTGTTGCGGCGGACGCCCCCGGCAACGATGGCTCCTGCCACCGCATAGGCCGCCGATCCCACCACCACCATGGCAGCAAGGCGGGCCAGCATCATCGCCCCCTCAGGCTCAAAAATGTCACGGCACCAAGTATAGCTGGCCGGCTGCCTCTTCCGTGTTACACTCAAACGGCCCGCTCGGCAATACTGCTTGGTGGAGGTCTCGCTTTGGCGGTCTACGATACCCTGCTCACGATCCGGCAAAAGCTCGAAACCAACCAGGCCGGGACCGAGAGCCTCACCTTCATTGATGCCCGGCTGCGGGAGGCCGAGCCGGAAATCGGCAACAACATCTACGTTTCCGAAAACATGATCCTCCGCCATCTGGTCCGCCGCACCGATGTGCGAGGCACGGATATCGAGATTGACCTCCTCAACCTCATGCCGGACGAAACGCCCCGCGAGGTCCGAAGCGAATTGGAACAGGGCGTCCGCGAGGCTCCTAGGCCTCACTCCTTCTATCAGGACGCCAAACGCAAAAAGCGCGCTGACACTTAGCGCTCCAGTCGGAAAACGGGGGGAGTGCGTATCTCAAAGAAGCAGCGGCCCTCCGCTTCACCCCTCGCCCATCCGCCTGTGCGCGGACAGGCGAGGGAGCTCTCACCTCATCCAGCGAGCGCGCTCAACTGTTGGGGGTACCGCTGCCTTGAACCTTCTGCTTGAGTTCAGCCAGTTGCGTAGCCAGGTTGTCGTCCTTCTCCAGTGCGGCGAACTTGTCCTCCAGCGGGTCGCGCTGCAGATCGGCTGATGCCTGAGCCATGGCTTCCTTCTCCCGCACCTTGTCCTCCATCCGCTCGAAACCGTCGAAGGGGGCGGTGCTGTTCACGCGGTCCTGCGTCGCGCTCACCAGCTGCTGCGTGTCCGCCACGTGGGCACGGGCGATGAGCAGATCTTTCTTCGTCTCGGCTTCCTGAATCTTGCCCTCCAGCTTGCCCAGGCTGTCTTTCAGCAGATCGACTTCCTTCTTCTGCTCGTCGTACTGGTTCTTAAAGCCATCAGCTGTTTCCTGGAACGAATTGCGCCGGCCGAGCGCCTCCTTGGCCAGGTCATCCGACCCCTTCTGCACCGCCAGCTCCGCCTTGTGCTGCCATTCCGACGCCTGGTTCTGCGCGTCCAGGTAGCGCTGATACAGCTTCTGCTCGTCGGCCATGGCCGCGGCCACCTGCGTCTTCACCTGGATGAGCTGATTCTGCATGTCAATCAGGTACTGCTTGATCATCTTCTCCGGGTCTTCCGCCCGGTCCAGCATGTCGTTGATGTTCGCGCGCACCAGCGTGGTCACCCGCTCCAAAAGGCTCATCTCACCACTCCATATAGCAGATTGTTATATTCTTCAGCATAGGCACCTCAACCACCGCTGTCAAGAGCACCCACTGGCGATGGCGATGTGCAGCGATTCTGTCCGCGCGGCGGCCCAGCCAGACGTCGGGGCAGCCACGCACGGCGGCGCTGGCGGGGAGCCTTGCCGCGCCGGCGAGACTCGAATCGCCACGATCACATGGTGGCCAAACCTGGCGCCAGGGTCTCCTTGCAGCGCGGCGATGGGGGTGAAATCGGCAAGCTGGCTTCGCGGCAACCATGGGGCGCGTTCAGGCAGGGTCTCTCACGTTGTGCGATGAAGCTGCCGGGCTCCCGCGGCTGGAGTCAGGGGAGTGACGAAGGGATGCTCCGAGGTGGCGCCAACGATTGCCAGGTCAGCTCGCTCGCGGGTTGTCCGCGGGGCTGGTCATCAGCGCGGGTTCTCCGGCGGTGATGCCCGCGTGGCGTCCGCTTTTCAGCGTGAGAGGTCGAAGCTAACGCCGACCCCGCGCGCCTTGGCCCACTGGTAACCCCACGCGGCGACGAACAGGTCCTGCGCAGTGCCGCCCTCCAGCTGATACAGCACCGTATCGCCGCTGCCATCGCGCGGCGGCGCGTCGCCCATGATGATGCTGCCCAGGGCAGTGAAGTTCCCTCGCTCGGTGATGCGTCCGTCCGCGATGAGCTGCTTGTACGGCGGCCGCGGCTCAGGCTCGCCACTGAAGGTGGCCCAGCTGGCTGCCACGAGCTGTGCGCTTTCCACAAACTCTGGCTGGCACTGGTTGGGGGCCATCGAGATAACCAGCGCGCCCGGCCGAATCCAGCTGGGCTCGAAGAGGGGTTCGCGCACGTCGTGATGCCCTGGAGCACACAAATCGATCACGTCCGCATCGCGGAGGGCCTGCTGAACTGAGGCCGCGGGCTCGATCTCCAGTCCGGTACGCTCGGTCATGGTTTCGGCGAAGGCTTCGCGATGTGCCGGCGTCGGGCTGAACACACGGATGCGCCTCAGCCCGGGCAAAGCCGCCTGAACGGCCAGCACCTGCGTCACAGCCTGCCAGCCGGACCCAATCAGGCCCATGCGCAGGGCACCCGTGGGCGACAGATGACGAGCCGCCACACCCGCGGTGGCTCCAACGCGGAGGGAGTTGAGGACGCCGTAATCCATCAGCGCCAGCAAGGCTCGACTCACGCCATCAAACAGAGCGAAGGCGCGCGTGTTGGGCGGATTCCCAAAGATGCGCAGGCCGCTGAAGAGCCCCTCGCCGGCCAGCAGAGCCAGCCGGATGCCTTCGAATTCGCCCTCCACACGATCGACGGCATGCTGACCGCGAATCCGCCCTTGAGCCACAGCTCGGAGTGCCTCTTCCACGGCCTCCAGTGCTCCCAGGATGTGTCCGCTCTCCTCACGCAGCGGCCGGAAGTCGGAGGCAGTGAGCAGCAGCGCTTCGGTCATGCTGGAGAGCGTACCGCCGCGTGCTTCCCTCCGCACGCCGATTGGCGTGTGGAAATGGCGGTGCCGGCCCGGGTTTGACCAGGACCCTGCCTGTGGCTGGCTGGATCAGCGCGACCCGTCTCTCGATTCCGCCTCAACCGGCACCTCTACACTTGGATCACACGCATCGCCATTGAGGAGGCGCCGGCATGCCCAACCGCCTGGCTCAGGAGAGCAGCCCTTACCTGCTGCAGCACGCGAACAATCCGGTGGAGTGGTATCCCTGGGGCGACGAAGCGCTGGAGCGTGCCCGCGCGGAAAACAAGCCCATCCTGCTCAGCATCGGCTACTCTGCCTGCCACTGGTGTCATGTCATGGCGCACGAGTCGTTCGAGGACGCGGAGATCGCCGGCCTCATGAACCGCTCCTTCATCAATATCAAGGTCGACCGTGAGGAGCGGCCGGACCTCGACTCCACCTACATGGCCGCCGTGCAGGCGCTGACGCAGCGCGGCGGCTGGCCGATGACCGTGTTCCTCACGCCCGAGGGCGTGCCCTTCTATGGCGGCACGTACTATCCGCCGGAGGATCGCCTGGGTCTGCCCGGCTTTCCGCGCGTGCTGGCCGCCGTAGCCGACGCCTACGCCAACCGCCGCGATGAGGTGCTGCGCGGCGGTGCCGCTCTGGTGGAGCAGCTGCGTCATGGCCCGGAGCGTACGCCGGCCACATCCACCCGGCTGGACCCAAACGTCATCCGCGAGGCTGCCGAGCACTTGCGCCAGTACTTCGATGCCGCCCATGGCGGCTTTGGCGGAGCACCCAAATTTCCACAGCCGATGGTGCTGGACTTCCTGCTGCACGCCTGCCACCTCCGGCCTGACCCAGCCTTGCTGGATATGGTGGAGCTGACCCTCGGCAACATGGCCCGCGGCGGCATGTACGACCAGCTCGGCGGCGGCTTCCACCGCTACTCCACGGACAGGGTGTGGCTGGTGCCCCATTTCGAGAAGATGCTGTACGACAACGCGCAGCTGGCCCTGGTGTACCTGCACGCCTATCAGCTCACCAAGCGCTCTCTGTATAGGCGTGTCGCCGAGGACACGCTCGACTACGTGATGCGCGAGATGGTGCTGCCCGAGGGCGGCTTCGCCTCCACGCAGGATGCTGACAGCGAAGGGCACGAGGGCCAGTTCTTTGTGTGGGCGCTGGACGAGATCGAGGCGCTGCTGCCGGCACCCGCGGCCGGCTGGTTCGCGCAGGCTTACGGCGTTACCCGTGCCGGCAATTGGGAGGGGCGCAACATTTTGCACCTGGTGGCCGACGCGGCGGAGCTGGCCGCCCGGGCCGGCGAGCAGGCCTCCGCGATCGAGATCAGCGCGGCGCTGGAGGACGGCCGGCGGCGCCTCTTCGCTCAGCGCGAAACGCGCGTGAAGCCGGGGTTGGACGACAAGGCGCTGGCATCCTGGAATGCCCTCATGTTAAAGGCGTTCGCCGAGGGCGCAGCTGTTCTCGGCCGGGCCGACTATGCGCGGGTGGCCCGGCGCGGCGCCGAGTTTGCCCTTCAGCACCTGATGCGGGAAGGGCAGGTGCTGCGAACGTGCCGCCACGGGCAGGCCAAGCTGCCCGGCTACCTTGAGGACTATGCCGCCCTGGCCGATGCCTTCCTCACCCTCTACGAAACAACCCTGGAAACCCGCTGGTTCGCCGAGGGAAGCGCGCTCGCCACCGCCCTGGTGGATGACTTCTGGGACGCCTCCAGCCAGACCTTTTCTGACACTAGCCGGCACCATGAGGCGCTTTTCACCCGCCCGCGCGACGTATTCGACAACGCCACTCCCTCCGGCACCTCGCTCGCGGCCGGCGTGCTGGCGCGGTTGTGGCTCTTCACCGGCGAAGTGCGCTGGCAAAAGCTGGCCGAGGCGACGATCTCCGGGCTGCAGCCACTGCTCTCGAACTACCCCCTTGGTTTTGGCCGCCTGGCCTCCGCGGCCAGCCTCCTGGCCGGCCCCGCCTATGAGATCGCCATCAGCGGCGACCCAGCCAGCGCGCAGGCACTGGCCTTTCGCCAGGTCGTGTGGACCGCTTACCTGCCGAACAAAGTGCTCGCCGGTGCGGGCGAAGATGACGCCACGGCCGCCGAACTGATTCCGCTGCTGCGCGGCCGCGGCTTGGTGCGCGGGCAGCCCGCCGCCTATGTCTGCCAGGGCTTCATGTGCCAGCAGCCAGTGCTGGAGGCGAGTGCGCTGGCCGAGGCGCTGCGCGCCGCGCCGTCAGACTTCGATGTCGATGAGTGAGCCTACGCCCAGGGGGTGCGGTGGGCCGCCCTTCTTCCGCTGGAGTGCGCCGCGCCGGCCGTTCGGCTGGCCCTGATACGTCCCCTTGCCGCCACCAGAGGTTGCATCGCCCACCTGGTTGCCCTGGGTAGACTGCATCTGCTGCACCACCTCCGAGGCACGCTCATCCTGCTGCTGGAGGATTTGCTGCGCCTGTGCTCCCGCCAGCTCCGCGGCAGTCATGGCCGGCACCTGGTCGTGCGCCACCTGCGGCAACTGCAGCACCGTGAGCTGAATGTTCGAGATGTTGGCGGCCATGGCTATCCACCAACCCTAGCGCTTCTCTCTCGCTTTTGCCAGCCCTTGAACTGGTGGGCACCGCCTGGCGCCCCTTTGCATCCCAGCCTCCCGTGTTGCCTCAAATGAAAACCTGACCGAAGCGGAGACGTTGCCTCAAAAATGATCTTACTGAAAACATCAACAACAAGCGTCCGTTTTGGCGTGGCAAACTGCACCTGATGGGAACCGCACATCACGCGTGAACAGCCGCATCGGGCTCCAGGTCTCGTGCTCGGAGCTTCCACAACAGGTCAACAGCGGCGTCAAGTTGGCGCCGCAGGGTCATTGGATCGCTCACCATCCAGGTCTCCTTGGCGGTGGTCTGCTGCTGTGCGGAAAGGACAGCACTGGCCAGGAGCCGTCGCAATGGTGTCTGTGGCCGGTCGTAGTGTTTGGTAACTTTGGCGCCATCGCGCTCTTTGGCGATCAACTTGAAGACGGGCTGCCAGCCATTGATGTACGGCCGAACCACCGCATAGACGCGCTCTAGCTGCGCTTGTGCCTCGCGGCTTTCGTAGCGATCATAGCCAATCAGGCGCCGCACAATGGAGTAGTTCTTCTGCTCCACATGCGCTTGGTCGTTCTTCCAGTACGGCCTGCAGCGGGTGAAGGTCAGCTGCTCGGCTCGGCAGTAGCGCACCAAGTGGTCGTTCAGGAACTCGCTGCCATTGTCTGAGTCAATGCCCCGCAGCGGAAATGGTAACCGTGCTCGAATGGCCTGCAGGGCTTCAAAGACCGCCATCTGTCCCTTCCCCCAGACCGCGGCGACATCCGTCCAGCCGGTGGCCACGTCAACGACGGTCAACGTGTTCACGTACTGGCCAGCGGTGGTGGTGCCGCAATGGGCAACCAGGTCGATCTCCACGAAGCCGGGAACTTGTTCATCCCAGGGCAGGTAGGTCTGGATAGGCACCTGCTTCTTGAGCAACGTTCCCGGCTTCGTGGTGCCCAACCCATGTCGCCGAGCTTGGCGGCGATAGCTGGCCAAGCGTCGGTCGATGGTGGCCGCACTCAGACACAAGAGTGCATCGCGGTCGTCTGCATTCAACCGCAGGATTCCTGTTGCTTCCAGAGCCGGTACCGTGTCCTCCAGCGCACCCTGCAACCGCTTGCCGCAAATCCAGTTCAGCGCTTCGGCTACCTTCCGCAACCCTTCGGTCACGGCCAGACCGTAGCGCGGTGGCCGTCCGCGCCGTCGTTTCGTTGGCTTGGGCGGTCCGTGACGCAGCAGTTGGCTGGCGTACTTGGGGTGATACCCCGTGGTCTCGACGAACTCCCGCAGCATCCGGCCCCGCTCGCTTTTGTTCGCCTTCAGATAGCGACGTTGCAGCCGTGCTGCCAGCTCGTGTTTACTGTCCCGTTTCACCTTCATAATCTCGGCTCCTTTGGTTAGCTGAGTTATGAGGCAACGTTCTTCCGTTGGTCAGATTCTTTTTGAGGCGATGCGTCATGTTGCTTTCGCGGTCGCCTCGCCGTATGCTGAAGGCGGCCGGCTGGGCGGGCCAGCGCGCGCGGCATGCGGGGGTGCTGGCGCAGCCTGAGGGGGAGAGCGGATC
>JBOGTU010000236.1:0-7608 GCA_050695655.1 Chloroflexota bacterium | reverse complement strand
CGTGTGACGCTGTACATTCAGGTGCCGCATCTTCAGGCCGCGCTGGATGCCCTGCTGGAGGGCCGAACGGCGATCATCATTGCGCATCGCCTCTCCACCGCCATGCGGGCCGACCGCATCGGCGTGGTGGAAGGCGGCGAAATTGTGGAGCTCGGCAGCCACGCCCAGCTGGTGGCGCGGCAAGGCCGCTACGCCGAGATGTACGCCACCTGGGTGAGCCACATGTCCGATGACGACGCGGCACCCGCCCACAACGGCCACCGTGTGCCGACGGGCGCCAACGAGCACGCGCAACCCGCTGGAGCCAACGGGCACCGTTAGCGTTAGCCGCTGAGAGCCAACGGGCACCGCTTGCGTTAGCCGCTGAGAGCCAAGCCGGGCGCGGCCGGGCTCGAAAGCGCTCCGCCGCCCTCGTCACGTGGGTTCTGAGGGCGCGCTGAAGAGCTTGGCCGGAAAAGCTTGGCTTGAGACCGGGTGTGCCGCGGCTTATCCTTCGCATAAGCAACGCGCGCCGAGATGGCGGGCGTACCCATCGCGGACAGGAGAGCGACATGGGCCAGCCGGTGGCGCATTTCGAGATCATGGGCAGCGATCCCGCCAAGCTCCAACGGTTCTACGCGGAGGTCTTCGGGTGGAACGTTGGCGCGCCGGCGGCGGAGATGGGCAACTACAGCATGGTGGATGGGGCGAGCAGCGGGCTGGCCGGCGGCATTGGCCAGGACCAGGGCGGCGCCCCCCGTGTGACGCTGTACATTCAGGTGCCGAATCTGCAGGCTGCGCTGGACCTGGTGGTGGCCCATGGAGGCCGGGTAGCCATGCCTCCGACGGAGATTCCCGGCGGGCCCAGCATCGCGCAGTTCACCGACCCCGGCGGCAATCTCACCGGCTTGCTGCAGGGCTGAGCACGGCAGCCGAGCTGCCTTTGCGGTCGACGCCGCCCACCGCCGCCTCAGCGGGTGCGCCCGCGGCGGAGGTGCACCGCGCGATCGAAACGGTGTGGCGCATCGAGAGCGCCCGGCTGATCGCCGGGCTGGCACGCGTGGTTCGAGACGTGGGCCTGGCCGAGGATCTGGCGCAGGACGCGCTGGTGGCGGCGCTGCGGCAGTGGCCCCAGTCCGGCGTGCCGGAGCGCCCCGGAGCGTGGCTGATGTCCATTGGCAAGCGCCGCGCTATCGATCTCCTGCGCCGCGATGCCGTGCTGGACCGCAAGCAGGAAGAACTGGGGCGTGACCTGGAGGCATTCGCGCCCGACGGTGACCTGGCCGCCGTGGAGGACGAGCCGGAGGAGATTGCCGACGATCTGCTGCGCCTCATCTTCACCGCTTGCCACCCGGTGCTGACCATTGATGCACGAGTAGCCCTCACACTGCGCTTGCTGGGCGGCCTGGCCACGGACGAAATCGCGCGTGCCTTCCTGGCGCCCGAGCCAACGGTGGCCCAGCGGATTGTGCGCGCCAAGCGCACGCTGGCCAGCGCCAAGGTGCCGTATGAAGTGCCGCGGGGCGAGGATCTGCGGGCGCGGCTGCCGGCCGTGCTGGAGGTGATCTACCTCATCTTCAACGAAGGGTACGCCGCCACCGCGGGCGAAGACTGGATGCGCCCGGCGCTGTGCGAGGAGGCGCTGCGGCTGGGCCGCGTGCTGGCGGAGCTGGCGCGGAACGAGGCAGAGGTGCACGGCCTGGTGGCGCTGATGGAGATTCAAGCCTCCCGATCGCGTGCCCGGCTGGGCCCGGGTGGGGCACCGGTGCTGCTGCTGGAGCAGAACCGCGCACTGTGGGACCAGCTGCTCATCCGCCGTGGGCTGGCCGCGCTGGGGCGGGCACAGGCGCTGGGCGGGGCGCAGGGCTCGTATGCGCTGCAAGCCGCCATCGCCGCCTGCCACGCCCGCGCGACCACGCCCGACGCCACAGATTGGCCACGCATTGCCGCGCTGTACGCCGAACTGGCCGGCGTGGCCCCATCACCCGTGGTGGAGTTGAACCGCGGCGTGGCGCTGGCCATGGCTTTCGGCCCGGCTGCCGGCCTGGAGGTCGTGGATGCGCTGCGCGGCGAGCCGGTACTGGCCGGCTATCACCTGCTGCCCAGCGTTCGAGGAGACCTGCTGGCCAAGCTGGGCCGGCTCAGCGAAGCCGCTAAGGAGTTCCGCCAGGCCGCCGCGCTCACGCGCAACGCCCGCGAACGCGACCTCCTGCTGAACCGCGCCACAGCCTGCTCCGCGTAGTCGCTGGATCCAGGCAACCACGGCCCCTGCGAGCTATCGATGACAAATCCAATGGAGTGACGATACTCGCCATTCGACGACCATGAGCGGCAGCCAGCATCGGCCGGCTGCTCAGGCGACCGGCCAAGCGTGAGGAACCCGACGATGTGGCCGTTGGCGCATCGAACGGCATTTGGGCTATTTACAATAGCAAGCACGATAGGAAGCTGATCGTATGTCCGGACATGCACATATCACCGACCTTCTTGAATCGGCAGTTCGAAACAATGCTGAGTGGTGTCAGGTCATCGCGCGGGCTCATGGACTGCCGGGACGATTCGAAGAGGGGTTGTGGGTTCATCCCGAACCGATGCCCCCGTTCTATCCAAATGCCGTGACGCTGCCTTCCTCATTGGTTGCGCGCCAGCAAGCACGCCTTGCAAGCTTGGTTGCGGGCGTGGGTGGTCTCCTGTCCGTCAAGGACAGCTTCTGTTGTCTTGATCTCCAGCCCTTGGGTTTCAGGCCCCTGTTCAAGGCCGAATGGATATTTCGGCCTCCTTACGATGCGTCGGGGCTCTTGAGTGGGAATTGCCGCCGAATCGTAGGAGAGGATGAGGTGTGCCAGTGGGAGTTGGCGTGGGGTCAGACGCCCCCAGGGGTTGGGCGCATTTTCCCGGCGGACCTCCTTGCGAATCCAGACGTAGCCATGATTGCCATTTTCGACCGCGACGAAATCGTTGCGGGCTGCATAGGCAACAGCGCCCACGGTGTTGTCGGTTGGTCAAACGTCTTTGGATCACTTCCAGATGTCTGCCTCGCAGCGCTTACGAACGAGTTTCCGGAGCTGCCAATCGTCGATTATGAGCGCGAAGCTGACTTGTTGATGGCCAAAAGCTTGGGGTTCAAGGCCATTGGAGAGCTGCAGATATGGACCAGGGATGAGTCAACTGGCGGCGGCAAGAGTTACACCTAGCACCCGGGGCCTCGGGCAAGACATTCCCAGCCTTTCTCCGCTCCGGCCGGACCGTCTTCATGGCGCAGCACCAGCCGGACGCGGCCGCGGCCGGGGTCAGCAGGCCCGCGATGGCTGCTAATAGGATGAGCGGGTACCTTCTCGCCCGCGAACGCGACCTCCTGCTGAACCGCGCCGAGGCCTGCACTTCGTAGTCGCTGGCTCGCGATGCCGGCGCACCTCCCAAAGTTCAGGAGAGGAGCCGGTACCTCACGCCGCATCGACGATAGGTATCCTCAGCCCGTCGATCCAGGCTGAGCAGCCAGGCCCCGTGCTCTGCTGCCGTGAGCGCGATGAACCCGTCATAGACGGCGCCGCCGGCGAGTCCCAGTCGATGGACCTCACTCACCAAGTCGCGCATCTTGGAAGGCGGCAGGGTCAATGGCTCGTCTGCAAACTGCTCATGGAGGAAGGCCGCAACCAGTGCCCCGGGTATGCGATGGGGCGAGGGGAGGCGCGTGAGTGTCGCGAACGTTTCCAGCGCACAGTGCGCGATGAGTTGCGGATGCGCGTCGAGCGCACCCCGAGCGACCTCATGTGCTTCATGCCAAGTTGCACAGCCGGCTATCACCACGCTGGAGTCGACAGCGTTCATCGACGGACGGAGTCGAGCGTGTCGCGCACCATGTCCGCCGTCAAGGTGGGCAGCGGATCATCGGCCTCGACGGCCACGCCTTGGCCGCGCCTGACCAGCCGCATTGAGCGGGGCCTGGGTTCAATGACAATCACGCCGCCACGTTCACTTATTTCCAGGGCCGCGCCGGCGACCAGCTGCAGAGCGTTTCGGATTGGCTTGGGTACAACCACACGACCCCCGGCATCTATGGTTGTTTTCATGGTTTCACCCTACCATGTCGAGATGGCTTGCGCATTTGCTCAGTGAGCCCTGCAGTCGGCGAGCACGCTGGTGTGCCCGCGGCATTCTCCGTGGCAAGGAGCCGCCTGCAGGGAGTGTGTCGGGAAAGCGACAACGGGGCAGTTGCGACAACTGGCGGGCTGGCACAGTTCGCTTCGGACCGTGTCCCGCGGCCCGGCTGGCGTAGCGCGGGTAACTTCAGGTTGCATGTACTCAGCAGTGCTTCGTCGGACTTCTACCGAAGGTCGAATCGCTGCTGGAGCCGGGCAATCCAGGGCGAATCCGAGAGGAAGTGGATGCCGTGCCCGCGGCAGGCGGCCTCGAATCCGGCGCTGTCGCCGGCTGACAAGGCGGTGATCTCCTCGAACCAGCGCTCCGTTCCCGCCGGCGTCAGCACTTCGATGATGCGCGCTGGCTCGGCATGCGCATTCCACATCGCATGGACCACATTGCGCGGCTTCAAAGCCCAGCTTCCGGCGGAAGCAGTGGCGATCTCCTCGCCAACGAGCACGCCGATCTCGCCGGTCAACACGTAGACCCAGACATCGTTTTGATGCGTGTGCGGGCGGACGAGTTGCCTGGGAGCCAGCGTTTCCTCCAGCACAGCCATGACGCCATTGGTGTCTTCCGAGCGGACCTTGACCACGATCTGTCCAGATCCAGGTAGCCATGTCCCCTGCGAATTATCGATGACAATTCCCATAGCCTCCACGATACTCGCAATAGGGTTGTCGATGAAGTGGACGTGATCTGCATCAGCTCGAGCTTACTTAAACGGGTTTCTGCGCGACGCGGTCAGAAGGTCGCACCAGGGATCGAGCGTCTTCGGCAGTTTCCGCCAGTCCAACAGCCCGTGCCAAGCCGGCCAAGGGCGCGTGTGCTCGCGCAACCTGCCACACGCCCGCGGCTCGAACGGGACATTTGGCAATCTACGATAGCAAGCACGACGTATGTCCGGACGTGCACATATCAGATATGGACCAGGGATGAGTCAACTGTGCAAGAGTTACACCCAGCACCCGGGGCCTCGGGCAACACATTCCCAGCCTTTCTCCGCTCCGCCCGGACCGTCTACGGCCTGCACCAACCGGACGGGTACATTCAGCTGGTGCAAGGGGCGGCTCAGGATGCACTCAGCAGCACCGCGGCGGTGGCGATTCGCGCCCGAGCAAATGACCGGCATGAAGGCCTGGCTCGCCGGCGGCAGTTAGATGCCCATCTTCATCCGCCTGGCTGGCGCCGAGGACGCGCCGGCGATCGGCGCGATACATGTCCGCTCGTGGGAGTTCGCCTACCGTGGGTTGATGCCTGGCGATTATCTGGACGGGCTGGTCGCGAACGTGGGGGACCGAATCCAACGCTGGCGCGTCAACCTTTCGACGGCTGGTCCCGAGGGGCGCTGCTGGGCGATAGAACGGGACGGCCCGCTTGTTGGCTTCGCCAGCACTGGCCCGAGCAGAGATTCGGATGCACCGCCGATGACAGGCGAGGTGATGGCCATCTATTTGGCGCCGGAGGTCATCGGTACTGGCGTTGGCCGCGGATTGTTCGCATACGCCGTGCAAGACCTGCTTACCCGCGGCTTCAGCCCGCTCACCCTCTGGGTGCTTGCGAGCAACCAGCGAGCCAGGCGCTTCTACGAAACAGCCGGCTGGTTGCCCGATGGAGCCTCCGGACCTACGAGCAAACAGGCGCCAAGCTGACGAAGGTTCGCTACCGCGCCGATCAGCTCAACGGACGCTAGTGGGACCTGGCTCGGCAGGTTGCCGATGCCCGCCCGCCCGAGGTGGTGCCGGGGGTCGGCCTAATCGAGTCGCCCGCCGGTGCATATTCCGGGACATCATCAATGGCAGCTCAGGCTGCGACTTCGTACGCTTCGGCGCATCGAGACCTGCCGGTGCCGTCGCCAAAGGCGTTCCCGACCAGCCATAAGAGGCGTAGCGCCAGGATTGGCCGCTATTGCTTGATCGCGCGCAGGTACAGGAATGATGGCCGCCCTCGAAACTTGGCGAGTGATGAGTACTGTTGGATGGCGCTGTCTGTTGGAATGGGTTCGTAGATCGCCTCAACCAGTAACCCCGCCTTGTTGAGGGCAGCGAAATACACGGTAAGGGGGCGGTACGACGTGTGTAACGTCAACGGCAGGGGAGTCTCCTTGACCGCCATCGCGACATAGCGAGGCTGGAAATACGACGCCTCGGGATCCCATTGCCAGGAGTGGGCTGGGTGGAGGATGGCAAGGCATAGCCGGCCACCAGGCTTGAGGACGCGGGATGCTTCTTTCACGCAATCGTCCAGCGCATCGACATCCATGTAGACCATGAAGGCAACGGCGATGTCGGCGGATTCGTCCCGAACTGGGAGGCGCGCAGCGTCGGCGACAACAACTGGGGTCAGCGGCTCAGCCGCGTACGCCACTCGTGCCAGCGTTGGTGAGCCATCGATTGCCAGGACAGTGTGCCCGACCCTGTGGAGTTCGCGAGCCAGCCGCCCTTCACCGCAGCCTACATCGAGAGTGAGTTGCCCTGGAGCCGGCATGAACTCCAAGAAGCTCGGCAGGTTGAAGGACCAGAAAAAGAAGTCGAGCTCGGGTTGCCGCGCGTACGCGGTCCACTTCGCGGCCTCGGCCTCCCAGCCGGCGCGGTAATCGCCTTGCCACGTAGCCATCGGGGAATCTGTGGTGCCCTCGCGTCCTTCAGTCTGTCCGGCTCCACGTGACGGAGCTACCGTCGGGATGTCCAACTCGGCGACGAACTTACCCGACCCGGGCATGTCGCGCGCTCGATTGATCGCCTGTGCCTGGGTCGCGGAGACCGATATTCCGGCAGCGAGGCGCAACGATTCCGCGTCTTGCCGGAATGGCTGCTTGCCCATCGCTTGATACGAGAAACTTCGCCAACGTAGGCCGTTTGCTCGCGACGATTCGAAAGAAGCGCGGAGATCGTTCACCCACGTGTGGTAACTATCGGTGAACGCAGTAAAGCCGTCAGCCTTCCGCCATACCAGCAGGCCACCGGTCGTGTGCTGGATAGCGTCCCCATTTTCGGGATTGTGCTGCTCATATCAAGGCACTGACCTACGCGCGGGTAACGGCTGCACCATATTGGCGAATCCGGGCACGAATTGACAGCCGGCAAACTGCTCCTGCAGGAAGGCCGCGACCAGGGCACCGGGTATGCGATGGGGCGAGGGGAGACGAGTGAGTGTCGCAAACGTCTCCAGCGCGCAGTGCGCGATGAGTTGAGGATGCGCGTCGAGCGCACTCCGAGCCACGTCATGCGCTTCATGCCAAGTTGCACAGCCGGCTATCACCACGCTGGAGTCGACGGCGTTCATCGGCGGACGGAGTCGAGCGTGTCGCGCACCATGTCCGCCGTCAAGGTGGGCAGCGGATCGTCGGGCTCAACTGCCACGCCCTGGCCGCGCCTGACCAGACACATGGAGCTGGACATTGGTTCAATGACAATCACGCCGCCGCGTTCGCTTATTTCCAGGGCCGCGCCGGCGACCAGCTGCAGAGCGTTGCGGATTGGCTTGGGT
>JBOGTU010000235.1:0-9138 GCA_050695655.1 Chloroflexota bacterium | reverse complement strand
CTTCAAAGGGTACCGGCCGCAGTTCTACATCCGCACCACCGATGTAACGGGCGAGACGGAGCTGCCCGAGGGCGCGGAGATGGTGATGCCAGGTGACAACGTGAACCTGAAAGTGAAGCTGATTGTGCCGGTGGCCATGGAGGAGGGCCTGCGCTTCGCCATCCGCGAGGGCGGCCGAACCGTTGGCGCTGGCGTCATCAGCAAGATTTTCGAGTAGGTCATGCCCAAACAGCGCATTCGCATCCGCCTCAAGGCGCACGACCACAAGATCATCGATCAGTCAGCCAGCCAGATTGTCGATACCGCGCAGCGTACGGGGGCCGTGGTTTCCGGCCCCGTGCCGCTGCCGACGGACATCGAGAAGTACACCGTCATCAAGTCGCCTTTCATCGACAAGGACTCGCGCGAGCAGTTCGAGATGCGCACGCACAAGCGGCTGATCGACATCCTCGAGCCCACATCGAAGACGGTAGATGCGCTGATGCGCTTGAACCTGCCGGCCGGTGTGAATATTGAGATCAAGCTGTGAGCGGAGCCACGCACACTGAGGGGCTGCTCGGCCGCAAGCTCGGCATGACCCAGGTGTTTGAAGAGGGCGGGTTGGTGCGCGCGGTGACAGCCATTGAAGCCGGCCCCTGCACGGTGACCCAAATCAAGTCGGCGGACAGGGATGGCTACGCGGCCATCCAGATCGGGTTCGGCGAGCGCCACCGACTCAACAAGCCGGAGGCAGGGCATCTCAAGGGGCTGGGGCTCATCCGCCACCTGCGCGAAGTGCGGCTGGCCTCAACGGATGGTTATGTGCACGGCCAGAAGCTGGATGTTTCCATGTTTGCCAGTGGCGAGCTGGTGGACGTGGTGGGGCAATCCAAAGGCAAGGGCTTCGCCGGTGGCGTGAAGCGCCACCACTTTCGCGGCGGCCCGAAAACGCACGGCCAGTCGGACCGGCACCGCGCGCCGGGCTCCATTGGCTCGACAACCACGCCGGGCCGCGTGTACAAGGGCTTGCGCATGGCCGGCCACATGGGCGACGAGCGAGTCACCGTGCAGAACTTGAAAGTGGTAGAGGTGGACGTAGAACGCAACCTGCTGCTGCTGGAGGGCGCCGTGCCAGGCGCTCGAAATGGCGTGATCTTTGTTCGGAAAGCGGTGAAAGCCGTCGGGAAGAAGGCGTGAGGTCCCCTTGGCCCTCACGGCGGCTCGGCGAGCAGCGGCCGCGGGAGGTGTGGTGATGCAGCTGCCGGTGCACAACATGGCCGGCGAGGTGGTGGGCAGCATCGACCTCAACGAGCGCATCTTTGGCGCGCCACTCAGGGAAGTGGCCATCCACCAGGCGGCCGTACGCCAGCTGGCGAATCTGCGCCAGGGGACGGCCTCCACTAAGACACGCGGCCGCGTGTCCGGCGGCGGCGCCAAGCCGTGGCGGCAGAAGGGCACCGGCCGCGCCCGCCAGGGCAGCACGCGCGCACCGCAGTGGCGACATGGCGGCGTGGCGTTTGGCCCGCACCCGCGCGATTACCGGCAAGACATGCCGCGCAAGGCGCGCCGCGCCGCGGTGCGGTCGCTGCTGACCAGCAAGGTGCAGGAGGAGCGCCTCACCGTGCTGGATCAACTGCACCTGGAGACACATAAGACCAAGGGTGTGGTGAGCCTGCTGCAGGCGCTCGCGGTGCAGGGTAAGGCGCTCATCAGCATGGGCACCAGCGACCCCAACACCGTACTGGGCTCACACAACCTGCAGCACGTGAAGACGCTGCCCGCGGCCAACCTCAACGTGCTGGATCTCCTCAACTACGATCACTTGATCCTCACGCGGGACGGCATTGATGCGCTGGAGCGCTTTCTGGCATGAGTACCACGGACACGGGAGCTGAAGCATGAATGTGTGGGACGTGCTGCGTCGCCCGGTGATCACCGAAAAGGGCACCGATCGACAGTCCACGTTGAACCAGTTCACCTTCGAGGTGGACCCAGTAGCGAACAAGAACCAGGTGAAGCAGGCGGTCGAGCTGGCCTTCAAGGTGCACGTGACAGCCGTTCACACCATGAACGTGCGCGGCAAGATGCGCCGAGTGGGCAAGCACAAGGGGCTGACCGCCAACTGGAAGAAAGCGATTGTGACGGTGCAATCCGGCCAAACCATCACCGATTTCTTCGAGGGAGTGTAGAGGGAGTCTAGGGATGGGCATTCGCGTCTATAAACCAACCTCGCCGGGGCGCCGCTTCATGAGCGTGTCCACCTTCGACGAGATCACCAAAGACAAGCCGGAGAAGGGGCTGCTGCGGCCGCTCAAGAAGCAGGCGGGGCGCAACAACCAGGGCCGTATCACCGTGCGCCATCAGGGCGGCGGCCACAAGCGCGCCTACCGGGTGATCGATTTCAAGCGCGACAAGTCCGGCGTGCCTGCGAGCGTTAAAGCCATTGAGTACGATCCCAACCGTACGGCGCGGATCGCGCTGCTCAGCTACCGGGACGGCGAGAAGCGTTACATCGTGGCACCCAATGCGGTGAAGGTGGGCGACACGGTGAGATCCGGCGTGGGGTCGGAGATACGCACAGGCAACAGCTTGCCGCTGCGGAACATCCCCGTGGGCACGTTGATCCACAACATCGAACTCAGTCCCGGCAAGGGCGCCCAGTTGTGCCGCAGTGCCGGCGCGGTGGCGCAGCTCATGGCGCGTGACGAGAAGTACTGCCAGGTGCGATTGCCCTCGGGCGAGGTGCGCCTGGTGCTCAGCCAGTGCATGGCGACCATTGGCCAGGTGGGCAACCTCGACCACGAGAATCAGCGCATCGGCAAGGCCGGGCGTTCGCGCTGGTTGGGCCGCCGGCCGTCCGTGCGCGGATCGGCCATGAACCCACGGGATCATCCTCACGGTGGTGGCGAGGGCCGCGCGCCTATTGGCGGCCAGCCACAAACTCCCTGGGGCAAGCCTGCCCTGGGCCACAAGACACGGCAGAACAAGCGAACGGACAAGATGATCGTCCGACGCCGAGGGAAGGGCCGATGAGCGGCTGTCGGCGCGCGCTCACGGTGCGAGGTGAAGCATGTCTCGATCGGTGAAGAAGGGCCCGTATGTTGATGCGCGCCTGCTGGAACGGCTGCAGGCCATGAACCGCGGAACCGAGAAAAAGGTGATCAAGACGTGGGCGCGCGCCTCGACTATCTTTCCCGACTTCGTGGGGCACACCATTGGCGTGCACGATGGTCGGCGCCACGTGCCGATCTACGTCACGGAGAACATGGTGGGGCACAAGCTGGGCGAGTTCGCCCCCACCCGCCTGTTCCGCGGCCATGCCCACTCTGACCGGTCGTCGAAGACGCGCTGAAGCTGATGGAAGTTCGAGCCACAGCCAAGTACGTGCACATGTCACCCCGCAAGGTCCGGCTGGTGGTGGACCTCATCCGGGGCAAACGGGTGACCGAGGCGGAGGGCATCCTGCGCAACCTGCCGAATGCCGCCGCGCGCGAGGTGTACAAGGTGGTGCACTCCGCCGCGGCCAACGCGGAAAACAACTACGACCTGACCGTGGAAGACCTCGTGGTCGTGAACGGCTTCGCTAACGACGGGCCGACCATGAAGCGCTTTCGGCCGCGGCCACAGGGGCGCGCCGTGCCCATCATGAAGCGCTCCAGCAACATCACCATCGTGGTGGATGAGAGGTAGGCGCTGTGGGTCACAAGGTCAATCCCATCGGGTTCCGCACTGGAATCATCAAGAACTGGCAGTCGCGCTGGTATTCGGATAAGGACTACACGCGGCTGCTGGCAGAGGACATTCGGCTGCGGCAGGTCATTCGGCAGCGCCTGCGCAATGCCAGCGTCTCGCAGATCGAGATCGAGCGATCCGGCGGCAACCAGGTGTCCGTGACGATCCACACCGCCAAGCCGGGCATTGTCATCGGCAAGAGTGGGTCCGCCGTGGAGGCGCTGCGGAGCGACCTGAAGGTGCTGGTGGGCCGCGAGGTGCGGCTGAACATCGTGGAGATCGGCCGGCCCGAGCTTGATGCGTATCTGGTGGCACGCAACATCGCCGAATCGCTGGAGAAGCGCATCGCCTTTCGGCGGGCAGTGAAGCAGGCCATTCAGCGCACGATGCGCTTTGGCGCGAAAGGCATCAAAGTGATTGTGGCTGGGCGGTTGGGAGGCGCCGAAATGGCGCGGCGGGAACGTGAAGTGTCCGGCAAAGTGCCACTCCACACGTTGCGGGCGGACATTGACTACGGCCTCACCGAGGCGGCCACGACCTACGGCCGGATCGGGGTGAAGGTGTGGATTTACAAGGGCGACGTGATCGGCAAGCAAAAGGTGCGGGTGCGTCCGCCGGAGGAGCGCGTGCTGGCTGTGGGCGAAAGCGAGAGCGAGTACGAAGAGCCGGCCTACGAGCCGTATACCGGCTACGAGGAAGAGCAGTACGTCGAGCCGGGCGAAGAGCCGGAGCCGGAGATCGACGAGAGCATGTTCGCCGACCTTGGCTTTGAGGAAGAAGAGGAGAGCAACTGATGCTGCTGCCATCGCGCGTGAAACATCGCAAGGTGCACCGGGGCAAGCGCCGGGGCCTCGCGTACCGGGGCAGCACCGTTGCCTTCGGCGACTGCGGCATTCAGGCGCTGGAGTGCGCCTGGCTCACCAGCAAGCAGATCGAAGCGGCCCGGCGCGTGATCACGCACCACGTGAAGCGCGGCGGCCAGGTGTGGATTCGGGTGTTCCCGGATAAGCCGGTCACGTCCAAGCCGGCCGAAACACGCATGGGCTCGGGCAAGGGGGCGCCAGACCACTGGGTGGCCGTGGTGAAGCCGGGCCGTGTGATCTTTGAGTTGGGCGGCGTGGCAGCGGACGTGAGCAAGGAAGCCATGCGGCTGGCAGGCTACAAGTTGCCCTTCAAGACCAAGTTTGTGGAGAGAGAAGAAGAGAGTGCCGGCGTCGAAGGCTAACAACCCGCGGTTGCTGAGCCGCGAAGAGCAGCAGAAGCAGTTGGCTGATGCGCACCAGGAGCTGTTTAACCTGCGCTTCCAGCTCTCCACGCGGCAGTTGCAGAACTACCGGCGCATTCACGAAGTGCGCCGGACGATTGCCCGCCTGCTGACTATCATGCACCAGCAACTGGAGGGCGCGGAGTAGAACTATGCTGCAGAATCGCAAGATCCGCGTAGGGCGGGTGATCAGTGACAAGATGCAGAAGACGGTGGTCGTAGCGGTGGCGACCACGCACAAGCACCGCATCTACAAGAAACTCATCCGGCATCACACGCACATGATGGCGCACGACGAGCACGGCGTAGCCAAAATCGGCGACCTGGTGCGCATTGTGGAGACGCGCCCGCTCAGCAAGCTCAAGCACTGGGTAGTGCTGGAAGTGCTGGAGAGCAAGGAACGCGGAGCGCCTCTGTCCGAAGTGGCGGGGATGGAAGCGTGATCCAGGCGGAAAGCCGGCTGCGCGTGGCCGATAACAGCGGCGCCCGCGAAATCCTGTGTATTCGCGTGCTGGGAGGCTCCTCGCGCAAGTACGGGCATGTGGGCGACGTGATCGTGGGCACGGTGAAGGTTGCCACGCCCGGCGGTGGGGCGAAGAAGGGCGAGGTGGTGAAGGCCGTGATCGTGCGCGTAGAGAAGGAGTACCGCCGGCCCGACGGCTCCTACATCCGCTTCGACGACAACGCCGCGGTGCTCATCAACAACCAGAACAATCCTCGTGGCACGCGCATCTTTGGGCCTGTCGCGCGGGAGCTGCGCGAGCGCAACTTCATGAAGATTGTGTCCCTCGCGCCGGAGGTGCTCTAGTGTCGCTGGCGCGAGTGAAGAAGGACGACACCGTGTTCGTCATCTCAGGGAAGGACAAGGGCAAGCGAGGCAAAGTGGAAAGCGTGCTGGTGGCAAGGCAGCGCGTGGTTGTGGCCGGCATCAACATTGTGAAACGGCACACCAAGCCCAACCCGCGCGTCATGCAGGCTGGCATCGTGGAGAAGAGCGCGCCACTGCAGTGGTCGAAGGTGATGCTGGTGTGCACACAGTGCGATAAGCCAACCCGCGTGCGGACCGACCTCACGCCGGATGGCCGCAAAGCGCGCTTCTGCAAGCACTGCGGCGAAGTCATCGATAAGGTCTGAGCGAAAACATGACCCGAATGCAAGACCGGTATGTACAAGAAGTCATACCGGCGCTACGAAAAGAGTTCGATTACGACAACGCCATGCAAGTGCCGCACGTGCACAAAGTGGTGATCAACGTGGGCATGGGCGAAGCGGTGCAGAACAAAACCAGCATGGATGCCGCCGTGCGCGACCTCACCACGATTTCCGGCCAGAAGCCAGTGGTGACCAAGGCGCGCAAGTCCATTGCGCAGTTCAAGATTCGGGCTGGGAACGAGATCGGCTGCATGGTCACGCTGCGCGGGACGCGCATGTACGAGTTTCTGGACCGGCTGCTGAACGTGGCGCTGCCACGGGTGCGAGACTTTCAGGGCGTGTCGCGAACGGCCTTCGACGGCCGAGGCAATTACAGCCTGGGCTTGCGCGAGCAGCTCATCTTCCCGGAGATCGAGTACGACCGCATCGACCGCGTGCGCGGGCTGGAGGTGGCTATCGTCACTTCGGCGCGGACGGATGAAGAAGGGCGCCGGCTGCTGCAACTGCTGGGCATGCCTTTCCGCTCGGCGTAGCCGCGCGGAGGGTAAGGAAAGAATTGAAGGTAAGGAAACCAAATGGCTAAGAAGTGCATGATCGAGAAGGCCAAGCGGCCGGCCAAGTTCAAGGTGCAGCAGCATAACCGCTGCTCGCTGTGCGGCCGGCCCCGCGGCTACATGCGCCGCTTTGGCATGTGCCGCATCTGCTTCCGCCAGTACGCGCTGCGTGGCGAGCTGCCCGGCGTGGTCAAGTCCAGCTGGTAGGGATGAGAGCCAAGGTGAGAATGCGAGCCTCACGGCCGGCCAGTGCCAGCCGTGGCATACGGGGGAAGGGATGAACATCAGCGATCCAATCGCGGACATGCTGACACGTATCCGCAACGGCATCATGGCGCGGCACGCGCAGGTGGACATACCGTCGTCCAAGATGAAGCTGGCCATCGCACGCATCCTGAAGGACGAGGGCTACATCAAGGAATACGAAGTCACCAAGGATGTGCCACAGCCGGTGCTGCGCATCGCGTTGAAGTACACGCCGGACCGCCAGCCGGTGCTCACCACGCTGAAGCGCGTGTCCAAGCCTGGGCTGCGGCTGTACACCCACCACCAGGACATACCACTTGTGCTTGGCGGTATGGGCGCGGTGATTCTCTCCACGTCGCACGGGATCATGACCGGCAAGGAAGCGCATCAGCGCCGCCTGGGCGGCGAAGTTCTCTGCGAGGTCTGGTAAAGGGCATGTCTCGAATCGGCAAGATGCCGGTCACTGTTCCAGGTGGCGTCACCGTGGATCTGGCCGGCCAGCGAGTGGCCGTGAAGGGCCCCAAAGGCCAGCTGTCTCTGGAAGTGGTGCCGGAGATAAGCATGGCCCGCGAGAACGGCAGCATCAATGTGGAGCGGCACGACGAATCGCCGCGCAGTCGGGCGTTGCACGGGCTCACCCGCACGCTCATCAATAACATGGTGCTGGGCGTGTCCAACGGCTTTGAGAAAACCCTGGAAATAGAAGGCGTGGGCTATCGCGCGCAGATGCAGGGCGACAAGCTGAACCTGGCGCTCGGCTTTTCGCACCCGGTGGAGGTGGTGCCCGAGGCGGGCATCAGCTTTCGCGTCGAGCCGGCAGGGCAGGGCCGTGTGGGGCGCATCATCGTATCCGGCATTGATAAGCAGCGCGTGGGCGAGGTGGCCGCGCGCATCCGCCTGCTGCGGCCCCCAGAGCCGTACAAGGGCAAGGGCCTGCGCTACGCCGGTGAGCACATCCGGCGCAAGGCTGGGAAAGCCGGCAAGGTGGGAGGCAAGAAAAAGTAGCAGATGTATAAGCAGAATGACGCGCGCGAGGCGCGGGGTCGCCGGCACCGGCGCGTTCGCGCACGCGTTTCGGGCACGGCGGAGCGGCCGCGCCTGGCCGTGTTCCGCAGCTCGGCGCACATCTACGCGCAGGTTGTGGATGACGTGAACCAGCGCACGCTGGCAGCGGCGTCGGATATTGAGGGCGCGCTGAGAACTGAAAGCGGCGACAAGAGCGCCATGGCCAAGAAGGTCGGCTCATTGGTAGCGCAGCGGGCGACCAGCGCGGGCATAACCCGCGTGGTGTTCGACCGCGGCGGCTATCTGTACCACGGGCGCGTGAAGGCCCTGGCCGAAGCCGCGCGCGAATCGGGATTGGAGTTCTAGATGCCCAGGTTTGATGGTCCGCAGAACAAAATGGAGGAGCGCGTGGTGCAGGTGTCCCGCGTATCCAAAGTGGTAAAGGGTGGCCGGCGCTTCAGCTTTCGCGCCATCGTGACGGTGGGAGATGGCGAGGGCCGCGTGGGCGCTGGCCTGGGCAAGGCGGGCGAGGTGCCGGAGGCGATCCGCAAAGGCGTGGAAGACGCGAAGAAGAACATGATCGATGTGCCCATGCTGGGACAGACCATTCCACACCAGGTGATCGTCAAGTTCGGGGCGGCGCGCGTGCTGCTCAAACCGGCCCGGCCGGGCACCGGGGTTATTGCCGGCGGCGCTACGCGCGCTGTGCTGGAATCGGCCGGGATCAAGGACATCCTGACCAAGTCGCTCGGCAGCGGCAACCCCTCGAACACAGTGCGGGCGACGATTAAGGCGCTCAGCCTGCTCAAGCGACCCGAAGAGGAAGCGCTGCGGCGGGGCAAGTCCTTGCAGGAGTTGATGCCGCGTTTGGCACGGCAACAGGTCATGGGCGACGATGCCGCCACTGTCTAAGCTGCACATCACCTGGGTGAAGAGCGCCATCGGCTATTCCCAGCGGCAGAAGGCCACCGTACGAGCGCTGGGGCTGCACCATCTCCACCAGACAGTCGAGCAGGATGACACGCCGACGATGCGTGGCATGCTGCACGCGGTGCGGCACCTGGTCTCCGTGATCGAAGGTGCAGGCGCCGCGGAGAACGGAGGATCGCCGAAGGCGAGCCACACCCCGTCGTTCGTGGTTCGCAAGCTGCCTGAGACTGCCCCGGCCGCCGTGGCAGAGGTTCAGGCTGCCGACCCGGCGACGAG
>JBOGTU010000234.1:0-27295 GCA_050695655.1 Chloroflexota bacterium | reverse complement strand
GGGTTGGCAATGAGGCTCGAATAAATCTGAGCCACCGTGTCTTCTGCCGGGCGCACATCTCCCGGCGGATGCATGTCGTCGCCCTGCAAACCCTGTTGGCCGAACTCAGGAAAGTCTCGCTCTAGGCTCCATGAGGGTTCAATAAAACTGAAGGCAGGCAGGGTCCCCAAGCGAGCTTGGCGGTGGAATTCAGAGATGGGGCTGAAGCGGTCAATTCGCACTCGCGGGAAGGCTTTCTGGGTCCAGCCGCGCTGATCTGTGAAGGGTGGATTATCGTCTTTGACCGGAACGAAGGTCTCTTGCCAAAAGATTCGCCAGCTAGCGCCAGTGATCTGGTCCAACCTGTTCCAGATCGTGTCTGTCTTAAAGTCGCCGTATGCCCAGTACCCTTGGTTATTGATTTGTCCGAGCGACGTACCACAGGCCATAAAGGCTCGGTTGGGGTTGGTTTGGGTCGGTACGGATGCAAACCAATAGTCGGAGACGGCATACTTCTTTGCCAACCCGTTTAGAACCGGCAGCTGATCTGGTGTGTAGGTTTCCATGACTTGCTGGATCAGCGGAACGTCCATGGTCGTGCATCCGTTGACTTCCGCATAATCCTGGGCGAACCCGTTCATCCCCGGCTTGCCGATAGGCTCTTCATCGAGGAAGAACTGCCTCGTAACGTGCTCGAACTCTTCGCCAGGATCGGGTTTGGGTGCGTTCCAATAGGGCGGGTGGGTTGAGGCTCGTCTGATTGGGTAGAAATCGCGCTGCAAGCCATTCGGGAGCGTGACAGGGTTCTTGTAGCTCGTGAGGTCTTTTCCCTGGAGTCCTGCATACCTAGCGCCTAAGAGGGGTGGAACGAAGTAGTCGGGCTCGTCGCGCTCGTAGAGCCAGGCGAGGACGTTATCGAATGAGCGGTTCTCCAGCATTAGCACGACTATGTGCTTGATCGCGTCCAAGGCCATCGAATGCATCCACCTTCCCGCTTGGCCCCTCCGTCCCCAAGAGGCTGCCCGCTATGGTAATACATCGACCAATGCATGGACAGAACGGCCTCACCCAAAGCCGAGCCACCACGCGGCCCCGGTCGAAGAACGTCGCCCGCCGAACCAAGTGGGACGCGAAGCTGGAAGCCAGCTACGAAACGTTGGTGCGCTCAGCCGTGCAGGTGTTTCATGACCAGGGCTATGCGGCGGCGACCGTGGCCGATATCGTGGCCGGGGCTGGCTACACGTCCGGCGCCTTCTACTGGCACTTCACCAATAAGGCCGACTGCTTCTGGCATGTGATCGCCTACCGCGAACAGCTGCGGGGCGACTGGTCGATTCTGGCAGCCGAACTTGACCCGTCGACGGTGAGCTTGGAGGAGCTCCTGGTGCGGGTGTTCTCCCATTTCGCAGAGTCGCTGGGTGGTTTCACGGAATGGGTATTGGTCATGGTGGACTTCCACCAGCAGCATCGCCAACATCAGGAGGCGCTGGCCAGGCTGGCCGAAATCTACGGCCGCTGGCGCGACGAAGTGCGGCGCTTCGTCGACGCGCTGGTGGTCAACGGCTGGATAGAGGCGCCGGCCGATCCGGCGCTGTTGGCCCACCAGGTGTTCGCCTTCGCCGAGGGGCTGACGGTGCACGGGGCGCTGTACGGCCGAAGCGAGAATCTTGCGATCACTGAGCGAGCTCTTATCGAGGGCCTAGTCAAGCTGCTTCGCTGCTGATCACTTCGGCTTTGACCGTTCCCCCAACTCATGCGATTTTCAGGATGCAGGCAGAGTGTCGCGCTGAGGTGGGAGCGGCAGACGAGATTCGAACTCGCGACACGCTGCTTGGGAGGCGGGTGTCGCCCAAGCCCGAGCGCGTTCGTTGGTGTCGCACCGGGCGCAGCGCCCGTAGGTGGACTCTTCACACGCGCGGGGAGGCCTCTCAAACTTAAACCGCGCGCCTCCCCTAGGTCGCTGGGCCCTGCGAATCAAGCTGCCTGCCAGCCGGTTGGCTGGCCCTCCCTCGTCTTGAACGGCGCCGCGCTGCCTAATCTGTTAGCCACGTCTCGTTTCGCGTTGCTCTCCCCGTTGCTCTCCTAGCAGGCGGCGTCAGGACGATTCACGCGGGTTATGGCAACTGCCCGAGCTCGAATCGGTGTACCCCAGGAGGGATTCGAACCCCCGACACCCGGTTCCGAAGACCGGTGCTCTAATCCGCTGAGCTACTGGGGCGGTTGCGGGGGAATGGTAGCAGCGGGCGTGAGCGCGAAGCGCTCAGCCGTGGCGGGTGAGGCGCTGGCGCAGCACCAGCAGGGCGAAGCAGGGCAGGGCCAGCATGCGGCGCCAGCGCCAGGGCTCACGAGCCAGGCGGTGCAGCCATTCCAGGCCCAACCTTCGCAACCAGGCGGGCGCACGGTGGGTTCGCCCCGCAATGAAATCGAAGGCGCCACCAACGCCCACCGCCACCGGGACCCGCAACTCAGCCTGCTGCTGGTGGATCCACAGGTCCTGGCGGGGATGGCCGTAGGCTACCAGCAGCACGTCTGGCGCGGCGGCGCGCACCCGCGCGGGCGCCTCTGGACCCCGCGGGTTGCCCTCAAAGGTGCCGGCTAACCTCAACCGCGGGAAGCGAGCCTGGAGCCGTCGCGCGGCATCCCGCGCCACACCATCGCGGCCGCCCAGCAGGAACAGCGTACGGTCGCGTTCGGCGCACAGCCCCGCCAGGGCCCACACCAGCTCCACACCCGGCGCCCGAGCCCGCAGCGGCTGGCGCAGCAGGCGGCTGGCCCAGATGAGGCCTACGCCATCCGGCACGCACAGGTCAGCCTCTCGCAGAACTTGCGCGAAGTCGGGATTGCGCCGTGCCTCCATCACGAACTCTGGATTCACCGTGGCCAGCTGATGGGGCGTACCTTCAACCATGAAGCGCTCTGCCGCGGCAGCCGCCTCGGCGAGGGTCACGTCGTCCACGCGGACGCCGAGGATGCGCACCCCGCGCGGCCATGCCGGCGACTGCCGATCGGCATGTTGCTCGATGTCAGCGGCGCGCTCGGTGGCGGCCGGGTCGCGGCGAAGTGGCGCCGGCGGTGCACTTCGGCGGCGGTGCCGCGAGCGACCCCACTGGGGCGCCGGGCCTGACCTCGGGCCATCGGCTGGCCTCAGCGCAGCTTGCTCATGGCATGTTCGGGCGCGGCTCCAATGCCATGCCTTGCCGCGGCGCGGCTTCACGCAAGCTGCCTGGCGCGGGCTGCCGCGCGAGCAGGCGTTCGGCCGCCTGCACCACCATCCGCGGCGTCACCAGCTGCAAACAGTCACGCGTGGGGCAGCCCTGAGGCGTTCCCAGGCCCGTGCCGCGATAGGCGCAGGGCGAGCAGGGCAGCGTTACCCGCACCACGGCGTGCTTCTCCGGCGGATAGGGTCCCCAGGCGAGGTCATTGGTGGGTCCAAACACCGCGACGACCGGCGTGCCCACCGCGGCGCCGAGGTGCACTACGCCACTGTCGTTCGAGAGCAGCAGCGCGCACCGCTCCAGCACTGCCGCGGTCAGCTTCGCCGAAAGCCGGTCCACGAGGTCCAGCGCCGGAACTGAGAGCTGGGCCAGCGTCGCGTCCGTCGCTTGGCGGTCGACGCTGGTGCCGAGCAGCACCACCCGCGCACAGGTTCGGCGAGCGATCTCATTGGCCGCGGCGGCAAAGCCGGCGGGGTCCCAGCGTCGCGCCAGGCTGAAGATGCCTCCGCCCACGTGCAGGGCCAGCCAGCGGTCGCTGCCCAGCAGGCGGGCTGCCTCGCGGCGCGCCAGCCCGTCGATCGCGATCTCCAGCTGCCGGGGCGCGACGTGGGCGCCCATGCGCTCCACCAGTGCACTCGCGTAGTCTGCCTCGTGCAGCAAGCCAAAGCCACGATCCTCCACCGGCAAGTCCAGGAAGCCGCCACGGCCGTTATCCAGCCCCACCGTGATCTGGGCGCCGATGACCCGCACCAGTGCGCGGTATTTGGCGGCGCCGAAGCGGGTGGTGAGGTGGTGCATCAGCAGCAGGTAGTCATAATGGCGGGCGCGCAGCTCGCGCAAGGTAGGCCACACAGCTGTAAGCGCCGAGGGTGACAGAACGCTGGCGGGGCTATCGAAACGGTGCTTCTCGACCGCAATCAGCCGATCGATGCTGGTCAACCCGGCCAGGGCCTCTGCTCCAGCGGGCGAAGTGAGCACATCGATCGAGGCGGCGGGCCAGGTGCTGTGGAGTGCGCGCAGGGCCGGCGTCGCGGTGAGGGCATCGCCCAGGTCCGCCAGCTTCACCGCCAGGATGCGCCGCGGGCCGTCGTCTATGGCTGTACCTGCTGCGGGTGCTTCTCGAGCAGTTCGATCGCGGCGCGGGCCACGTCTTCCGGCAGCAACTGGCGCATGCAGTTGACGTGGCCGAAGCGGCACTCGGCCGTCCGCCGAGCGGCATAACAGGGGCTGCAGGACAGCTCATGCCGCAGGATCACGCCGTTTGGCCCAAGGGGCGTGTACACCTTGGGGTCGGTTGGCCCAAAGAGGGTGATGCGCGGCGTTCCCAACGCGCCTGCCAGGTGCGCCACGCCCGTATCGCCGGAGAGCAGCAGGTTGGCTCGCTTGAGCAGCGCGGCCAACTGCGGAATGCTGGTTTGGCCAGCCAGCACCACGGGCTCCAAGGAGCAGCCGTGGGCAACCTCGCGCACGACGTCGGCCTCGGCCGCCGTGCCTGTGATGACGATGGTCGCACCCAGGTCGCGCTGCAGGTGGCTGGCGACGGCACCCCAGTGCTCCGGCAGCCAGCGCTTGGCGGAGCCGTTGGACGCGCCGGGATGGAGCACCACCAGGCGCGTCTCCGGCCGGACCTCAAACTCGGCCAAACGGTGGCGCAACTGGCGCTGCTCGTGCACCGGCACCATCAAGTGAGGCGCCAGGCTCACCGCGGGCTCGATCACCGCGCCCGCCAGCTCAGCCAGTCGCAAGTTGTACTGCACCTCGTGCTGCGTCACGTCATACCGGCGGCCCGGCAGCGTGTGGGTGAGGAGGAAGGGGTAGGCCTCGCCACGGTAGCCGTAGCGGCGAGGACAGCCACTCAGCCAGGCCAGCACAGCCGCGAACTGCCCCTGGAGGGAAAGGCAAAGGTCGAAGTGCTGGCGTCGCAGCTCGCGCACCAGTCCAAACAGGGCGCGATAGTTGGCCGGCCGCAGCAGTTCCCGCGGCCGGCGCACGAGGTTCACGTCGAAGCTGAGCCCGGCATCCACTTCGCGCGTCATAGTCACCAGGTCGCGCGTGGAAGGGAGCGTGAGCAGCGTGACTGAGGCGCTGCCGTAGGTCCGCTTGAGCGCGTGCACGGCCGGCAGGGACATCACCACGTCGCCCAGCAGGTCCACGCGAATCACCAGGATGTTGCGCACGTCGCCCGGCTGCTGGTGCGGCGTGCGCACGAATAACCGCCCCAGAGCCGTGATGG
Source organism: Chloroflexota bacterium (assembly GCA_050695655.1). Lineage (GTDB taxonomy): Bacteria > Chloroflexota > JAJPGV01 > JAJPGV01 > JAJPGV01 > DATKQD01. Next base: position 21,868 of record JBOGTU010000234.1, on the reverse strand, counting down.
CGCCCAGCAGAGTGAACAGCAGCCAGGCTGCCAGCTGCCCGGCTGCCCTTGCGCCGCTGCGCAGAAGGTGCCGAAGGCGGCGCATGTGCTTCATGGGCGAATCACGGCTGCGATGGCACAGAGCGCGGCGACGAAGCAAGAGCGCGGCGTGCCGCCCGGAGCACCTGCTCCGGTGCGATCAGGCGTACGCAGGGGTGCCACTTGAACTCCGCTTCAGTATAGTCCAGCTGGCCGCAGGGCTGGCATGGCCAGGCCAACCGAACCACCTGGTGCGGCGGGCCGCCAGCCATGGCCAAGCCGCCGCGAAAGGGGCCAAACTTGGCCGGATCGACCGGCCCAAAGAGCACCACGCTAGGCGTGCCCACGGCTTCCGCCAAATGCAGCGGGCCATTGTCCGGGCCAAGCACCAGGCGGCAACGCCGGTACAGCCCTGCCAGCTCTGCCAGCGGCAGCGCGGCGACAATGCTCGCCGGCTGGCACATACGGCTTCGGATGCGTTCAGCCATCCTCACCTCCTCGGCCGAGCCTGGCGTGAGCAAGATGGGACCTTCGGCCGACAGCGCATCGGCCACCTGAGCCCAGCCTTCCTCCGTCCACAGCTTCACCGCGGCCCCAGCGCCGGGATGAATGGCGATCGCGCCCGTGGGCAGCTCGCCGCGAGGCTCGACTATCGGAACGCCATACTCCGGCCCGCCTCCACGATTGTCCCGCGGGCTGGCCGGTTGCCCGCGCAGCGCCTGCGCGACAGCGGCGGCCAGGCCGAGGTTCTGCTCCACTTCGTGCCGCCCCGGCTGGTAGGCCACCGCGAGGGACAGGAATGGTCGGCACTCCGGCACGTCATAGCCGGCCACCGGCACGCCAGCCCAGCAAGCGGCCATGGCGCCCCACCAGAAGTCGTACCGCAGGTTGATGGCCAGCTCGTACTGGTGCGCCAGGCGCTTCGCCTCGGACAAGGCCAGCCGGTACGGGGCCAGGCGGCCGCCAGCGGGCGCACGGCCCAGCCCGGGGAAGCGGCAGGTGAGCAGTGCATCCAGCGCGGGCTGCGCACCCCAGAGTGCTTCGGCGGCCGGGTTCACCCAGGCGGTGAGCCGGCTGTCGGGGAAGGCTCGCCGGAGCTGGGCCAGCGCCGGCCCAGCCATCACCAGATCGCCCAAATGGTCCGGCCGGATGATCAGGATGCGCTTTGGTGGCCCCACCGGCAGGGGTGCCGGCTTCCGCGCGCGCCCGGCGATCCGCAGCAGCGCCAGGCGTGCTTCGCGCCGGGCTGATCGCCTCGCCCCGCGCCCCACACCCTCGGCCTGCGCCATCACGGGCCTTTCACAGTTCCTTCGTGGCCGGCGACGCAGTGCCTTGCCCCAGCATGCGCCGGCAGGCGGCCCAGACCATATCGACCGTCACCAGGCCAATGCAATCGAGCTGGCTGAAGCCGTTCTCGTAGCACGCGCGGGGGATAGGCGCGCACACCTGCTCGCCCACGCCCCAGGGCTGGTGCCGCAGGGGGTCCGAGGGTCCGTACACGCCCACAAAGGGCGTTTCCACGGCAGCAGCCAGGTGCAGCAGCGAGGAATCGTTGCCCAGCAGCAGCCTGGCGCCCTGCACCAACGCGCCGCTTTCACCAAACGATGTGCGACCAGCCAGGTTCACCGTCGCCGTGCCCGCCAGGCGCTGCACATCCGCGCACGCTTCCGCGTCCGTCTCGTTGCCCAGCAGGGCCACGGCACCCCCCGTAGCGCGAGCCAGGCGCATGGCTATCTCCGCGAAGCGGCTGGCCGGCCAGCGTTTCGCCAGCAGCGTCATGCTGGGATTGACGGCGCCACCCGGCGCCAGCGCGGCGTAACCTGGCCCCAGGCCATGCTCCGCCAGCAATGCGCGCGCTCGGAGCGAGTCAGCTTCGCCGGGGCAGAAGGCAGCTCTGGCGCCCTCCACCGGCACGCCCAGCGAGCGGGCGCAATCGAGGTACAAGCTGGCTTCCGACCGGCTGGGCGGGCAGGCCACGCGCAGATTGTGCGCGAAACCGCGTCCCTCGCTGTTCAGCCCCACACGGATGGGGATGCGCGCCGCCCAGGCGAGCATGCCGGCGACAGGCGAGCGCTCCAGCACTATGGCCACGTCGTACCGGCCGGCGCGCAGGGCCGCCACCGCTGGCGGAATGATGCCGGAGAGGTGTGGGTTGCCAGCCAGCGCCGGCGCGGACCACGCCTCCGTGGCCACATCGATGGTGCTGCCGGCATACCGCCGGCGCAGTACGTGCAGCAGCGGTGTGATTTGCAGCACGTCGCCCAGGCAGCAGCGGCGCAACAGGACGATGCGCGGGTTGGGTGGCGGAAGCGTGTTCTGGCGCGATGCCAGGCGGCCGGTGAAGGCGCCGAGCGTGCGCGCCGCCACCGTGATGGTGCGCTCCCGCGCGCGCCCGCTCCTCACCCGCTGATAGTAGCCCGCCGGGGCGTCCCTATAATCCGTAGAAGTGTCGATGAGGGTGCACGGCCGGCCGGCTGATTGCAGACATCTGAGAGCCACCTGTCAGGTGCGGCTAACGTGCGGCGGCTGAGGGTCATCTTCAGCAAAGGTGAGGAGGTGCGCTACATCTCCCACCTGGACACTATGCGCACCTGGGAGCGCATATTCCGCAGGGCGGGCGTGGGCTTGGCCTACAGCCACGGCTTCGCACCACATCCACGCCTGGTGTTCGCGGCCCCGCTGGCCGTGGGCATAACCAGCACCGCCGAGATCCTGGACGTGTACGTGGAGGAGCTGGCCGGCCTGGCGAGCCTTCGCGAGCGGGTAGCTGCCGCGCTGCCACCGGGCATCGGCATCCTGGATGTGGAAGAGCTGGCGCCGCGAGGTCCCGCCGTGATGGCCCAGGTGGAGTTCGCCGAGTACGAGGTGGAGCTGGCGACCGAGCTCACGCTGGAGCAGGCGCAACGGCTGGTAGCCGGCGCCCTCTCGGCCAGCTCCATTCCGTACCAGCGCACGCGCTCGGGTGCGACGCGCCTCGGCGACGTGCGACCGGTGCTTGAGGCCCTGGCCATCGAAGAGTGGGATGAGGAAAGGAAGAAGCTGCGGTTGTGCCTGCGGCTGGATCGCGAAGGCGAGGCGGTCCGCCCGGACGAGGTGCTGGCGGCTCTCTCACCAGCGTGGCAGGCGCAGCGCATCCACCGGGTGGGCCTGATCTTGAAGGAAGGCGCCGCGGCGGATGCCCAGCTGCATGTCGCTGCTTAAGGGCCGGCACTTCCTCTCCGTAGCCGACTTCTCCACCGATGAGCTGGAGGAGGTGCTGCGAGTCGCGGACGAGCTCAAGCGCGGCGCCCCTTCCCAGGCCCTGGCCGGCAAATGCGTGGCTCTGCTGTTCGAGCACCCCTCGCTGCGCACGCGGACCACATTTGAGGTGGGCGCGTTCCAGCTGGGCGGCCACGCCGTGTACCTCACCCAGGAGCACATCGGCATCGGCCATCGCGAGCCGCCGGCGGACATTGCGCGCAATCTGGAGCGCTGGGTGCACGCCATCATCGCGCGGGTGCGCTCGCACGACACGGTGCAGGAGCTGGCGCAGTGGTCGCGCGTGCCCGTAGTGAACGCGCTGAGCGACCGAGAGCATCCCTGCCAGGTGCTGGCCGACATGCAAACGCTGCGAGAGCGCCTGGGGCAGCTGCGTGGGGCAACGCTCTTGTTCAGCGGCGATGGCTACAACGTGTGCCATTCGCTGCTGCTGGTCTGCGCGCGGCTGGGGGTGAACATCCTGGTGGCTACGCCGCCGGCCTTCGCGCCTCGGCCCGAGATTGTGGCCCTGGCTCAAGAAGCTGCCGCCCGGAACGGCAGCCGCGTGGAGGTTGGGCACGACCCCAAGGTGTTCGTCCACCAGGCGGACGCCATCTACACCGATGTGTGGGCCAGCATGGGCCAGGAGGCCCAGGCCGCTGATAGGCGTGCCGCCTTCGGCACGCGCTACCAGGTGAACGCGGAGCTCCTGGCCGGCGCCCAGGACCACGCCTGGGTGATGCACGACTTGCCCGCCCACCGCGGCGAAGAGATCACCGCCGAGGTCATCGAAGGGCCCCGGTCCATCGTCTTCGACCAGGCTGAAAACCGCCTGCACGCGCAGAAAGCCCTCCTCAGCCTGATCGTGTAACCGGGCGATGGCCGGCCATCTCCGCCTACCAGCCGGGCACCCCTCCTAACGACGCCTCGGCTGCTCGCTACGCTGAATACTGCATCACACCCCGCGCCGACGTTGACAAACCGGACATGAATGCTCAAGGCTCTGTCTGGCAGAGGTATCCGCACCCGGCTCGCCACCACGAGCAACCTGGTCGTTTCCTGCTCCCACCCTTTCCACAACATAGGCGATGAGATGTTGATCATCTTGGGGCGAGATGGTTAACGTCGCATTCCTCCGCGATCCCGCCCTTGAACGCATTCTGCTATACTGCTTTTTGCACTAATGATGATGACCTTAATGATGTGTGCAAGATGAGCGAGCGGAGCCAGTCTGCCCGCGGGCTGCTGTCACTCACCGTGCTGGCGCTGCTGGTGGAGCAGCCGCGGCATCCGTACGATATTCAGCGGCTCATTCGGCAGCGGCACAAGAGTTTCGCCGAGGGGAAGTGGCGCAGCCTGTACCACGCCGTGGATGAGTTGCAGAAGCAGCACTTCATTGAGCCGGCCGAAACCAGCCGCGAAGGCAAGCGCCCAGAGCGGACCGTCTATCGCATCACCGAGGAGGGGGCGGAGGAGTTCGCGGACTGGCTGAAGGAGCTGCTCGAGAGCCCGCGGGATGAGCACCCCACGTTCACGGCGGCCGTGAGCTTTCTCGGCTACTTGCCCAGGGCCACCGTGCTGGACGCGCTGCGTTCGCGGGCGGTGAGCCTGCAGTCCGAGGTCGCGGCGCTCAACGCGGCGCTGCATGCCCTGTGCGACGAGTTTGGACTGCCGCGCCTGGTGGTGCTGGAGCACGAGTGCGCCCGCGCCCTCAAGGAGGCCGAGCTGCAGTGGACGCGCAGCATCATCGCCGACATCGACCGTGGGGTGCTGGCCTGGGATCCCGAGCATCTTGGCGACCTCTTCGTTGGAGCGGCCCTCCGCCACGATCGCGAGGCCGCGCTGGGCGGGAGCACAGGGTCCACCATTGCCGCCGTGGGACCTGGCCATGGCGAAGCTGCCAGCCACCACACTCCCAGCCCTCGCCCGGACTGAGCCGAACTTGAAGCAAAACCAGGCCGGCGGCGCCGAAGCGCGGCCAGCAGCCCCACTCACAAGAAAGGACCAACGCATGGCACATACGCAACTCCTGGAGCCAGCACCGATGAGCATCCCCACGGGTGAGCCCATCATCCATACGCACGACCTGCGACGCACCTTTCGCAGCCGAGTAGGGCCGGTAGAAGCAGTCAAGGGCGTGAACCTCAGCGTGGCCGCGGGCGAGATTTTCGGCTTCCTGGGACCGAATGGCGCCGGCAAAACCACCACCCTGCGCATGCTGGGCACGCTGCTGCCGCCAACCGCGGGCGAGGCTGTGGTGGCTGGCTGCGACTTGCGCCGCGAGCCGGGCAAGGTGCGGCAGCGCATTGGCTTCGTGGGCCAGGCGGGAGGGACCGACCCAGCGATCACCGGCCGGCGCGAGCTGGTGTTCCAGGCCTCGCTCTACGGCATGAGCCACGCCCAGGCCACGCGGCGCGCGGCTGAGATTCTGGCCATGCTGGAGCTGGAAGGCGCCGCGGATCGCCCCAGCAACAGCTATTCCGGCGGCCAGAAGCGGCGGCTGGACATCGGCCTGGGGCTGATCCATGAGCCCAGGCTGCTCTTTCTCGATGAGCCAACCACCGGGTTGGATCCCCAGAGCCGCGCCCACCTGTGGGCTGAGATCAAGCAGCTGCGGGGCCGCGGCACGACGGTGTTCCTCACCACTCACTACCTGGAAGAGGCGGACGCGCTGTGCGACCGGCTGGCCATCATCGACCACGGCCTCATCGTGGCCGAGGGCACGCCGGACGAGCTGAAGCACGAAATCGCCGGCGATGTGGTGACCGTGGGCGTATCGGGCGATCCGGCCGCTGCGCTGGCCACCCTGAGCCAGCAGCCCTTCGTGCGCGACAGCGGCATCGAGGATGGCGCGCTGCGGCTGTACGTGGACCGTGGTGAAACGGCCATGCCGGCCATCCTCCGCCTGCTGGACGGTAGCGGGCAGGAGCTGAAGACCATCACCCTCAACCGGCCAAGCCTGGACGATGTTTTCCTACGCAAGACCGGCCGCTCCCTGCGCGACGAAGCGGCATAGCGAACTCAGCGGCAACGAGAAGGAGGGGCACAATGAAATTTTTGCGCGACATCTGGCTGGTCTTCACCCGCTACTGGGGCCTGTTCGTGGGCAACCCGGTGTGGATTCTCATCGGCATCCTGCAGCCGGTGCTGTACCTGCTGCTGTTCGCGCCACTGCTCAAGCCGCTGGCGGCGACAACGGCCGGCTTTGGGAATGGCGGCGCCTACAACTTCTTTGTTCCGGGCCTGCTGATCCAAATCGGATTGTTCAGCGGCAGTGGCGTGGGTTTCAGCCTCATCGCTGAGCTGCGAGGGGGGGTCATCGAGCGGCTGCGCGTCACGCCCGTGAGTCGCCTGGCGCTGCTGCTGGGCCGGGCGCTGCGGGACATGATCACACTCATCGTGCAGTCGCTCATCCTCATCGTGCTGTCGGTGCCCTTTGGGCTGCGGATCAACGCGCGCGGCACGGTGGTGATGCTGCTGCTCATGGCGCTCATCGGCCTGCTCTTTTCGTCCATCTCCTACGCACTGGCGCTCACGCTGAAAAGCGAGGACGCTTTCGCGCCGCTGTTCTTCACTGCCAGCCTGCCCCTGCTGCTCCTCTCGGGCGTGCTGCTGCCGCTGACCCTGGCGCCCAACTGGCTCCAGGACGTGGCGCGGGTAAACCCGCTCTACTACGCGGTCAACGCCGGGCGAGCCATCTTCAACAACAACCTGGGCGACCCCAGCGTGGTCATCGGCGTGCTGGTGATGGCCGCGCTGGCCGCCGCGGCGGCCATTACGGCCGGCCGCTCCTTCGCCCGGGCAATCGCGTAGGCGTGGCCTCCGCGGACCTGGCAGCGATGGGCAACCCCGCAACGGCCGGTGCGTCGACGGCGGGCGGAGGGCCGCTCGCGGGGCGCGCCATCATCTTCGACCTGTTCGGCACGCTGCTGTACGACTTTCCGCCGGTGTCGCACCGGGCCGTGATCGGGCAGATCGCGGGCCTGCTGGGCGCCCCCTTCGAGGCCTTCTTCGCCGGCTGGCAGGCCACCTACGACGACCGCGCCACGGGCCGGCTGGCGACCATCGAAGCCAACCTGCGGCACGTGCTGGCCGGCCTGGGGCTGTCCGCCCCGGCGGAGCTGCTGGAACGCGCCACGGCCCTGCGCGTGGACTTTCGGGCGCGGAACCTGCGCGTGCGCGAAGGGGCGGTGGAGGTGCTCACCGAGCTGCGGCGGCGCGGCTACCAGTTGGGACTGCTGAGCGACTGCTCCATGGAGGTGCCGCTCCTGTGGCAGACAACGCCGCTGCCACCCCTGCTGGACGCCGCGGTCTTCTCCTGCGAAGCGGGCATGCGCAAGCCTGCCCCGGCCATGTACGAGATGATCCGCGGCAAACTGGGTGTTCGCGCGGTGGATTGTCTGTACGTAGGCGATGGGGGCAGCCGCGAGCTCACGGGCGCTCAAACCGCCGGCATGCGCCCGGTATGGATTCCCACCTGCGGCGAGGATGCCCGCGTGGACCCCGAAGTCTGGCCGGGCGAGGCGATCGCAACGCTGTCGGAGCTGCTGCACCTGGTCCAATAAGCCTTGGGCGCTGAGGGGCCGTGGAAGAGAATGGCCGTTGGCGCCCTTGTCATATCCGCGATCGGCTTAGAGCACACGTACGCTCGCTGTCTCGATCTTTGCTGGAAAGCCGGGCCTCGGACCTTGTCCGGAACCCGAAGCGGCACTCGCGCATGCCCTGCAGGGGCTGGCGGCTGCAGGGGCCACCGCTGAGCGTATTGGCCGCGTGCGCCAGGCCCTCGCCGCGGTGATCGCTGATCGTGGCTCGTTCGACGTCACCAAGTCCGTTTGGGTTGCTGATCGGCCGGAGCTGACGCGCCCGGTGCCTCAGCCGCGACATCGCGTCTTCGTCGGGTCACGACCCTTCCGTCCTATACTGGGACGGCTTCACGCTCGGCGGGGTGGTCCGCCACGGGCTCAGTCTCGAGGCTGGCGGTTTGGGCGGCTTCCGGAGCGACGGCGGCGGTGTACTTGCAGGCAGAGCAGGCAACGCCTTCGCGCACGGCGGTGAGCACGCCGCCGCACTCCGGGCAGGGCACTGGCAGCGGCCGGTTCCACACGGTGAAGTCGCACTTGGGATAGGCGCTGCAGCCGTAGAATACGCGGCCCTTTTTGGAGCGGCGCTCCACCAGCTCCGACCCACAGCGGGGGCATTTCACGCCCATCTTGTGCTGAATCTTTTCGGTGTGCTTGCACTCGGGGAAGCCCGAGCAAGCCAGGAAGCGCCCAAAGCGGCCGAGCTTGATCACCAGGTTGCGGCCGCACTCCGGGCAGAGCTGGTCCGTCATCTCGTCGGCCACCTTCACCCGTTCCACGGTTTCGCCCACTTCCTTTAAGCGCTGGTCGAAAGGGCCGTAGAAGGTGGAGACGACCGGCACCCAGGGCCGTGCGCCGGAGGCAACATCGTCCAGCTCCTCCTCCATGTTCGAGGTGAAGCGCGGATCCACGATGTTGGGGAACTGCTCTACGAGCAGGCCATTCACGGCCACGCCCAGCTCCGTGGGTTTGAACTGCTTCTGCACCTTCTCCACGTAACGGCGGTCCTGGATGGTGGCCAGCGTGGGCGCGTAGGTGCTGGGCCGGCCGATGCCCAGCTCTTCCAGCAGCTTGATGAGCGTCGCCTCGGTGTAGCGTGCTGGCGGCTGCGTAAAATGCTGCTCGGGCGTGAGCTTCAGCAGGTCCAGAGCATCGCCCTTGGCGAGAGCCGGCAGCCGGCCTTCGCGCTCCTCCTCTTCATCGCGCCCCTCTGAGTAGAGGACGGTGAAGCCGTCGAACACCACCACCGAACCAGTTGCTCGAAACAGGAACTCTGCCGCGGTGTCAACCTGCGAGTCAGCAGGGCGGGCGCCGATATCCACCGAGGTCTGGTCCAGCGCGGCGGCGGACATCTGGCTGGCCATGAAGCGGTCCCACACCAGCTTGTACAGCCGGAACTGCTCTGAGCTGAGGAAGGGCTTCACGCCGGCTGGGTCGCGCCGGCTGGCGGTGGGCCGCACAGCCTCGTGCGCCTCCTGTGCGCCCTTGCTGCGCGTCTTGTAGAAGCGGGGCTTGTCCGGCATGTACGTCTTGCCCCACTGCTGCTGGATGTAGTCGCGCGCCTCGGCCTGCGCCACCGTAGCGATGGTCAACGAGTCGGTCCGCATATAGGTGATGAGCCCCACGGGCCCTTCGCTGCCCAGATCCACGCCTTCGTACAGCTGCTGCGCCACAGCCATGGTGCGGCGAGAGGTGAAGCCCAGCTTGCGTGCCGCCTCCTGCTGCAACGTGCTGGTGGTGAAGGGCGGCGCCGGCTGGCGTGCGGTGCGCCTGGTGCGAACATCCTCCACGGAGTACGCGGCGCCGTTCAGCGCGGTGGTGATGGCCGCCGCTTCCGCTTCACTTTTGGGGCTGACCTTCTTGCCGCCCCGCTGGTGCAGCTGCGCGCTGAACTGGTCGCGCTTGGCCTTGGCGCCCGCCTTGGCCAGCTCCGCGCCTACCGTCCAGTACTCCTCGGCCCTAAAGCTCTGCACCTGCTGCTCGCGATCGCACACGAGCCGCACGGCCACGGACTGCACGCGACCAGCGCTCAGCCCGCGGCGTACCTTACGCCACAGCAGCGGCGAAAGGCGGTAGCCCACCAACCGGTCAAGCACGCGGCGCGCCTGCTGGGCGGCCACCAGGTCCATATCCAGCTCGCGTGGCTGTGCTATGGCTTGCTTGATGGCGCCCTCAGTGATCTCGTGAAACTCCACCCGGTGCACGGGCTTGCCAGCCAGTTCCATGGCCTCCACCAGGTGCCAGGCAATGGCTTCGCCTTCGCGATCCGGGTCGGTGGCGATGAACACTTGCCCGGCGTGCCCGGCCAAGTCCTTGAGATCCTTGACGATCTTGCGCTTATCCAGCGGAATGAGGTACTTGGGGGAAAAGTCGTGTTCGACGTCCACACCCAGGCTGCTCTTGGGCAAATCGCGCACGTGGCCCAGCGACGCCCGAACTTGAAAGTCGCGGCCCAAGAACTTCTCCAGGGTGCGAGCCTTCGTTGGCGACTCGACCACAACGAGGTTCTTCAGCTTCATAGCGGTTTACCTTAGCACAGCGATCTCGGGCTTCCGTGTGACCTAAGTCACCCGCCGGGCACCCTGTTTCGCGCCTACCAAGCCCTCGTGGAACGCGGCTTGCGGTGTCCAGGAGAGGGTTTCGCAAGACAGGAGCCACACTTCGCCACACAGGAGCAGTGCCGTGGAAAGTCATCGGGAATCGCCCAATCGGAGGGACGCACGCACTCCCGCCGAAACGTTGCGCGGCATGATGGTCGCGGCGGTCATCCGCCAACCGGAGCTGGTGCATGGCGCGGTGCGGGCACTGGACGGCGCGGGCTACAGCGAGGCGGCGGTTTCGGTGCTGGGCCCCCATGACGGCAACGCGCCGGTGGCTCGCTCGGCCGGCGACACGGAGGCCGGCAAGGGCACCATAGCTGGCGTATCCGCGGGCGTGATCATCGGCGGCGTGCTGACGGCAGTGGCGCTGGCGGTGCCGGGCATTGGCCCGCTCATCGCGGCGGGACCGATCGCCGCCTTCATCCTCGGCGGCGTGTCCGGCGGCAGCATGGGTGCGCTGGTAGGCTCGTTCGCGGGCCTGGGCGTGCCATCCGACCACGCCAAGGTCTACGAGGCCGCGGTGCGCCAGGGCGGAACGGTGGTGACCGTGGCGGTGGCCGATCAGCTGGCAGCGGGCGAAGCTGCCGGCATCCTGAGGGATGCAGGCGCAGAAGCCGTGGAAACGTTCGAGCCGGTGCTGTAGAAGGACAGCATGCCCCGGGGGCAGGGTTCCACTCAGGAACGACGGCTCGGGTGCAAACTGGCTGGTGCAGGGGGCTGTCCGAGGGGGCGCTCAGGGCTTCGCGGCCCGACTTTCCAGGCAGCGCTCAGCTCAGCCCCACAACTCTTGAGAGGCAATGCGCGCGCCTTCGGCCATGGATTTGAGCTTAGCGTAGACGATTCCGGGAAACACCATGGGGGTGCCGGCGAACGTGCCGAAGCCGCAGTCCGTGCCGGCGATCACGTTCTCGCGGCCCACCACGCTGGCGTAGCGCACCAGCCGCTGTGCCACGACCTCCGGGTGCTCCACATAATTGGTGGTCGTATCCAGCACGCCGGGAATAATGACCTTGCCCTCCGGCAGCTTGATCTGCTCGAAGACCCTCCATTCATGTTCGTGGCGTGGGTTGGCGCCTTCGAACGAAAGTGCTGCCGGCCGCGCGGTGAGGACCTCCGGCAGCACTTCACGTAACGGCGTATCCAGGTGGTGCGGCCCCTCGTAGTTGCCCCAGCACAGGTGCAGGCGCATGCGATCCGGTGGGATGTTGGCGGTAGCGTGATTCAGCGCCTCAATGCGCAGCCCCAGGTCGGCCGGCTTTTTGCCGGTGGCCAGCCCGGTGAAGTCGGGGCAATCCAATTGCAGCAGCAGGCCGGCCGCGCAGATGGCCTCGTACTCCTCCCGCATGGCGTCGGCCAGGGCCGCCAGGTACTCTTCTTGGCTGGCGTAGTGCTGATTCGGCTGAAAGCTCATGATCACGCTGGGTGAGGCCGCCGTCATAAAGGCTTCGGTCGCCTTCCTTCCCGCCAGCGCCTGCTTCAGGTTATCAATGTCGCGCTGCAGCGCCGCCTGGCCGATGTACTTCACGGGCCCCATGCAAGCGAAGCGGCGGATGCGCTCCGCCCCAGCCTGCGCGCGCAGGTTCCACTGGTCGTAACCGGGGAAGTCCGCCGCGTCGGCCCGCGGGCGGCGCGGCACGTGCTGGTGCGCCTCATAGCCGCTGAGGCGGGCGGACACATAGGTGGAGTAGGACACCTTGCCCATTTCACCGTCATCCACGACGTCGATGCCCACTTCAACCTGTTTGTCCACGCTGTCCTGCACTGCCTGGCGCACATCGCGCGTGAGCTGCGCCTTGTCCACGGTCTCGCCGGTGGTCTCGGCATACAGCAGCTCCACCAGCGCATCCGGCCGCGGCAAGCTGCCGGTATGGGTGGTGAGGATGCGCTCAGTGCCGCGCTTCATGCAAGCACCGATTCTACTCGCTCATAGCAGTGAGATGCCCCGGTCGCATCGCCCGGAATTCAGAGACAGCCCGCGCCGCGGCAGCTTACGCGAGCGAGACTTGCTGGACCGCGGCGAGTTCGGCGCCGAACATACGCTCGGCGATGGCTCGAAAGGTGTCGGTAGGGCTGGTAGAGCACAGTTCGTGCGTGGCCGGCTGGCCCCCGTTCTCCAGGCGGTTCACCTCCACAATCAGGCGCGTGGCGGCGGCGGTAGTGATGGCGGAGTCCACCACCATCACCGCCGAGCCCGCCAGTTCTTCGATGCACTCGCGCAGCAGCGGGTAGTGCGTGCAGCCGAGGATGAGCGTGTCGATGCCATGGTCCAGCAGCGGGCGCAGGTAGCCGGCAACCGCCAGGCGGGCTTCGGGCGCGCCGGCCCGGCCGGCCTCCACCAGTTCCACCAGCGTGGGGCAGGCCTGCTCCCACACCTGCGCGGCCGGATTCAAGTCCTTGATGTGGCGAAAGTAGCCGCGGCTCTTCACCGTTCCGGCAGTAGCCATGACGCCGATGCGCCGGTTGCGGCTGGCCAGCGTACCAGCCTCCGCGCCCGGCCGGATGACGCCCACAATGGGCAGGGTAAAAGCGCGCCGCAGGTCGTCCAGCGCGGCGGCGGTAGAGGTGTTGCAGGCGATCACGACCAGCTTGACGTTGCGCTCGATAAAGAAGCGCAGCACCTCGAAGGCGAACTGCCGCACCTGCCGCGGCGGCCGTGGCCCATAGGGGCAGCGGGCGTAATCGCCCAGGTAGATGGTGCTTTCGTCCGGCAGCTGGCGCTGAATTTCGTGCAGCACGGTCAAGCCGCCAACCCCGGAGTCGAACACGCCGATAGGGCGTACGTCGAGGCCCATCAGGTGTGCATCAGGCGCAGGACCGGGCTATCAATGGGCCATCAATGGTGCGTCGGCTCGCTCTTCAACAGCGAAATGCCGTGCTCCAGTACCGGCATGATGACCGCCAGGCACTCCGTGCACGCCTTCGGGCTGCCCGGTAGGTTCACGATGAGGGTACGGTTGCGCGTACCGGCGATGGAGCGCGAGATCATGGCCGCGGGCACAGCCACCACAGTGGCCGCGCGCATAGCCTCCCCCAGGCCGGGCACTTCGCGTTCGATGACCATGCGCGTGCCCTCGGGCGTCACGTCCCGCGGGGCCAGGCCGGTGCCGCCTGTGCTCAGCACCAGATCTACGCGGTTCACGTCGCACCACTCGCGCATTTTGGCGGCGATCTTCTCGCGCTCATCCGGCACCACGGCCCGATACAGAACCTCGCAGGGCAGCTCCCGCAGTGCAACCTCAATCGCAACTCGGGAAAGGTCCTCCCGATGGCCGGCAGCCACGCCATCGCTCACGGTGAGGATGCCCACCGTGATCACGCCGGCGGCCCCAGGTCCGACTTGCCACCGGATTTGCGCAGCAGGCGCACGGCGCCGATCTCCATGGTTCGATCTACCGCCTTGGCCATATCGTAAATGGTGAGCGCGGCCAGCGACACGGCCATGAGCGCCTCCATCTCCACACCCGTCTTGCCCCGCGTTTTCGCGGTGGCGAGGATGCGGACGCGGCTCGCTTGCGTATCGATCTCGAAGTCCACCGCGACGCCAGTGAGTGGCAGGCTGTGGCACATGGGGATGAGCTCGGCCGTGCGTTTGGCGGCCAGGATGCCGGCGATTTTGGCCACGGTGAGCACGTCGCCCTTTTTCAGTTCGGCTGTGCCCGATGGGGCGAAGCCGCTGGACCCCGCGTCACCATCACCCGCCTGGCCGGCGATCAGCCGCAGCGTTCCCGGCTGCATGCGGATTTCGCCCGCGGCGATGGCTTCGCGCGCGGTATCGGCTTTGTCGGAAACGTCGACCATGCGCGCGCGGCCCTGTGGGTCCAGGTGCGACAGCTCAACCATCTGTTTAAGGGTACAGCCCGGGGGCCTTCACCCGGGAGCCAGCCGGCCAGCCAGCACATACAGGCCCACGGCGATGCCGATGATCGCAAACAGCCCGGCCAAAACGAACAGCGGCCAGCGCGACCAGGGCAGCTTGCGCGGCGCGTAGGCGATGACGTTGTCGCGCACCCGCCAGCGATAGCGGCGAAACAGCCGCGCGGCAACCAGCGCCAGCACCGGGGCAAAGCGCGCCGCCAGGCGCAGCAGGAGCATGAGGGCACGCACATACATGCTGTGCCCCAAGCATTGCACGCATGCCGGTTGGCCTCGAAGTTTTAGCTTACACCAGCAGCGGGCTGGCGAGGCGAGCCAGGGCCTGGAAATCCTCCAGCGCCCGCGGATTGCTGGTGGCGCCCATCTTGGCGGCCTTCTCCAGGGGCACGCCCATGAAGAGGCGCTTGACGGGCACTTCCATTTTCTTGTTGCTGAGCGTGCGGGGAATGGCCGCGACCACGGTGATCTCATCCGGCACGTGGCGCGGTGAGAAGTGGGTGCGGATGGTCAGCTTGATCCTGTCCCGCAGCGCATCGTCCAGCCTGGCGCCAGGCTGCAGCACCACGAACAGCGGCATGTAATAGCCGCCATTGGGCAATTCCAGGCCAATAATCAGGCTGTCCGCTACCTCCGGCAGGGCTTCCACGGCGCTGTACACCTCGCTCGTACCGATGCGCACGCCCAAGCGGTTCAGCGTGGAGTCGGACCGGCCCTGGATAACGCACGTGCCGCGCTGAGTGATCTTCACCCAGTCCCCGTGGCGCCACACGCCGGGGTACATCTCGAAGTAGCTTTCGCGGTAGCGGCTGCCATCTGGGTCGTTCCACAGGAACACCGGCATGGAGGGCATGGGCTCGGTAACCACCAGCTCGCCCAGCTGATCGCGCACGGAGTTGCCCTGCTCGTCGAACGCGTCCATCTTCACGCCCAGGGCCCGCGCTTGCAGCTCGCCCGCGTGCACGGGCAGCAGTGGGCAGCCGCCCACGAAGGCGCTCACCACATCCGTGCCGCCACTCACGGACACCAGCCACAGGTCGCGCTTCACGCAGTCGTAGGCCCAGGCGAAGCCTTCGGGCGGCAGGGGCGAGCCAGTGGACGCCAGGCAGCGTAAGGCCCTGAGATCGAAGCGCTGGCCGGGGTTGAGGCCGCCCTTGAGGCAGCTGGTGACGTAGGCCGCGCTGGTGCCGAAGAGGTTCACGCGTGCCTGCTCGGCGAAGCGCCACAGCACATCCATGTCCGGGTAGCCGGGGTTGCCATCGTAGAGCACGGTGGTGGTGCCCAGCAGCAGCCCACTCACGATGAAGTTCCACATCATCCAGCCGGTGGAGCTGTACCAGAAGAGCCTGTCACCGGCGCGCAGATCGCAGTGCATGGCCAGCTGCTTGGAGAGCTCGACGATGGCTCCGCCCACCGGGTGCACCAGGGCCTTGGGCAGCCCGGTGGTGCCGGACGAGTACAGCACCCAGAGCGGATGCTCAAACGGCAGCGGCTCGAAACGCAGCGCCTCACTGCTGGCACTCGCGGCAGCCTGCCACTCCACCGCGTTGGGCAGATCGGCCGCGGTGCCGCCGCCAGCGTAGGGCAGCAGCACGGTGCACGCGACGGACGGCAGGCCCCGCTGGAGCTCGCGCACCACCGGCATTTTGTCGAACAGCTTGCCGCCGTAGGAGTAGCCATCCACGGCGAAGAGCACCTTGGGCTCGATCTGCCCGAAGCGATCCAGCACCGCCTCTGTGCCGAAGTCGGGCGAGCAGCTGGACCACACCGCCCCCAGGCTCGCCGCCGCGAGAAAAGCCACCACGGTTTCGGGAATATTGGGCATATAAGCCACTACGCGGTCGCCCTTGGTTACACCACGGGATCGCAGCCAGGCCGCCACGGAGGCCACCTGGCGCTCCAGCTCCGCCCAGGACAGCTCTGCCAGCGGGCGCGTTTCCGACTGCGAGATCAAAGCCGGCCTGGTGCTGCTGGCGTGCCGAAAGACGTTTTCCGCGTAGTTGATCTCGCCGCCCTCGAACCAGCGCGCTCCGGGCATGGTCCGCTCGGCCAGCACTCGCTGCCAGGGCGTGTCGAACACAATGCCCAAAAATTCGACCAGGCTGGCCCAAAACGCCTCCAGCTCGCTGACGGACCACTGCCACAGTTCATCGTAGCTGCCGAAGTGCAGGCTCTTGTGCGCGGCCAGCCAGCGCATGTACTCGGCCACAACGCTGCGCTGCTTGAATTCCTCTGAAGGCTCCCACAGCAAGGCGCCTTCCTCAACGGCGGTGCTCATGTGCCGTGCATTCTACGGCCAAACCCCGAATCGCGAGGGCGCTGGACCGATGAGCGGGTTGCCGCCGGCGAACTGCCTCGGCCCAAGGCTGGATGCGGTCTACACGAAGAAATTGATGACGCGGCCGCGCAGTGGCAGGCGCCCGTCCCGGCCCTGGGCCTCGCGGCGGGCCCGGGCGGCCTCCAGCCGGCGCGACTTGGGCAGGTCCAGAATGTCCGCCGCGCGGAAGCCGTGGGCCAGGCGATAGAGCACAAAATAGCCCAGTGGGCGCAGCTCATTGAGCAGGTGGTCCGCCAGCAGGTGCACGGACATGGCGCTGGTCGCGGCCACAGCCCAGCGGTGGCCCTTCAGCCCCTGCCACACGAAGTAAACCAGCGGCAGATACTCGAAGCCGTGGAACAGCACAAACAGCCGGCCGCTCTTTTTCCAGTAGCGCGTCCCCAGGAATTCGTGCAGGTCGAAGGTCAGCCGGCGCTCGGCGTAGAAGTAGTCGAACAGGTGATCCAGATCGACCAGGACGCCAAAGAGCAGGGAGATGACCAGGGTCCAGATGTCTCGCGAGCGGGCCCAGAAGAGCGTGCCCAGGCCCACGGAGACAACGATGTGGCCTTGCGGCCTCACACAGCGAGCAGGGGCAGCGGGATCGCACGCGGCATGGCCGAATTGTAACGGCGCTTTCGCCGCTTCTTCTCATCACGTTGTCCGCTTCTCCACGCTGCTCGGCTACTGTGCGGAGCATGACAGCTCAGGGGGACATCTCCAACGAGCAGCCGGGCGAGGGCTTGGGGTACGATCAGCGAATGGTCAGGCCCGAGGCGGAGAGCCGGGGCAATGTGCTTCTGGTGGACGACGATCGTGCCACCGTGGAGCTGGTGCGAATGTATCTGGAGCGGGACCGCTACGCGGTGCACGTGGCCTACGACGGCCCCACGGCGCTGAAGATGGCCGGCGAGCTCCATCCTGACCTGGTCATCCTGGACTGGATGCTGCCGGGCGTGGATGGCCTCACCATCTGCGAGAACCTGCGTGCATCCTCGGCGGTGGGCATTATCATGCTCACCGCGAGGGTGACTGAGTCGGACAAGCTGGTGGGGCTTACCAGCGGCGCGGACGACTACCTGACCAAGCCCTTCAGCCCGCGCGAGCTCACCGTGCGCGTGGGGGTCATTCTGCGGCGCTTGCGCGGCGCGGGGGGCGCGCCGGAGGCGGGCAGCATTGAGGCGGGGCCCATCCGGATCGACTTTCTGGAGCGGCAGGTGTTCGCGGCCGGGCGGCCCGTGGCGCTCACCCGCACCGAGTTCGACCTTCTCGGCGCCTTCGTCCGCCACCCCCGCCGCGTGTTCACGCGGGAGCAGCTCATTCAATTAGCGCTGCAGGATGACCCTGATGTGCTGCCCCGAACCGTGGACGTGCACGTGAACAACGTGCGGCGCAAGCTGCGGCAGGAAGGCCAGGCGGACGTGATCGGCACCGTGTTCGGCGTTGGCTACCGGCTTGACGTTTGATCCTTTCCGCCGGCTGTGGGTGCGCCTGCTGCTGGCCACGCTGGTGCCCGTGGCGGTGGCCTTCATCAGCGTGGGAGTGCTGGCGAACTACGTAGCGGTCGCCCGGTTCGACGCTTTCTTTCAGCGCGACATCCAGCAGCGCGATGCGCGCCTGGTTGGGGCCTTCAGCCACGAGTATTTGTTCGAGCACAACTGGGCCAACGCGGGCGACGCCGTGCAGCGCTTCGCCCTGCTGACGGGCGAGCGCCTGGTGCTGGTGGATGCCAAGGGCGCCGTGCTGGCGGATTCCGCCAGCGGCAGGATCGGCCAGCAGGCAGCGGCGAACTGGCACCGGCCGGAGCCAATCTGGGTGGGCAGCCAGCAGGTGGGCACGTTGTACGTGAACCCCACCCTACCCAGCGGCACGGAGTCGCAGCAGGAGGGCCGCGTGCTGGCCAACGTGAACCGCAGTCTGCTGCTGGGGCTGCTCGTAGCCGCGGCGGTGAGCCTGCTGGTCAGCTTCGTGGCGGCCCGGACCATTGGCCGGCAGATGGCCTCGCTCATCGATGTGGCCCGGCAGATCGGCAAGGGCGACCTGTCGCCACGGGCCAGAACCGTGAGTGGCGAACTGGGTGAGCTGGCGGTGGCCATCAATGGCATGGCGGCGGACCTGCAGCGCGGCCTGCGCCTGCGGCAGCAGATGGTGGCCGATGTGGCGCACGAGCTGCGCAACCCGCTCCAGAACATCAACGGCTATCTCGAGGCGTTGAAGGATGGCGTAACCGCCGCGGACGAGCACACGCTGAACATCCTCAGCTCCGAATCCAACGTGCTGCGCCAGCTGGTGGATGACCTGCAGGATCTCTCACTGGCGGAGAGCGGTGCCATGGCCATTGAACTGGAGCCGGTACGCGTGGAGGAGCAGGTGGGGGCCGTGGTGAGCTCCATGCAGCCCCGGGCAGACGAGCGCCGCGTTGCCCTCAGCAACGACCTGCCACCGGAGCTGCCGCCGGTCCGGGCGGATGCGCGGCGGCTGCGGCAGGTGATTTCCAACCTGGTGAGCAACGCGCTCAAGTACACGCAGTCCGGCGGGCGGGTGTGGCTGACAGCCGCGGTTGAGAACGGCCATGTGGAGTTGATTGTGGCCGACAACGGCAGCGGCGTTGGCCAGCGTGATCAGGAGCTGATCTTCGAGCGCTTCTACCGGGTAGACCCCGCTCGCGCGCGCGCCACTGGTGGCGCGGGGCTGGGCCTCACCATCGCTAAGGAACTGGTGCAGGCCATGCACGGCAGCATCGGCGTGCGCAGCCAGCCCGTGCACGGCTCAGAGTTCTGGGTGCGTCTTCCCCTGGCCCAAGCGGCCGCCGTTTCGGCCCCCGTTGCCCCTCACGCGTAGCGCGCTTTTCGGGCTTAGGCGCCGCCAGCCATGGCCGGCACAATGGACAGCTCGTCGCCCGCTTTGGTGGCCGTGGCCACACCATCCAGAAAGCGCACATCGTCGCCATTGAGATAGACGTTCACAAAGCGGCGGATCTCGCCCGCTTCGTCGCACAGGCGCTCGCCGATCCCGGGAAACTGGCGATCCAGCGCGGCCAGGCAGTCCCGCACGGTGGCGGCATCGAGCTCAACCTGGCTTTTGTCGCCGGTGAGGGTTCGCAGGTTGCTGGGGATGAGTACGTTCACAGCCATGTGTTCAACCTTCTATGACATCTCCTTCCACGGGGTCCACGCGCACGCCCAGCGCGGTCACCGAGCCAATGGCCTTGTCGATCGCCTCGCGGCGGCCTTCCAGCTCCAGTACCACCCAACCCTTGTCCTTGGTGACGTTGGCGCGGCGAATGTTGGTGATCACGTCGTACTTCACACTCATGTTGTGGATCACCGGCTCCTTGATCAACGTGGCTGGAAAGGTGAACTTCACCCGCTCCTTCGCCATGCCAGCCAAGCTCACTAGAAGTTTGGCCGCGAAGCCATGAGCGGCCCTGGACCGGCCCCCAGCGGCAGCCGCTTCGACTTGAACGGACGTTCCTGAGCAGCCCCACCCGGCCGCCGCGGCGTGCTTCTGGCCAAGCTCTTAGGCCGCCGCGCCCCGCCGGCTGGCGAAGGCGGCCTCGAAGGCGCCCAGGGCCGGGCGAATGTTCATGGCAGGTGAGATGTGATCCGCCACCGCTTCCTGCGTCTTGAGGCCGTTGCCAGTGATGTAGGCCACGGTCAGCTCGTCCCGTCGAATCGTCCCGGCGGCCACCAGCTTCTTGAGGCAGGCAATGGTGACGCCGCCGGCTGTTTCGGCGAAGATGCCTTCCGTTTGCGCCAGGAGTTTGATGCCTTCCACAATCTCCTCGTCGGTGGCCACAGCCGCCGCGCCGGCCGATTCGGCGATGATCTTGAGTGAATAGTAGCCATCGGCCGGGTTGCCGATCGCCAGTGACTTGGCAATGGTATCGGCTATGACCGGACGCACGTTGAGCGTGTTGTTGAAGAAAGCGGTCGCGACGGGCGAGCAGCCCAACGCCTGCGCGGCGGACATGCGAGGCGGGTGCTCCTCGATGAGCCCCACCTCGGCGAGTTCGTGAAAGCCTTTCCATATCTTGGTGAACAGGGAGCCGCTGGCCACCGGGGCCACCACATGGTCCGGTGCGCGCCAGCCCAGTTGCTCGGCCACCTCGAAGGCCAGCGTCTTGCTGCCCTCCGAGTAATAGGGCCGCACGTTGATGTTCACGAAGGCCCAGTGGTAGCGATCGGCGATTTCGCTGCACAGCCGGTTCACCTGGTCGTAGCTGCCGTCCACAGACACCAGCACGGGGTTGTAGATGGCTGCGCCCAGAATCTTGCCTGCTTCGAGGTCAGCCGGGATGAACACGTAGGATTGCATGCCGGCGCGCGCCGCGTGGGCCGCCACCGCGCAGGCCAGGTTGCCCGTGGAGGCACAGCTCAGCACCTCGTAACCGAACTCCAGCGCCTTGGTGGAGGCCACGGATACCACGCGGTCCTTGAACGAGTAGGTGGGGTTGACGCAATCGTTCTTGATGTACAGGTTGGACAGCCCAACGGCGTTGGCCAGGTTCTTGGCCTTGATCAACGGCGTGAGCCCGGCGCCGATGTCCACCGGCTCATCCTCCGGCTGCACGGGCAGAAAGTCCCGGTAGCGCCACATGGTCTTGGGGCCAGCTTCGATGGAGGCGCGGCTCACTCGATCCTGAATAACGGCGTAGTCGTACTCCACCTCCAGCGGGCCAAAGCAAAACTCACACACGTGCAGGGCCTGCTCCGGATAGCGCCGGCCGCACTCCTTGCACTTAAGCCCCATGATGTGGTTCCTGCGCGCTGTCAAACCAATCACCTCATTCCTCCCGTGGCGCCCGCTGTTTTGAGCTGGGCGCCGCTGCCAACATCAGATTTCGCGGCAACCGCCCGGCAGAGGAGGGTGCTGGTTCGACTCCGGCGTGCGCCGGATCAACTCGCCAGCCATCAAAAAAGCCTCTCGTGACTGAGAGGCTTTACAACGGGATTTGTGCGTTGCACCTGCCTCTCATCTCGCGGCTCATCGCCGCCGGAATTAGCACCTAACCCCTGGCGAATGGCCAGGGCGGTTGCTGGGCTTCACAGGGCCGTTTCCCTCCACCTCTCTCGATAAGAGCGCCGGGCTATACAGTTGTCAAAAAGCTGGTTGGCATTGTAGCACGCCCCTCCGCGGCAACTCGTGGCGCTTGCCTCAAGATCTCTCTGCCTCGGCGACCAGCTTCTCTTGCAGCCGGGTTGCTGCCCTACGCTGACGGATCTGAGGGGCGACGAGCCGGGCTG
>JBOGTU010000233.1:0-4005 GCA_050695655.1 Chloroflexota bacterium | reverse complement strand
GGTCTCTTGCGAGTAAACGTTGGAGGTCGTCCGAACTCAACTGCAGTGGCCGCTGCACCAGCCCTCCGACGCTGACCATGCCCGGCGTCGCCTGAGCGGAGGCGAAGGCGACGCCCGCTCGCGCCTGCGCTGTTGAGATCGCACGAACTGGTGTGGCTGACGAGGCAAGGAGCGATGAGGCTGATGGTTGCCCACGCGCGGTTGGCGTTGCGCCGCGGGCGGCCAGGAGAAGGCTGAGCGGCACCAAAACCCGAGGCTCGCCAGTCGCCCGCGTCGAACCATCGCGCCAGGTGATGACCTCATCCAGCGTACTGCCCCTTGACCAGCGAGCGGATAGGCGCCGGAATCTGGGTCTCGTCGCCGCCGTAAAGGACCGGTGAGGGCAGCAGCCCGTGCTGCTGCATGAGCTTTTGCCCATCGGCTGAAAGCAGGTACTTCACGAACGCCGCGGCGGCGGCCGGGTACTTGCTCTGGCTGACCATGGTGGCCGTGTAGAGGATAGGCGAGCCCTTCATTGTCTTGCCCTTGGGGTTGGTCCACGACACGCGGGCATAGGCCGCCGCCATGCTGGGCTGGCTCTGGTTGATCTGGTCGGGCACGGTGACGTAGGGGATGTTCTGCTCCAGCGCCTCGTTGAGATAGAAGAAGCCGGCGTCGAGTGCCCCGCTTTGCAGCCGGCTGACCAGGGTTTCTTCCGGGAATATCTGAGCGGGATTCGAATCGGCGCCCAGGATCTTCTGCCGCAGATTGGTCACGTGGTAATAGTCCTGAGCCAGGTCGAAGAGAAACAGCGTGTGGTACCCCTTAGGGTCCAGGTTGGGGTCCGTGCGGCCCAACCGCAGACCTGGCTCCTCCAGCACCTGGTACCAGGGCATGGTGCCCGCCTTGGCCTTCCCGAAGGCGGCGGCGAACTTGCTTTTCGTGTTGTAGCCAATCACCATCGAAGTGCGGGCAAACAGCACATACCAGCTTACCCAGCTGCCGTTGACCGGCCCCATCAGGCTGGCATTGACCGTTGGGTCCGCGCTGATGAACACGTCCCCGAACTTGGTTTTGTCTTTGATGGCGTTGGCCAAGGCCACGGAGCCCGCTCCCTGGCCAACGTAGCTGGCGCCCGTCGCCTTCTGGAACGCGGGGCCGATGCCTTTCTCCATCAGGTTCACCAGAGAACCCGCGTACAGCACCCGGACCGCCTGCCCGGTGATGGCTGGCGAGGGACTGCCTGAAGCTGTGGCCGGTGCTGAGGCGCTGACAGCCGGCGCCCCGCTGGTCGATGCGCTGGCTGCCGGACCTGTTGGGCTGGAAGGGGAAGTTGCCGAGCTCGTCGCTGGAGCCGGGGCCCCGGAGCCTCCACAGGCAGCAAGCAACAACATGAGGGGCATAAGGGCGGCCATTGCCCAACCGCCGGGTCTTAGTCGATAATTGATCGAGCGCATGCCTGGCATCATACAACAGAGTCACTAATTGACTAACAAGGGCCCGTTTCAAAACGTTGTCGCGGTGGTGCGCGGCGCAGGCGAGCTGGGCACCGGGGTAGCCTGCCGGCTGCACCAGGCCGGCATCCAAGTGGTGATGACTGAGCTGGCGCGACCTACCTGTGTCTGCCAGCCAGTCAGCTTCGCCGAAGCCGTGACAGCCGGTTCCAAGAGGCTGGAAGGTGTGCTGGGGCAGTGCGTTTCCGCGGCGGACGTGCGCCGGCCACTGAGTGGCGAGGACATCGCCGTGGTGGTCGATCCAGACGGCGCTGTTATTCGTGAATTGATGCCAGATGTTGTGGTCGACGCCATCATGGCCAAGCGCAACACGGGGACGGCACTTGGCCAGGCCTCGCTGGTGGTTGGGCTGGGACCAGGGTTCGTGGCTGGCCAGGATGTCCACGCTGTGATTGAGACGAAACGGGGCCACCACCTGGGGCGGGTCATCACTTCGGGCGCAGCCGAGGCTAATACCGGCGTACCGGAGCTGATCGACGGGCAAAGCGTGAGCCGTCTGCTCCTGGCGCCGCGAGCTGGGCGGCTCGCCCTGGAGCGGCACATTGGCGATCGGGTGCGTGCCGGTGAAGTCGTCGCGCGAGTTAACGAGCAGCCGGTGGTGGCCGCCATCTCCGGCCTCGTGCGCGGGTTGCTGCCCGAGGATTACGAGGTCGATGCTGGCGCTAAGGTCGGCGATGTGGACCCATCCGCCGAGCTGGAGTACTGCTACACCGTGTCGGACCGAGCGCTGGCCGTAGGCTCGGGCGTGCTCGCCGCGATCCTCGAGTTCTGGCCACGAATCTCGAGCGCGGACCCGGCAACGGCCGGCCGAGGTCGAGGCCGTCGCCCGGGCCATACGCCCGAGGACGAGTTCCTGGGCGCGGCTGAATTTGCCCTGCTCGGGCTGCTGAGGCAAGGACCCGCCCATGGGTATGAGCTGGCGCGGGCGTTCGCGCCTGAGGCCGAACTAGGCGGCATCGTGCATCTGCGCCCCGGCCAGCTGTACGCCTATTTGAACAAGCTTGAAACGGTTGGCCTCATATCCGGCCCGCCGCGAACCATCGCCCGCGCCGCTCCGCGCGAACGCAGAGTGTTCTCCCTGACGGACAGCGGTCAACGCCAGCTCGAAGCCTGGTTGGCCCGTCCGGTGCTCCGGACGCGCCAGCTGGCGGTCGACTTTCTGGCCAAGCTGCTGTTCGCTGCCCAGCTCGACGCGGTGCCACGTCGAGCACTGATAGAGGCCCAGATCGGGACCATCGAGCAAGAGGCTGGCGAGCTTCGAAAGCGTGGCAGAGAGGGCACGCCTTTGCATCAGGCGGAATTGCGTCTGTGTGAGGCGAATCTGAGCTGGCTGAGGCAGCTCGCCAGCTCGTGACAGAAGGGTCGCGCCGCGGCTTGGGCGTGTTTGCTGTGCTTGGCGGCGTGCTCGCCACTTTCCTCGTGGCACCGCTGGTCTACCTGTTCTTCGCGCTCAACGGAGGACAGGTCGGCCAGGTGCTGGCCGATCCGCGGACGGGCAGTGCCCTGGCGGTGTCTCTCATCACGGCCACGGTTTCCACGATGCTCCTGGCCGTGCTTGGTGTGCCCTTGGGCTACGTGATGGCTCGGCGAGAGTTTCCCGGTAAGGCGCTGCTGAACGTGCTGGTCTTCGTGCCACTGATCCTGCCGCCGGCGGCCGCGGGCATCCTGCTGCTGCTGTTCTTCGGGCCCAACGAAGGCGTGGGCGCCCTGCTCAACGCGGCCGGCCTGCAGGTCGTCGACAATCCGGCCGGCATTGTTCTGGCGCAGATGTTCGTGGCCGCGCCGTTTGTGATCGTCACCTCGCGGGCCGCGTTTGACGCAGTGCCGATCGTTCACGAAAACATCTCTCTCACCCTGGGTGAGGGGCCGTGGATGACGTTCTGGCGCGTAGCACTGCCGCTTGCTCGCACCGGCATTCTGGCTGGCCTGGTGCTGGCCTGGATGCGCAGCATGGGCGAGTTTGGGGCCACGCTGGTGCTGGCGTACCATCCCTACACTCTGCCCGTCTTCATGTGGGTGCAGCTCACGGGCAGCGGCCTCTCGACCGCTCTGCCGGTCGTGGTACTGGCCATATTGGTCACGCTGGCGGCGCTGGGTCTCTTGTTCCGGGTGGACCGCCGGCTGCGGCCCCGGCTGGCCTAGAAGTTTGGCCGGAAAGCCATAAGAGCCCAGCGCGGCAGCCAGCTACCCTCTTGGTATGGTGCGGGTTGCGCTCGCGGCAGCGGTGCCGGCGCTGCGGCTGGGGCTGCGAGAGATGCTCCAGGCTGCCGGCTTTCTAATACAGGACGAGGGGGCGGACGCCGGCGAGCTCGATCTCGCTAACGTGGATGTGCTGGTGATGGCCGCCGAGGATTGGGAAAAGAGGTGGCCGCGGCCCGACGGCGAGCAGGCGGACGGTTCGAGCTCGCCCGCGCTGGTGATCCTGTCCGAGCAGCCGAGTGGGGCGCGGCTGGCCGCGCTGGGCCTGCCCGGCTGGGCGTGGCTCCCGGAAGCCGCGAGCGCCGGCCTGCTG
>JBOGTU010000232.1:0-4217 GCA_050695655.1 Chloroflexota bacterium | reverse complement strand
GGCTTTGATAAACACTTGCTCGGTGAGGTCTTCGGCGTCCACCGAGTGCCCGGTCTTGTAGTAAATGTAGTTGTAGATGCGATCGACGTACAGCTGGTAGAGCTGTCCAAACGCCTCGCCGCTGCCTTTGGAGGACCGTTCCACCAGATCGCCCACGCGATCCGTTTTCTCGTCCGCCGTGACGGCCAGCTTGACCCCGTTCAGCGCCATGGCGTCGAGCATGCAGTGTGGAACGAAGGGAACGCCGAAGTGTTACGGAAGACAGCTCCGCTGCCATACCAAGTCGCTGCCGGGCAGCTTGCCATATTGAACAAACATTCTATCAGCTTGCTGGTACGTCATGGTCGGAAGGCGTCGCGCGCGCCGGAGACTGGCTCGGCCAGGCGGCAGCCGCGCAACCCGAACGCATCCGGCCCCTGGCAACACCCGCCTCAGCTTGATCCGGACTGGACGTATTGTGCGCCTATACGCCGGCTTCTTCGAGAGCGCGGCCCGTGAACTGGCTGTTGTAGAGATCGGCATAGAAGCCGTGGCGCGCAAGGAGCTCGTCGTGTGTGCCCTTTTCCACGATGGAGCCGTGGTTCATCACCAGGATGAGGTCTGCGTCGCGGATGGTGGACAGGCGATGCGCGATAACAAAGCTGGTGCGGCCCTGCATCAGGTCGCGCATGGCCTGCTGAATCAGCACTTCGGTTCGCGTATCCACACTGCTGGTGGCCTCGTCCAGGATGAGGATGGCCGGGTCCGCCAGAAAGGCGCGGGCGATGGTGAGCAGCTGCTTCTGGCCCTGTGAGAGGTTCGTCGCCTCCTCGTTCAGCACGGTTTCGTAGCTCTCCGGCAGCGTGCGGATGAAGTGGTCTGCCTGGGCGGCACGCGCCGCGTGGACCATCTCCTCGCGCGCTGAGCCCTGCCGCCCGTAGCCAATGTTCTCGGCGATGGTTCCCGAGAAGAGCCAGGTGTCCTGCAGCACCATGCCGAACATGCGCCGCAAACTGCCGCGCCGAATCTCGCGTACGTCGATCCCATCCACTTGGATGCTCCCGCCGCGCACGTCGTAGAAGCGCATGAGCAGGTTCACCAGCGTCGTCTTCCCGGCACCCGTGGGCCCCACGATCGCAATGGTCTGGCCGGACTCCACACTGATGTTCATCTGCTCGATGAGCGGCGCGTCCGCGTTGTAGCCGAAATCCACATCGGCGAAGCGCACCTCGCCCCGCGGCTGCTGGATGGTTTGCGCGCCCGCGGCATCGGGCACCTCTTCCGGCTCGTCCAGCAGCTCGAACACGCGCTCGGCCGAGGCGATGGTGAGCTGAATGGCGTTGGCCACGCTGCTGAGTTGAGTGATGGGCTGGGAGAATTGGCGCGCGTACTGGATGAAGGCCTGCACGTCGCCGATGGCGATCGAACGCCGAATCACCAGGATGCCGCCGAACACGGCCACCAGGGCGTAGCCCACGTTCCCAACCAGGGTCATGAGCGGCATGATCATGCCCGTCACAAACTGCGCTCGCCAGCCCGCCTCGAAGTAGCGGTCGTTCAGCTCGCCGAAGGTGGCCACCGAGGCCTCCTCGCGGCCGAATGCCTTCACGATCTTGTGGCCCGTGTACATCTCCTCCACGTGGCCGTTCAATTGGCCCAGAGCGCGCTGCTGGGCGATGAAATAGCCCTGCGACCGCTTGGCGATAGCGGTGACGGCCACGAAGCTCATGGGCAGCGTGAGGATGACCACCAGCGTGAGCAGCGGGCTGATAGTGAGCATGAGGGTGATCACGCCTACCAGCGTGACCGTGGAGGTGATGAGCTGGGTGAGGTTCTGCTGCAGCGTGCTGCTGATGTTGTCCAGGTCGTTCACCACGCGGCTCATGATCTCGCCGTGCGTGCGAGCATCGAAGAAGCGCAGCGGCAAGCGCTCGAACTTCTCCTCCACCGCGCGGCGCATGGCGTACACCGTGGTTTGCGCCACGTAGGCCATGAGGTACTGCTGCACATACTGAAAGCAAGCGCTGATGACGTACAGGAACATGAGGATGATGAGCACGTGGCTGATGTAGCGGAAATCGACGCCCCCCAGGCCGGCGCCCTTGAGGATCACCCCGCGGAAGAGCTTGGTGGTCACCAGCCCCAGCAGCTTGGGGCCCACCACGTTGAACACCGTGCCGATGGCCGCCGCCGCGATCACCGCCAGCAGCTGCATCTTGAGCGGCGCGAAGTACGTGAGCAGGCGCAGCAGCGTGCCCTTGAAGTCCCTGGCGCGCTCGGTGGCCATGCCCATGCCGCCCATGCCCCGCATGCCCATGGGCCCGCCCTGCCCGCCGCCGCGCGCGGCGCCCGAGATCACGAGGCCAGCTCCTCCAACGAGAGCTGCGAGGACGCAATCTCCCGATAGACCTGACTGCTCTCCATCAGCTCGCGGTGCGTACCACTGCCTGCCAGCCGCCCCTCGTCCAGCACCAGGATGCGGTCCGCGTCCATCACGGTGCCCACGCGCTGGGCGACGATCAGTACTGTGGCGTCCGCGGTTTCGTGCTTCAGCGCGGCACGCAAGCGCGCATCGGTGGCGAAGTCGAGCGCGGAGAAGCTGTCGTCAAAGATGTATATCTCCGGCCGGCGCACCAGCGCGCGAGCAATGGAGAGCCGTTGCTTTTGGCCGCCTGAGAGATTGATGCCACCCTGGGCGATCACGGAATCGAACGTCTGGGGCATCTGCTCCACGAACTCCACGGCCTGGGCCGTACTGGCTGCCTGCCAAACATCCTCTTCGGAGGCTTCGTCCTTGCCGTAGCGGATGTTCTCCTGAATGGTGCCGGAGAAGAGAACTGCCTTCTGCGGCACAAAGCCGATTTTCTCGCGCAGCTCGGCCTGGCGCATCTCCCGCACATCCAGCCCATCCACCAGTACGCGGCCGCTGGCCACGTCGTAAAAGCGGGGGATGAGGCTGATGAGGGCGGATTTGCCGGAGCCTGTGCCCCCGATGATGGCCGTTACCTCGCCCGGATTGGCGCGAAAGGAGATGTCGGACAGCGCCGGCTCCTCCGCGCCGGGATAACTGAAGGTCACGTGGTCGAACTCCACGTAGCCGTGGCGGCCGGTTGGGGGGCGCGTCTCTTCAGCGTCATTGATCTCGGGCGCTACGTCCAGCACCTCGTTGATGCGCGTCGCCGAGGCGGCGGCACGCGGCAGCATCACGAACATCACAGCCACCATCAGGATGGCGAACAGGATCTGCATGGCGTACTGCAGGAAGGCGACCAGCGAGCCTACACCCATCTGGCCGTGATCGATGCGGATGCTGCCGAACCACATGATGGCCAGGCTGGTGAAGTTGAGCGTGAGCATCATCGAGGGCATGAGAAAGGCCACGATGCGGTTCACGGTGATGGCCGTATCGGTCACATCCTGGTTGGCGGCGTCGAAACGCTGATGCTCGTGCGCCGAGCGATCGAACGCGCGGATCACGCGCACGCCGCTGAGGCCCTCATCCAGTACCAGGTTCAGCTTGTCCAGCTTCACCTGCATGACCTGGAAGAGCGGGATGGCCTGACGCATGATGAGGATGAAGATGGTGGCGACCACAGGCACCACCGCCACAATCACCCAGCCCAGTTTGCGATCCTGCGCCAGCGCCAGGATCACGCCGCCCACGGCCATCATGGGGGCGGTCACCAGCATACTCAGCATGAGCACCAGCACCTGCTGCACCTGCGTGGTGTCGTTGGTGGTGCGCGTGATAAGCGAGGCGGTGCTGAAGGTGTCGAACTCGTGCAGTGAGAACTGCTCCACATGGGTGAAGATGCGGCCGCGGATGATGCGCCCGAAGCCGATGGCCACTTTCGCCGCGAAAAAGCTGCCGATGATGGCGCAGGCCGTGCCGCAGATGGTGATGAGGATCATCACCGCGCCCTCACGCAGGATGTAACCGGTGTCTCCCTTCACAATGCCGGTATCCACAATGTCCGCCATGAGGCGCGGCAGCAGGAGGTTGGCCAGCGCTTGAAAGAACGCCAGCACCAGTACGATAGCGATCTCCGCGCGGTAGGGTCGAATGAGCTTGAGCAGTCGGATCATGTGGGCTTAGCTGGTCTCCTTGTCAGTGCGCCACGGCCTGCAAGCAGGCTGCTGGTGAGGATGCTGTTTTGGCTGTACGAGCAGCGGCGCGCCCATCGCACCCTCCCTCAGCGCGGCATTGGCGGGGCAACGGCGGCTGGGCTGGCATGGGC
>JBOGTU010000231.1:0-16007 GCA_050695655.1 Chloroflexota bacterium | reverse complement strand
GGGGTGCACCCCAACAGCAGGCGGGCAGGTCCGCCCGGGCGGACCTTGGCCGCGTGAACGCCGTGGCTTCTCCCCTGGCCCGTGGACGAGAGAAGAGAGGTGAGGGGCCGCAAGCCGCCGGCTCCGCCTCGAAAGGCGGCCGGCCAGTGCAGTGGAGGCTCCCTCAGCCTTCCTGGATGAGCTCGCCCTCCCACACCACCGGTTTGGCCTCCACCATCTCCAGCATGTGCCGGTACCACAGGCGATGGTCCACGTTGTTGGCATTCTCCATCTCGGCGTCACGGTCCACAAAGGTGGCGATGTTGGTCCACTCTCTCGCCTCTACGCGGCTGCGGTAGACGTAGGAGCTGATGAAGCCGGTGGCCTTGGGCCGGATCGTGCGCTTCCACTCCTCGTTGTGCTCGCGCAGTGCCTCTTCCTGCCCTTCGCGCACCCGGTAGCGCAGGATGGTCATGTACATACGTTCTGAATAGTACGCCCCGCGGGTTGCCGGCCGGGCGAACGCATGTCATCATTGGCGGGTCCTGATCGCGTAGCTCAGTTGGATAGAGCGCAACCCTGCGGAGGTTGAGGCCGCTGGTTCGAATCCAGTCGCGATCACCCCTCCTAAGTCGCCAGCACTCCCCGCCGCCTCTTGGCGCCGGGTCGGCCTCAGCCGTTGACATTCAGCTCGGCCCGCACGGCGGCGGTCATGTCCGCCTCGATCTCATCCCGGCGCGCCGGCGACTTGGCCTCGAAACGCAGCGTGAGGTTGGGCCCGGTGTTGGAGGCGCGCACCAGCCCCCAACCATCGGGAAACTGCACGCGGATGCCGTCGATGCTGAGTGACGGCAGTTTGCTGTAGCGTGCCGCCACGCGTTGCACCACCGCCTCCTTCACCTCATCCCGGCAAGGGACGCGCAGCTCCGGCGTGGCGTACCACGGCGCCACGTCGGCCAGTTCCAGCCGCACGCTGGACCGGCGCCACGTGAGGTAGGCCAGCAGCTTGGCTGCCGCCCACAGCGCGTCGTCCAAAAAGTGGTTCTCCGCATAGAACATGTGGCCGCTCGCTTCGCCCCCCAGCAGCGCGTGAATCTGTCGCATTTTGAGCTTTATCAGCGAGTGGCCGGTCTTCCACAGAAGCGGCCGGCCACCGGCCGCGGCGATGGCGTCGATCACGCCCTGGGATGTCTTCATGTCCAGCACGATCTCGCTGCTTGGGAAGGCGTGCAGCACATCGCGCGCGAGCAGCAGCACAATGTAGTCGGCCTCGTGGCGCTCGCCGGCATCGTCGATCACGCCCAGGCGATCGCCATCGCCATCGAAGGCCAGGCCAATGTCGGCGCGCTCTTCTCGCACTTTCTCCTGCACGTCGCGCACGTTCTCCGGCATCTGCGGATCGGGCGGATGGTTGGGGAAGTGGCCATCCAGGTCGCAATGCTGCTCCACAACGTTGCAGCCCAGCGAGCCGAGGAATTCCGGGTAGAACTTGCCGGCCACGCCATTGCCGGTATCGACCACCACGGTGAACGGCTGCAGCGGCCCGATGTGGCGGCGTACATATTCAAAGTAGGAACTGGTGACGGACATCTGCGTGCGCCGCCCTTGGCCGGTCGCAAAGTCGCCCGCGATGATGGCGCGGTAGAGGTCGTGAATCTCATCGCCGGCGATCGGCCGCGCCCCCTTGCCCACCAGCTTGAAACCATTCTCGTCCGGCGGGTTGTGGCTGCCGCTCACGTTGATGCCGGCATCGAAGCCGTGCTCCGCCACCGCGTGATACAGCAGCGGCGAGGTGGCCAGCCCAATATCCGTCACGTCGCAGCCGGTGGACAGCAGCCCCTCCACCAGCGCATCGCGCATGGCATCCGACGAGAGGCGGTTGTCCCGCCCCACGGCAACGCGGCGGCCGCCCTCGCCGTGCACCCGCGTGCCGAAGGCCTTGCCAATACCCACCGCGGTCTCTTCATCCAGGTTCGCGCCTACCTTGCCGCGAATGTCATAGGCACGAAAGATCTCGGCTTGTGCTCGCATGGTCTGTCGCCTCGCTCTACCAGGTCGTATGCTCAGGCGGTCTTCTATGCAGCAGGCTGTGTGCCAGCCGGGTGGCCGCCAGGCGCTCCCCGTTCGGGGGTTTCGCGTCAATTCTCCCAGAATTGCGCCGGGCGGCTCGAAAACCGGGTGCTAAAATTCCGTGGCTTTAACCAGGCTTGCAGCCTGCGATCATTCTTTTTCAGCGAAAGCACCCCACAAACAACCACTAAGGAGCAGTACCGCATGGGTATCGTCTGGCTCGTTCCCGCTGCCGGCTTGGCGGCAATTCTCTTCGCCGTCTATTTGGCGAAGGACGTTCTGGGGCGGGACAATGGCACACCGGCCATGCAGGAAGTGGCCGCCATGATTCTCGAGGGCGCCAACGCCTTTTTGCGGCGCCAGTATCGCACCATCGCCGTCCTCGCTGTCGTCACGGCCATCGTCATCGGCCTCATCGTGGGCGGCTTCGACCACAACTCTCAGGAGGGGCTGCTCACCAGCATCGCCTTCCTGCTGGGCGCTGCCTGCTCATCGATCTCCGGCTACATCGGCATGGCTATCTCTGTGCGCTCCAACCTGCGCACGGCTTCGGCGGCGCAGCGTTCCCTGAAGGATGCCATCACCGTGGCGCTGCGCGGCGGCGCCGTGTCCGGCTTCCTGGTGACGGCTCTCAGCCTGCTGGGTGTGGCCGGCATCTTCGGCTTCTACAGCGCCATTCTGGGCCACTCCGTGGCGGATACGCCGTTCCTCATCGTGGGCTACGGGTTCGGCGCCAGCTTCGTGGCCCTGTTCGCCCAACTGGGCGGCGGCATCTACACCAAGGCCGCGGATGTGGGCGCGGACCTGGTGGGCAAGATGGAAGCCGGCATCCCCGAAGATGACCCGCGCAACGCCGCGGTGATCGCGGACCTCGTGGGCGACAACGTGGGCGACTGCGCCGGCCGCGGCGCGGACCTGTTCGAGTCCATGGCGGTGGAAAACATCGGGTCCATGATCCTCGGCGTAGCCATTTACAACCTGATTACCCCTCACAACATTGCCTGGATCTTCTTCCCGCTGGTGCTGCGCTCCTTCGGGATCATCGCCACCATCGTCGGCCTGCTCTCCGTGCCGGCCTTCGCCCGCCCGGGGAAGGATGCGATGTCGGCCTTGAACGGCGGTTACTACGTGGTTTCCGCGCTCTCGGTCATCGGCCTGTTCCTAGCCACCTACTTCATGCTGGGCAGCAGCTGGGGCTGGTTCTTCTTGTGCGGCATCGTCGGCATTCTGGTCGGCATCAGCTTCGTGTACATCACGCAGTACTACACCTCGGGCGCCTGGCGGCCAGTGCAGGAGATTGCGCGCGCCTGCACCACTGGGCCCGCCACCACCATCATCACCGGCACAGCCGTAGGCTACGAAACCACGGCCCTCACGGCCATTTCCATCGGCATCGCGCTGGTAGCTTCGTACATGCTGGGCCAGGCGTCCGGCCTGCCCAACGCCGGCATCTACGGCACGGCCGTGGGCACCATGGGCATGCTGATGTCCGCCGCCTACGTGCTGGCGATGGACACGTTTGGGCCCATCACCGATAACGCCGGCGGCATCACCGAGTTCGCTCACGCCTCCGCCGGCGCCCGCGAGATCACGGATTCGCTGGATGCCGTCGGCAACACCACCAAGGCCCTCACCAAGGGCTACGCGGTGGCATCCGCCGGCCTGGCCGCCTTCCTGCTTTTCTCGGCCTACCTGGACCGGGTGAAGCAGCTGCTGCTCGCCTCGCCCAATGGCGCGGCGCGGGTAGCCAAGCTGATCACCAACCCCAACGACGCGCTGCCGGTGAACCTGTCACATGTAGAAGTCTTTGTCGGTGCGCTCATCGGCGCCATGCTGGTGTACCTGTTCAGCTCGCTGGCTATCCGTGCCGTGGGCTCGGCGAGCGCGGAGATCATCGAGGAGACACGCCGCCAGTTCCGCGAGGACCCTGGCATCATGGCCGGCACCTCCAAGCCGGACTATGGCCGCGCGGTGGACATCACGGCCCGGGCAGCGCTGCGCACGATGATCGCCCCGGGCCTGCTGGCCGTGCTGACGCCCGTTGCCGTTGGGCTCATCTTCCGCGCCACTGGTGCGCTGGATGGCAATGCCGGCTGGGAGTCGGTGGCTGGGGTGCTCATGGTTGGTACCATCGCCGGTGTCATCCTGGCCACGTTCCTGAACAACAGCGGCGGCGCCTGGGACAACGCCAAGAAGTTCATCGAGTCCGGCCAGTTGAAGGACGCTGACGGCGTGGTCATGGGCAAGGGTTCGATCGCCCACGCCGCCGGAGTCGTGGGTGACACGGTGGGCGACCCCTACAAGGACACGGCCGGCCCCTCGCTGCACGTGCTGATCAAGATGCTGAGCACCATCACCCTGGTGCTGGCGCCGCTGTTCGTCTCGTAACACGCAACCGCCGAGCGGGCATCACAATGGGGTAGGCCAAGATGGCCTACCCCATTGTGGTCCCGTGGCCGCGCGACGATGCCGGCTACCCCTTGGAGGCGTAGCCGCCGTCCACGGGGATGGCAGCACCGGTCACAAAGTTGGAGGCAGGGCTGGCCAGGAACACGCCCACGCCGGCCATGTCCTCCGGCAGGCCCCAGCGGCCGGCCGGCGTGCGATCGAGCACCATCTCATTCAAGCCTGGCACGTCGATGCGCGCCTGCTGTGTGAGCTCCGTGTCGATCCAGCCGGGGAGGATGGCGTTCACCTGGATGTTGTCCGGCGCCCAGGCCATGGCCAGCGACTTGGTGAGCTGCACGATGCCGCCCTTGCTGGCCCCGTAGGCGGGCGAATACGAAGCGCCGAACAGCGACATCATGGAGCCGATGTTGATGATCTTGCCGGCGCCATTGCGCTTCAGCAGCGGATAGGCTGCCTTGCTGCACAGAAACGCGCCCGTGAGATTGATGTTGATGATGCGCGTCCACTCGGCCAGCGTGAGATCGTGCGCCGGCTTGCGGATGTTGATGCCTGAATTGTTCACCAGGATGTCCAGCCGGCCTAATTGCTGCTCTAGAGCCGCGAAGGCGCGCTCCACGGAGGCTGCGTCCGCCACATCCAGCGGCAGGGCAATGGCGCGCACACCCAGCGCGGCGAGCTCGGCCGCCGCCGCGGCGGTTCGACCCTCACGTCGCGCGGCGATGGCCACGCTGGCCCCGCACTGCGCCAGGCCGCGGCCAATCCCGAGGCCAATGCCACTGTTCCCGCCGGTGATCAAGGCCACCTTGCCACTCAGGTCAAACATCGCGTCTTTGGTGCTCATTTCACGGCCCTCCGGTCAGCTCACGAGATCGCTTGAGGCGCCAGCATGCACCAGCCGGTATGGAGGGCAGCCAGGCGCCGTGGGCTGGCACGAGTGTACTCCCCGCCTTTTCCGCGCCCGCGGACCTTGCGTTCGGGCCGGAGGGGGCGTACAACGTAGGCAAGAACAACGCCACGGGCCACGCGGCCCGGGCAGGCAAGCCCGCAAAGAAAGAGGAGACGTACCCCAATGGCTCAAACCAGCACGGCAGAGAAGCCAGCCGCACAAATCACCGTCCGCCCCAACCGGCTGCACCACGCGGCCTGGGTCACGCGCGACCAGGAGGCCACGCGGCACTTCTACGAGGACATCATCGGCTTGCCGCTGGCGGCCACGTGGTGCGAACGCGGCATGGGCACGCCCGAACGCGAGTACTGCCACACCTTCTTCACCTGTGGCGACGGCGGCGCGCTGGCCTTCTTCCAGTACGCGGACCAGGACGAGCGGCCGGTGGAATTGACGTCGCCCGGGCACCTCGCCTTTGAATGCGACCACGAAACGCAGCAAGGCATCGCCACCCGGCTCCGGAGCAACGGCATTGAGCCGCGCATCACCGATCACGGCTACTGTGTGTCACTTTATGTCAATGATCCAAACAACCTGCGCCTGGAATTCACAGTGGACGACGCGGACATCGAGAACATCAATGCGCGCCAGCTGAAGAACGCCCACGCGGACCTGACCCGCTGGCTCGCCGGCGACCATACGCCTAACAACGACATCCGCCCCCACTGAGGGCATCGCCTCGCTGGCCGGGATGATGAGCCGAGGACGAACACACGTCGCCTGAGGGCTCGACGGGGTCCCGCGGGCTCATCATCTCCGGCGAGCTGTCCAGCCTTCACAGCGGCGTTCGGGCGAGGACGGCCGCGGGGGCAAGCTGGCCGGTGAAGTGCACCCGGCCCACGGCCTCGGCTCCGCGGTCGATTTGCGCGGCCATGTGCGTCATCAGCACGGACATGTCGCGGAAGTAGCGCTGCAGGCGCGAGCCGCTTTTGGCGGCGCTGGTGCCAGATGTCTTGAACATGAGATCCACGGCGTCCGAAGCCATTTTGGTGGCGTACTGCTCCAGCAGCTGCAGTTGGCTATCGAGCTCGTCTGAAAATGGCACGCCCTCATCCACGTCACGCTGGCAGTAGGCCACGTAATCATCCGCGATCTTCAGCACAGCCGCCTCCGCGACACGGATGGTGGCCCAGGCATCACCATAGTGGCGCTGGTACTCCGGCAGCTCGCTGCGTGAGCTGTAGGGCGGGTACGCCATTT
This sequence comes from Chloroflexota bacterium, assembly GCA_050695655.1. GTDB lineage: Bacteria > Chloroflexota > JAJPGV01 > JAJPGV01 > JAJPGV01 > DATKQD01. Next base: position 9,403 of record JBOGTU010000231.1, on the reverse strand, counting down.
TGCGCGCGCAAAGGTCCGCCTCGTAGATATCCAGCGCCCCCCTGGCGACGCCCACCGCCACGGCGGCCATCTCCAGCAGCAGAATGCTGGTAAGCCGGCCGGCGACGTAAAAGGGGTTGGGATGCAGGCCGCGGCCGGGGGCATTGCGCGCGTTCACCGCGTCGCGCGGGGGGGCAATGGTGCGATAGTCGGGGATGAATACGTCCTCCACCACTACTCGGCGCGACCCGGTACCACGCATGCCCACCACATCCCAGTCGTCCACAATGGTGTAGTCAGCGCGGTTCAGCACAGCCATGCGCGGCTCGGTGCGAAGACCATCCGAGCCCTCGCGCGCAATGCCGATGCCGCCAATGAAGTGCGTGGAGATGTCGATGCCGGAGGCGTACTCCCAGGCGCCGCTGGCGCGGAAGCCGCCATCCACTGGTCTGGCAGTCACGCGCGGCGGCGTGCTGCTGGGGCCGCGGAACTCACCGCTGGTTCCATACACCTCCAGCTGCGCCTTCTCGGGGAAAAAGGCCGAGAACATGTGCGCGTGTCCGGCGGTGAGCGCCAGCACCCAGGCGCTGGAGGGACAACCGCGGCCAATCTCCATCATCACGCGCACAAAGGTGGGCAGGCCAAACTCGTAGCCACCAAAGCGCCGCGGCTGCAGAATGCGGAAGAAGCCAGCCTGCACGAACTGATCGTTGGTTTCCTCGGGCAGGCGCCCCTGTGCTTCGCACAGTTCCTGCCGCTCCCGCAGCACGGGCACCATATCTCGCGCCCGCTGGATGATGCCTTCCGGCGTGAGATCGGGATCGGGAACCGGAATTGACATCGCCAGAACCTCGTGCGCAATTTGAACTGAACTGTGAAATGAAGGGAAGTGCGAATGCAAAGCCGAACGGATGTTGCTGCACCCTAACACGGCCCTCACGAGCCCGTCAAACGCTCCCCAAGAAGTTTGGCCGCAAAGCCATGAGCGGCCCTCCATCCATCCCTTGCACGGTCGCGTCGATTTGGACCCACGCTCCCATGCAACTCACCCGGCCACCGCGGCATGTTTACGGCCAAGCTTCTGGAGTGACCAGCCGGCATTCAAGCTATGGTTATGCTCGGAGATGCGGTGAAAGAGCGCATACTCGTGGTGGACGACGACGAGAAGATCACCAACCTGCTGCGACGCGCGCTGTCCTACGAGGGCTACCTGCCGGACATCGCGCACGATGGCCCCGGCGCCCTCGCCCTGGCGCTGGAGCACCAGCCGGACCTGGCCATCCTGGACATCCAGCTGCCGGGCATGGATGGCCTGGAGGTGTGCCGTCGGCTGAGGCAGGGCGGAGGGCAGCCCATTCTCATGCTCACCGCGCGCGACGAAGTGTCGGATCGCGTGCACGGGCTGGACAGCGGCGCGGACGATTATCTGGTGAAGCCCTTCGCACTGGAGGAGTTGCTGGCGCGCGTGCGGGCCCTGCTGCGCCGCCGCGAGCCCGAGGAGCGCACAGAGCTGCGTTTCGCTGACCTGGTGCTGGATACGGCCAGCCGCGAGGCGCGCCGCGGTGACCGAGTGATCGAGCTTTCGGCCAAAGAGTTTGAACTGCTGGCCCTGCTCCTGCGGAACCCCCGGCGCGTACTCAGCCGCGAAGTGATCCTTGAGCAGGCCTGGGGTTATGACTTTTACGGCGAATCCAACGTGATTGAGGTGTACATCGGCTATTTGCGCCAGAAGCTGGAAACCAGCGGTGAGGCGCGCCTCATCCACACCGTGCGCGGCGCCGGCTACGTGCTGAAGGAGTAACGCCTGCCTGTGTCGCTGCGGCTGCGGCTCACCCTGTGGTACACCGGCATCCTCACGGCCACCGTGGTCGCGGTGTTCGTGGCCGTGTACTTCGTGCTGCAGGTGTTCCTTATTCAGCAGGTGAATCAGCTGCTGGCGGCACGCGAGCAGCAGTTCAGCCAGGCCCTGCTGGCCTACATCCTGCCCGACCCCACCATCCTTGGCGGCGGTTTTCTGCGCAGCCAGGCCAACACCGTGATCAATTCCAACCCCGACGTGTACGCCCAGCTGGTGCTGCCGGATGCCACGCCGGTGGTGTGGTCGCAGAACCTGCCGGGGCAAGCACAGCTCCCGGTCAGCTCCGCCGTCATCAGCACTGTCGTGCATACGGGCCGGCCGGTTGATCAAACGCTCCGTGTCGCCGGGCTCTCCATCCGCCTGGTGAATTTCCCACTCAGTGCCAATGGCTCCGTGGTGGCCGTGGTGCAACTGGGGCGCGATGTGTCGTCCACGCAGGCCCTGCTGCGCTTTCTCCGGCAGATACTGGTGTTCGCCGGAGCCGCGGGCGTGATGGTGGCCTTTGCCGCGGGCTGGCTGCTCTCGCGGCGCGCGCTGCAGCCCATTCAGCGCGTGGCAGACACAGCGCGGGACATCGGCGCCTCTAAGGATTTCGGCCGGCGGGTCGATTATCGGGGCCCCAATGATGAACTGGGCCGGCTTACCGCTACCTTCAACCAGATGATCGAGGAGATTCAAACCGCCTACCAGCAGCTGGAGAGCTCGCTCACAGCGCAGCGCCGCTTCGTGGCGGATGCGTCGCACGAATTGCGTACGCCTCTCACCACCATTCGGGGCAACCTGGGGTTGCTGGCCGGTGGGCGAGAGGTGAGCGGCGAGGATAGTCGCGAGGCGCTGGAAGACATGTCCAGCGAGGCCGAGCGGATGAGCCGGCTGGTGGCCAACCTGCTCACCCTGGCTCGGGCGGATGCCGGGCTGCACTTCGAGAAGCAGCCGGTCGCGCTGGACCAGATCGTCCACGCAGTCGATCGCCAGGCGCAGGTGCTGGCCAGCCAGGTGCGGCTGGCTGTCACGGACATCGAGCCGGCGGTGGTGCAGGGGAATGCCGACTACCTCAAGCAGCTGCTGCTGATTCTGGTGGAGAACGCCCTCAAAAACACACCGGCGGGCGGGCTGGTGGAGCTATCGCAAATGGCGCGCGACGGCTCCGTGGCGCTGGCCGTGCGTGACACTGGCCGGGGCATTCCCGCCGAAGCGCTGCCGCACATCTTCGAACGCTTCTACCAGGCCGACCGTTCGCGCACCGGCGGCGGCACCGGCCTGGGCCTGTCCATCGCCCGCTGGATCGCCCGCGAGCATGGCGGCGACATAGACGTGCATTCGCTCGAAGGCCAGGGCAGCACCTTCATCGTGCGTCTACCCTGCATCCACGCTCCCCAGCCCGACCCCGCTTCCGCTGAGCCCTTCGGCAGCAGCGTCCTCGGGTAAGGCCGCTGCCGCGCTCCCCACGGGACAGTTCGCCCACTGGACGCTACAATTTCGTTCGCGCCAGCCGGAGTAGCTCAGCGGTAGAGCAGCGGACTCATAAGCCGTTGGTCGTCAGTTCAAATCTGACCTCCGGCACCTTACTATCTGATGCTCACATCTGGCATGAGGCATGGTCGAAAACAGCAATAGGCTGCGGAACAAGATCACCGCGCGGGAGTTGGGTGGCTTCAGGTGAAAGGCCGCACCGCCCCCGTGGAGACGTACGAAGTGCTGAGCGTAGAGCTATAAGCGGTCTGGTTCTGTGAAAGGCAGTTTTCGTGGAAGGTCTCACCCGTGATACATTGATGGCATGGCTAGCGTCACCATTCGGGACCTACGGAGTCATGGCGGGGAAGTGATCGATCGCGTCGAACGCGGAGAGCGGCTCACTGTCACTCGAGATGGCCGCCCTGTGGCAGAGCTGCAACCCATCACAACGCCTCGTTTCACAGCGGAAGCGCTTCTTGCGCGCTGGCGAGGGTTGCCTTCAGTGGATTCTAAGGCTCTGAGGTCAGACGTTGACGAAATCCTGAGCCCCGATCTGTAATGCCGCGATCTGAACGCGGTTTGCTGGATACATCAACCGTCATCCTCTTGCCGCGAATCGCCAATCCTGCGAGCCTTCCGGCGATCCCGGAGATCAGCGCCGTGACACTGGCCGAGCTTTCGGTTGGCCCGCTGGTGGCTCATTCGGAGGAGGAGAAGGCGGCTCGGCAGGCGCACGTCCAACAAGCGGAGGCTGATTTCGATCCTCTCCCGTTCGATGCCGCCGCCGCACGAGCATTCGGACGGGTCGCCGCTGCGCTCCGGAGCGGCGGGAGAAAACCTGCCGCCAGAGCGCTCGATGCCATGATCGCGGCGGCGGCTATCTCGCGTGGCCTCCCGCTCTACACCTGCAATCCGTCTGACTTCGCTGGCATCAGCGAGCTGGAACTCGTCGCCATCCCGCACCCCGATCGCTTCGAGACAGCTACACCAGAGGGCGTGTAAGTCCTCCACCTTGATGGGCGGGGTCTTTCTAGAAGTCAGGACGGAGGTCCTCTTCTCGTTCGGTCACGGCCCAACACCCCTCATGAACTCTGAGCAGCGCAGTGGACGGTGCTGCGAATCGGCGCATGCGCGTCCGTACCTGATCGGCTGTTGGCGCTGCTTATAGCAAGCAGTATCATCATGCGCAGCGTGGAGTGGATGGGCGAGCAGGGAGCAGGCGTAGTCTGAGAGCGTGGTTCCGGGCCAAAACCTGGGCCCGTACCGCGTCATCGAGCAGATCCTGCCTGCCAGCTCGCCACCGCCAGGACCGTTGGTGGCGGGCTGGCTCACTTTGTAGTGCCCGTCGCCATCGCCGCGGGCGTACTTCCGGCTACGAATTCTATTGGTGCGTGAAGGCCGTGAATGCCGTGGGGGCCAGCAAGTGCACTAACTGATGAGCTGATCGCGCCGGAAGCGCGCACTGGCCACGGCAAGCAGCACGGCATCCAGCACGACCAGCACCAGCGCGCCGATGACGCCGGCGCTGGGGCCGTTAGTGCTGCCCCCCAGCAGGGCTGACCGAATACCAGACGGCAGCGCTCCAAGCGCAAACCCGGGAATGAGGAACACCACCAGCATAGCCACGCTGAGGCGCTGCTGCGCCTGCCGCACCGTGGCTGCCCGCAGCGAGGTGAGCACGCCCAGGGCCGCCCACAGCACGGACACGAGAAAACTCATGCTGAAGGCGGCCAGACCCGTGGGCAACGAGTACAGTCGGATGCCACCGGCCGCCGGCGCCGCCACGTTAGCAGTAACGAGCGCCACGAGCAGGCTCGCCAGCGCCAGCACCCAGGCGTAGAGCACCGCCGCTCCCACCTTGCCCAGCAGCATAGAGAGTTCCGACAAGCGGCTCGCGAGCAGCGTTTCCAGCGTGTGCCGCTCGCGCTCGCCCGCGAAGGAGTCGGCAATGACGGTGGTGACCATTACCAGTGGAATGTACACAGCGATCAGCACCGGAACCGGCGAGCTCAGCCACACGCGCGATAGGCTGAGCGGCAGGAACACGCCAGCCACGCCCACCATGATCAGCAGGCTGAGCGGACCACGCCGCCCGCCGCCATAGGCCAGGAACTCCTTCCACTCCTTCCACAGCATGGTGCCGAGATCAGTGGCCATGTCCGCTACTCTCGCACCAGGTCCAAGAATGCTTCCTCCAGCGTGGCCCGCTCGCGAGCCACGTGCTCGATCAGCCCGCCCCCCTGCACCAACAGCGTCACCAACGGAGGTACCGAGCCTTCATCGCTGAGGCGGACGAGCAGGCGCTGCCGCGGCTGGCTCGTGCTCTGGTCGCTGCTGGAGGCGCCGTTGCCTTGCTCCAGACTGGCCACTTCCGGCCGCTGCGCCAGGGCCGCCAGCGCCTCAGGAGTGAAGTTCCAGCCGGCAATCTCCACTCGCTGCCCGCCAGCCCGGTCACGCAGCTCGTCGGGGCGGCCCACCGCCAACAGCTTGCCCCCGCGGATGACCGCCACATCGTGGCACAGCCGCTCAGCCTCGGCCAAATTGTGCGTGGTGAGAAAGAACGTCACGCCCTCCTGCGTGGACAGCGCGTCAAGGTCATTGCGCAGGCTGGCCGCCGCCAGTGGGTCCAGCCCATCGGTCGGCTCATCCAGGAAAACCAGCGCCGGGCGGTGCATGAGCGTGCGGGCCACGGCCAGCTTCTGCTTCATGCCGCGGCTCCAGGTGCTCACCTTCTCCTGTCGCCGCTCCCACAGGTCCATCCGCGCAAGCAGATCGCGGATGCGCGTTCGGCGCTCGCTGGCCGGCAGGTGCCACACCCGGCCATAAAACTCCAGGTTCTCCTCGGCGCTCAGGCGCTCATACAGGCCGGCGTGCTCCAGCAGCGCGCCTACGCGCTGGCGGATGTCACCCGCCTGCTGCCGCGTATCAAAGCCCAGCACGCTGGCGCTGCCGCCACTTGGCGCCAGCAGGCCCAGCAGCAGCTGAATGGTGGTGGTTTTGCCGGCGCCATTGGGGCCGAGAAAGCCGAAGATGATGCCTCGTGGCACCGCCAGTGTGAGCCCGTCCACCGCGCGCAGGGGCCCGAAGTCCCTGGTGAGCGCGGTGGTCTCGATGGCCAGGCCAGTCATTCGCGAGATGATAGCCCGCCTGGCCCAGGAGGCGCTGGCGCGATCAGTGCCCCCAGAGCTGCTTGGTGGCGATGCGGGCGCCTTCGGCCGACGCGGCCAGCTTGGCCCAGGCGATCTCCGGATGCCCCACGCGCTGTCCGAGACCGCAGTCCGTGCCGGCGATCACGTTCTCGCGTCCCACAATCTTGGCGTAGCGCACCAATCGTTCAGCCACCAGCTCAGGATCTTCAATCAGGTCCGTGGTGTGGCCCACCACGCCCGGCATGAGCGACTTTCCCGCCGGCAGCTTCTTCTCTTCCCACACCACCCAATCGTGCTCGTGGCGGGGATTGGAGGCCTCAATGGAGATGCACTCTGCTTTCACCTGGAGGACAACGTCCACGATGTGCCGCAGGCCGATGTCATTCTTGTGCGGGCCGTGGCTGCTGCCCCAGCAGGTGTGAAAACGGATGCGATCCTCCGGCAGGCCGCGCAAGCCATGATTCAGCGCCTCCACGCGCACCTGGGCATAGGCGCGATACTGCTCCACGGACATATCCGGGTACATCTGCCAGCCGTCCGGCAGGTCTGGATCGTCCAGCTGCAGCACCAGGCCAGCGTCAGTGATGGCCTTGTACTCCTCGTGCATCACGTCCGCGATGGCGTAAAGGAATTCCTCTTCGGTCTTGTAGTAGTCGTTCCAGAGCCAGTGCTCCATGGTTCCGGGCGTGATGGCCGGCAGCCACGGTTCCACATCCAGCCCCTGAACCGCCGCTTTCAGATTGGCGATGTCCGTCTCGGCGCCCGCCTTGCCCACGTACTCGAGCTTGCTGGTGCAGTAGCTGAGGGTGCGTTCGCCCTCTTGAGCAGCGGTAGCCGAGGCGCCGCCAAAGCGCCCCCGGTTGCGGCCAAAGCCGCCCAGGCCGGCCTCAAAGAAGCCGGGAAAGTCGCGCATGTCGCGCCCATTCACGTCGCGCGCGGCCGGGCCTTCGCCCTGCTTGAAGGTGCGCGGCTCAATGCCCTTGAGCCGCTCCTGGATGTAGCTGGAGAAGGTGCCGCGCTTGCCAATCTCACCGTCGTTCACCACGTCCACGCCGGCCTCCACCTGCTTGCGTACCACGTTCTTGACGGCCGCGGGCAGCTGTCGGGCCAGCTCGGCCCTGCCTGCTTCGCCCTGGCCGAAGAGCTGCATGATCTCCGGTGGCCGGGGCAGTGTGCCGGCGTGGGACACGATGATGCGGTTAGAGCTTCGTCTCATGTTGGTCTGTCGTTCCCCTACCCTGGCTGGACGGCTTACTTGGCCTTGGCCAGCTGGGTCATGTATTCCTGGCGGATCTGGTTGCCGCCGTTATTCTGCCAGTCCTTGAGCAGGCTGTCGTAGTCGGTCAACGGCCGGCGGCCCACCATGATGTCCTGCAAGCCATCCGTGAACGCTTTCGTGATGACGAAGCCCTTGGCGCTGGAGGTTGGCCCGGGCACCAGGCCCCAGATGGGATCCGTCACGCCAAGTGGGATGAGGATGTGCTCCGCCTCGGACAGCGTTTTGGCGAAGTTCGGGATATCCGGCACGTACAACGTGGAGTGGTGCTGGGCCAGGAATTTCCAGGGCACGTAGTTCGCATCCGGATTGCCTTTGGCCGTGGGCAATGGGTTGCCTTTGGCATCCAGCTTGTAGTCGATGCCAGCCTGGCCATATTCCAGCAGCATGGCCTGCTGGCTGCCGAAGGGCGTGCACAGCCAGTTGAAGACGGCCAGCTCCTCTTTGATGCGATCCGGGCTGGCTTTCTTGAACATCGCCGCGCCGAGCTGGCTGGGCCCAAGGAAGAACTGTGCCTTGCCGCCCGCGTGCGCGGCAAACGGCGGAATGAGCAGCGGGTTGAAGGGCTTATTGCTGTTGTGCAGCGCCTGCCGCCACACGTCCTCCCACGCGCCCTGGAAGCCATCAAGCCAGATGGCCCACTTGCCGGAGGTGAAGCCGCTCCGCGCCACCACGCCGTTGTTGTATTGCAGCGTCTCCGGGTGGAACAGCCCGGCCTTCCACACCTCTTGCAAGAAACCGACGGCTTCCTTGAACTCGGGCGTCTCATAGTCCTTGGTCAGCTTGCCGTCGGACTCCAGCCGCCAGTCGTTGGGGGCGCCGAAGAGGGACGAGTAGTAGGTGACGCCCAGTGCGCCGCCCTGCGCGGAGCCGGTGGCGTAGAAGTTGCCCTTGGGGTCGTTAAGCGCCTTCATCACCCGCAGGAAATCGTCCGAGCTCTTGGGCACATAGTCCGCGCCCACGGCCTTGGTCCACGCTTCCGAGTTCTTGAGGAAAATGAACCCGGGCGCGTACAGCGAGCGGGGGATGAGGTACAGCTTGCCATTGAAGGCGGCGCCCGCGTTCTTCCAGGCATTGGTGGGCAGCGCAGCAATCATGGGGTAGTTCTTGGCGTTGTCGCCCGCAAGGTAGGGCGTGAGGTCCTCGGCCGTCAGCTCAATGAACTTGGGCAGGTCCGGCGTGGCGCCCAGCGCGCTGGCCGCGCCAGGCGCAGTGGCAAACCACACGATATCCGGCAGGTCGTTGCCGGCCATGATCGTCGCCAGCCGTGTGCCGTAGTCGGCGGCGGTGGCGATCTGGAACTGCACGTTGGCGTTGAGCTCTTTGTTCACCTGCTTCCAGGCGCCGTTCTGCGAGTAAGGCGTGGGCGGTGGGAAGTAGTTGACGGTATACGCGGTGATCGTGCTGCCCTTGCCAGGCGCTGGAGCGCCAGGGAAGGCATCGAACGGGTGCATGGGGTAGTTGATGAAGCCGTTCTCGTACAGCGGGCCCGCGGCCGGAAAGTCCGGCTTAACGCCACCGGTGAACGGGATGTACGTGGGGTACAAGCTGCCTGTGGATGGCGCCGCCGAGCCGGAGGCCGCGGCTGCGCCCGATACCGCGGCGCTGGAGCTGCCCGCCGCGCCACCCGCGGTGCTGGGTGCCGTGCTCGCGCTGGTTGATGCCGCGGGTGCGGCGGTACCGCCG
>JBOGTU010000230.1:0-7857 GCA_050695655.1 Chloroflexota bacterium | reverse complement strand
GCCGAACAGATCGCTGGCCAGCGCGCACAGCAGCGCGCCCGTTGCCGCCAGCAGCACATACTGCAGAAACAGCACGCCGCCGATACTGCCCCCCGTGAGCCAGTGCGCCAGGGCAACGAAGTAGGCGTAGAAGGACTGGTAGTACAGCGGCTGCCCTTTGAACAGCGGCAGGCCGCCATTCATGAGCCAGCCGTGCTGGGCAATGTCGCGGGCCTCGGAGGCGTAGGTCAGCCAGTCCTGCCCGGCCGCCTGCATTGGGAAAGTCCCCGCGCGGGGCCAGGCACGCACGTAGCCCTGACCCAGGATCAGTAGAAAGAGCCCGCTGCCCCAGCTCAGCCGCACGCTGGCCAGCCGTGACAGCAGCGCCAAAGCAAACATCAGCGCCAGCACGTCCTGCGCGATTCGCCCCGCGTTGCCCAGCGTGATGCGCCAGCTCGGATAGGTGTGGGGATACAACGAGGTCGCACCCAGGAGCCGCAGGGAGGCATGGGGCCCCCAGGGCTTGCTGAAGCTGATGGTGCTGATTCCGCCCGCGGTTCGCAGGGTCGCCGCCTGGTTTGTGATGAGGTGCGGCTGCCCCACAATCACGCCCTGCCAACGCACCGAGAAGGGCAGTTGCCAGCGGTCCGGCGGGTCCAGGTTGAAGCGCGGCACTTCGTTGAAGAAATCCAACGGGAAGGTCGCATCGGTGAACGCGATGTGCTGGTCCAGCTCTACCTGCTGGACGGGTCCACTGAAGTTGGCCGTGGCGTAGTAGGTGCCCACCAGCCCTCGCTGAATGGTTGTCGGCCAGAGCGCCAGCTTGGCCAGCACCAGGATGGCCAGCGCTACGCAGGCCCATCGCTGGGGCCGCCCGAGCAGCGCGACCAGACCCGCCGCCAGGAGAGCTGGCGCCGCCACCCGGAAATCCACCGGCAGACCCGGCAGAAACGATCCCCGATCGGCCGGCAGCAGCACGAACGCCAGCGCGAGCCCCGCGTAGGCCCCAGCAAGCACCGTGCGGCCCACCTTCCGGCTTCGCGCGGCTGCAAGCACCGTCCCATATGATAGGCGGCTCGCCCTGGTCTGCGACCGGCGATGCCTTCGAGGCACAGCCACGCGAGCGCCCGTGCCGTTCTCAGCCAGTGAGCCAGCAAGCATCCTGTGCCGGCGACTCTGCGCTGAGTGGCTATCCTTCGCCCCGGTGGTCACCATCGAAGTGCTGTGTGCCGTCGCGGCAGCGCTCGGCCTGGCCGGCTCGTTTTTCTTGCGCCGCGTCTCGGCGTGGGTCGCGGCTGGCCTGCTCATAGGGGGGCTGGCGGCCATCGCCTATGCCGTGGCCATGACTGGCAGCGGCGCGGCGTTTCGGGTGTACTACGCGCTGGGTGCGAGCATGTTTCCGGGGCTGGTTGGCGCCGGTTGCTGCTGGCTGGCGTTTGACTCGCGGACGGCCCGCTGGCCCTCACTTTTCGTGCTGCTGCTGTGCCTGGCGCAGCTGGCGCTCACGCTGCCGGCGCAGGTGAACCCCGCGGGCCTAGCGGCGTTGTATGGCGGCAACGGCGCCGGCGTGCTGGTGATGGGGCCGTGGGTCATTCCAACCGTGCTCTTCAACACCTTCGGTCTTGGCTTCGCGCTCGTTTCGGCGCTGGCCGCGTGGTGGCGGGCGTTCCGCGGCCAAGAGGCGCGCATGGCCGCGCTGGCTATAGGGCTGTCCGTGGTGGTGCTGGGCATCCTGGCTCGCTCCGATGGCGTGTACCAGGCGCTGTCACAGGTGGGAGGCCGGTCGGCCTTCCCCCTCTTGGATGCCGTGGCCTTTGCCCTGGTCTGGCTGGGCGCCCTGGCGACGCGAGCGCTGATCGGCCCGCTCAGTCGAGCGGCACTCCAATCGGCGGCCCGGGAATTCGGCTGCGCGACCGCGGAGGGCAAGGGCAGGAATGATGAAGGATGAGTGCCGTAACGGGCGATGGCGCCCAGCGGCACGTCACTGGAAGCGCGGTGGCCTAGCCTAGCGAGCGCTTCGCGCGCCCGCAGCGCCTAGAATCGCCGAAAGGGCACTTAAGCTCCGCCTGCGCGCGAGCGTTCAGGAGACTACGCGGGCGGACTCAGGCTCATCATGTATGCCTGAGCCTCTTCCTCAATGGCGAACAGAGACAGCTCCAAGGCCAGAGCCTCGTAGACTTCAGCGAGCGAGAGGTCATATTCTTGCGCCAGCTTTTCGGCTTCGAGCCCCAACTCGTACTGGCACAGCATGTCATGCGGGGTGAGGCGATGGCCGGCGATGTGCGTGCGGCCATCGGCTCGCTTGGTAAGGTGCTTTGAAGCCGAGAGCCATGGGCAAAGCTTACGTATCGGTTGGGCGCGGGCGGTTCTGGCGCAGGAACTCCTCCAGGGAGCGCACCAGCGTTTCGCCGCTGGGGAAGTCGTCGGCGGGGGTGGTGCCCTCCTCGGGCTCGTTCTCCAGGTGCTCTTTGCTTTCGCGCTCGCGCACATAATCGCGCAGCTGGGTGTTGGCGTTCACCGCGTCCGTGACCTGCTCCTCGAAGCGGCGCGACGCCACCTCCAGGCTCCTGAGGTCCAGGTCGAACCGCAGCAGGTCGCGCAGATGACGGAGCATGGACGTCACTACCTTCGGATTTGGCGTGGTGGGGATGTAATGCGGCACCGAGCCCCAGATGGACATCGCGTGCATGCCATCCTGCGTGCAGCGATCCGAAAGGGCGCTGGTGATGCCTGTGGGGCCCTGGTAGCGGGAGGAGCCGATGTTCAGCAGGCGCATGCGATCGCGCAGCTCGGGGCTGTTGCTGGACCCGGTCAGCTGCACCGGCGTGCTGTGCACTACCTCCGCGATGAGCGCGCCCACCGTCACCACATCTGTAACGCCCAGCTCCTGGGCCACGCTGGAGATGGCGGAGGTGTAGGTCCGCCAGCGCGTGTTGGGCTCCACGCCCACGAACAGCACAAAGTCGCGCGGCTGATCGGGTGCTTGATAGAAATAGAACTCGTTGGCAGGCCACTCGATGGTGCGGTTGAAGTGATCGTCAACCGTTACCGTTGGGCGGTGCATGGAGAAGTCGTAGAACTCCTCTGGATCGATGGTGGCGAACTTCCCGGCCGACCACTGCTCGATGAGCAGGCGCACGGCCGACGTCGCGCACGACGCGGCATCGCTCCAGCCGGCGAAAGCGGCGATCATGGCCGGGTTGCGGAGCTCTGGATGCTCCGCGATCAGCACGCTTTCAGCGGTCTTTTTCTCCATGGCTTGTATGGTAGCAGCGCGGTCCGGTGGCAGATTCCTCAGGTACGCCGCCGCAGGAAGGCGGGCACGTCCAGATCTGCCGCGGAGGGCAGATCGCGCGACAGCGGCGCGTGACGGGGGGTGCTGGCTGGGCTCGCCGGCAGCTCTACCCGCCCGCCTTCCGGACGAGCGGCGGGGGCGTGGCTGGTTGCCCGGGCCTCAGCGTTGTAGTCGGCCGCGAAGCCGGTGGCAATGAGTGTGATCTTCAACACGCCCTCGAGCCGAGGGTTCAACACGGTGCCGAAAATGATGTTTGCCCGCGGATCCACCACATCGGCCACCACCTGCGCCGCTTCCTCCACCTCGGAGAGGGCCAGGTCGCTGCCCCCGCTGATGTTCAGCAGCACGCCCTTGGCGCCGGCGATGGATGCTTCCAGGACCGGGCTCTCGATGGCGGCTTGCGCGGCCAGCTTGGCCCGGCTGGGGCCGCTGGCCTCGCCCAGGGCCATGAGCGCGGACCCGGCGTTCTTCATAATGGCTTGCACGTCGGCGAAGTCCAGGTTGATCACCCCAGGGATGAGCACCAGGTCGGCGATGCCCTGGATGCCTTGGTGCAGCACGCCATCCGCCAGACGAAAGGCTTCCAGCATGGACGTGTTGCGGCCGGCTAACTTCAGCAGGCGCTCGTTGGGCACCACAATCAGCGCGTCAACCGCCTCGCGCATGCGCAGCAGGCCCTCCTCGGCCGAGCGCGCACGGTGGGCGCCCTCCCAGGAGAAGGGGCGAGTGACTACGCCCACCGTCAGCGAGCCGCCGTTCCGGGCGATCTCCGCCACCAGCGGCGCGGCGCCCGTGCCCGTGCCGCCGCCCATGCCGGCGGTTACGAACACCATCTGTGCCCCATTCAACGCGGCTTCGATGTCGCTCGCGCTCTCGTGCGCCGCGCGCTCGCCCACCGCGGGCTGCCCACCGGCGCCCAGCCCCTTGGTCACGCGGCGGCCGATCTGCAAGCGGTGCGCCGAAAGCGAGTGGTTGAGCGCCTGCTGATCGCTGTTCATGGCGATGAAGTCGATGCCACGCACGTCCGACTCGATCATGCGGTTCACGGTGTTATTGCCGCCGCCGCCCACACCCACGACCTTGATCTCCGTGAAGCCTTTGGCAGCCGGTACCTCGTGCTGCTCCCGGTCCAGCATGCGCGACACGATGCCCGGCCGCTGCTCAAGTCCCTGCAGGCGGTTGGGGTCGAACCCTTTGCGGCGCTCAGTCACGGGCCAGCACCTCCTGCGCCAGCTCGCCATACAGCTCAGCCGCCTTGGCGCCTCCGGCTACATCGCCCACCGCCAGCCCCGACGATGCTGCCTCCAGGATCTTGCTGTTGGTGCCGATCTCGGTGCTGAACACCAGCTCGCCCCACTTCTCCCGCAGGTAGCTGCTCACTGTCTGCTCCTCTTTCAAGCGGCGATCCAGCTTGCTCAGCAAAATCCCCATGATGCGCAGGTTGGGGTTGAGGTACTGCACGTCGGCGATGGTGTTTTCCAGTCCCTGGAGCCCCTGCAGAGAGAAGAAACGAGCCTCCGTCGGTACAATGACGCGCGTCGCCGCCACCAGCGAGTTCACCGTGAGCAGGCCCAGCGATGGCGGCGTATCGATCAGAATCATGTCGTAACGCTCGCCGGCCACAGCCAGCACGTCGCGCAGGCGGAACTCCCGCCCCAGCTTGTTGGACAGCGACGATTCCGCGGCGGCCAGCTCGGCGTTGGCTGGCACCAGCTCCAAACAGCCCTGCAGGGTAGCCTCAGTCATCACTGTGGGCATGGGCATGTTACGGTCCAGCAAGGCATCGGCCATGGTCTTTTCAATGCGATCCTGCACGCCGAAACTGGCGGTGAGGTTGCCTTGCGGGTCCATGTCGACGATGAGTATGCGCCGGCCAAGCCGCGAGAGGGCCGTCCCCAGATTGACCGTGGTGGCCGTTTTGCCCACGCCACCCTTCTGGTTGGCGATGGCAATAATGCGTGCCAATCCATCCCTCTTACGCGGGTAGTACCGGGCGATTATACCGGCAGGCCCCGCGCTGGTCCGAGTGCGGGCGCGCTACTCTCACGAGGCTCGGTGGAGACGGTCGCGCTCCGAGCCATGTTTGGGGGAGCCCGCAACGGGGAACGGTGTCGGGCCGTTGTAGTCTACTGGCGCGGATACGCCCCGGGCGCCAGCAGTCACTGCCCGCGTCCCGTGAGTTCCGGGATCAGGAGCATTGTGAAGAGCCACAGCACGCTGCGCAGCTTTCTCGTTATCCTCGCCGCCACGCTTGGCATGCTGTTCGCCCCACTTGGCGCGCGGGCCGCTGCCGCGCCACAGACCGAGTTCTTCCCCCAAACGGGCCACTCGGTGAGCCTCGGCTTCAAGCAGTTTTTCGATTCGCGCGGCGGGCTTCAGATATTCGGTTACCCCACTACCGAGGAGATTAAAGAGAACGGCTGGACCGTGCAGTTTTTCCAACGGGCGCGCTTTGAGTACCACCCCGAGTTTGCCGGCACGCCCTACGAGGTCGAGCTGGGCCTGCTGGGCGACCTCACCGCTCCACGGCCGTTCCCTAAGGCCACGGCCAGCGGCCAGGGGCGCTTCTACCCGCAAACGTCGCACAATTTGAGTGGGCCTTTCCTCAGCTTCTTCAACGTTCACGGCGGGCTGGACATCTTCGGCTACCCCACGTCAGAGCCCTTCGCTCTGAATGGCTTCACGGTGCAGTACTTCCAGCGCGCGCGCATGGAGCTCCACGGCAGCCAGGTGGAGCTGGGCCTGCTGGGCGACGAGTATCGCGCCAAGCTGGCTGGAGGCCTGCCCGCGGCGGGCGCCCAGCCGACCATCCGCGTCGCGATCTACGGATCGGGCGATGCGCCCGGCGCGCCCGCCAACACTGTGAGCATTGGCGCGGGCGGGCCATTCACCGTGGCCAACGCCGCCGGCGCCCCCCTGCTGAGTGGCAACGCCGGGCAGACGCTCACCATCACCGCCAGCAACCCTGGCGGCTACACCCTGGCGTTGAACGGGAAGACGGTGATGTCGTCGTCGCCGGTGCGCGTGACCCCCGTGGGCAGCACCCTGCTGAAGGAGCTGAATCTGCCCGCCTGGGAGGACGATTTCCGAGGCGTGCTGGAGGCGGACTACTCCACCCAGTCGAACAAGTTGTGGGTGGTGAATGAGCTGGGCATGGAGGATTACGTCAAAGGCATCGGCGAGGAAACGGAGGGCGACCCCCCAGAGGCATACAAAGCCTTTGCCGTGGCCTACCGGAGCTACGCGCTCTCAACCCAGCAGCGGCACAAGGCCGACGCGAGCTGGAAGGAGCCGTTCGACCTTGGTTCGTCATCCGTCTATGTCGCCCCCTACACCGGCGCCAACCAGATTTACAGCGGCCAGCACCGCGAAACCCTCGGCCCGGACCTCACCCAGGGCGAGCAGGCCACGTGGGGCCAGGTGGTGACCTACAACGGCCAGGTGGTGGTGACGCCGTACTTCTCCCACTCGGATGGGCACACCCGCGCCTGGCAGCAGGTGTGGGGCGGCACCACGCACCCCTGGCTCATCAGCGTGGCGGACCCGGACAGCAACGGTGAGGCACTGCTGGGCCACGGTGTGGGCATGCCCCTCCAGAGCACCATCAAGCGCGCCGCCGCCGGCTGGACCTATCAGCACATCCTTCAGTACTTCTACACCGGCGTGCAGATCACCAAGGTGTATTAGCGCCGACGGCCGGCGGGTCGCCATCTGCCAGGCGGGTCGTCCGCGCTTCATTCCTACGACCGGGACTTATGGTTCGGTAGGGAGGCACCTCGCACAGCGAGCAGGCTCGTGGCAATCCATGTTAAGCACCGGAATTCCGCTACAAGCGCGAGGGCCAGCGCCGAGATGTGTGGAGCACTGCCAGCACCTCCACCTCGCGGTCACGGACTCGATACGGAATGATGTATGGCGTGCCGGGCACCACCAGTTCGCGTGTGCCGACCACGCGGCCTGGCCGCCCCAAGGCCAGGAATGAGTCCAATTGCGAAGCCGCTTCATAGAGCCGAGCAACGGCGGCGCTGGCCGCGGCGTGGTTGTCCTCGGCGATGAAGTCGTACACATCCTCGAGGTTGCGCAGGGCACGGCGCAACCAGCGGACAGGCAAACGATCAGCGCTCGGTTGTCAGACGCTTTACGGTGGCTTCGACCTCGCCGCCACTCGCGAAGTCGCCCGCGTCGGCCTCCTTCACGGCTTGCCGAATCTCCGCGATTTGCCAGCTTTCCATCTCCACGTACCGCTGGACGGCGTCCAGGGCAAGGAACGCCTTGCTTCGACCTGCCGCTTGAGCCAGCTGCTCGAGGCGCTCCTTCAATTCAGATGGCAAACGCAGGGTGAATGTTGTACTTGCGATGCGTGCATTGTAACACACATGCGCGCAGCATGGACGCGGGACACGCCAGCCTAAACCTGTCATGGACAATTCCGCATGTAAAGAGGCGCTAGGCGCTTGGCAGCGCCAGATCGTTTTGCAGGCACTTGCTTTGTATGGCGAGACCAAACTCGATGTCGGCGACGCGATGCTGGTGGCCACGATGCGTCAGGCGGACTCGTCCACACTGTACTCCTACAATCGGGA
>JBOGTU010000229.1:0-22623 GCA_050695655.1 Chloroflexota bacterium | reverse complement strand
TGCACGCCCTGTCCGGCGGCCGGCTGGTGCTGGGTGTCTCCACCAGCTGGCAGGACGAGGAGTACCAGGCGCTGGGCGTGCCGTACCACGAGCGTGGTCAGCGCCTGGAGGACCTGCTGGGCGCGTGTCGCGAGCTGTGGGGTGGCGCACCGGCCTCATTCAGCTCATCGTCGGTGAGCTTTGAGGACATGCACCTTGAGCCGCGCCCGGATGATGCTGAAGCCATCCCCATGTGGTTGGGCGGGAAGTGCACGCCGCGGCTGATTCGGCGCGTAGCGCGATACGGGCAGGGCTGGATGCCGTTCGGCGCGTACGGCGAGACGATGGATGACATCGCCCAGCATGTACGGGCCCTGCGTGATGCCACGGCCGTGGCCGGGCGTGACCCGGCGCGGCTGGAGGTGTCGTACGCGGGCGGTTTTGGGCGCCCACCGGCGCAAGCTTTCGAGAGCCTGCCCGAGATGGCGCGGGCGGGCATCACGGTAGCGCAAACACTGCTGCCAGCGGGCATTGACTCGGCCGCTGATGCACGGCCGGCGCTGGAAGAGATCGCCCGCCAGTTCGAGCCATACCGAAAGCCGCGGCCAGGCGTCTAATCTCGGGCTTGCTCTAAGAGAAATGCCACTTGTTCTGAATGATCCGTGGAATGAACCTTGGAATTCGTTTGCCGGCCTTTGGAGCGCACGCATCAGCCGGGAATTGGAGCGAGGCCGCCGACCCTCGCAAGCCGTTCTCGCAGCACCCGGACCTGAGCCGGCCATGGGCAACGCCCAGGGACGGGCCGCCGGCACATCGCGTGTGGATCGCCTCGCAACAGTGTGGAGCGGGAGACGGGATTCGGACCCGCGACATTCTGCTTGGAAGGCAGACGCTCTGCCAAACTGAGCTACTCCCGCGCGAACCGAGCCAATTTTAGCGCCACGAAGAAGCCTGCGAGCAAGGCTGCAACCGCGAGCCCGAGCGCTAAGGTGAGGGCTGTCTAATCCAACAGCGCCCCATACACACACGCGCGAAGCGTCCGGCCGAACCGCTGAATCTGGTTCGCGCCCATAACTTGCGTCAGGAAGATGGCCAGCAAATCGTCCTTGGGCGACACGAAGAACATAGTCGATGCGGCGCCGTCCCAGTAAAATTCGCCTGGCGTTCCCAACGTCTGGCTTCTGGTGGGGTCCATCAGCACCGCGAAGCCCAGCCCGAAGCCATACCCAAACAGGCCCGTGCCGACCGTGCCCGCGGCCATTGACGCGACGTCCGCCCCATTCGGCAGGTGGTTCGTCGCCATCAGGCGGAGGGTTCGTGGGCTAAGGATGCGAGCGCCATCCAGCTCACCACCACTGGCGAGCATCTTGACGAACTGCAGGTAGTCGTGCGCAGTGGATAGCAGACCGCCAACTCCAGACAGGAAGGTCCTCGGCTTCGCGAAGGGGCTCGTGGCGGGCGCGTCCTGGAGGACGTAGTCAGAGGCACCGGGGCCGCTCGGCCGGTAACAGGCCGACAGGCGATGCACCTGACCGGGCGGCACCCAGAAGCCGGTGTCGCGCATACGCAGGGGCTCGAACAGGCGCTCCGACAGGAACCGGTCGAGCGGCTGTCCGCTCAGGACTTCGCATAGATAGCCGACGACATCCGTGTTGAGCGCATAGAGCCATCGGGTTCCCGGGTCGAAGGCCAGCGGCAGCTTGCCCAGCTTGTGGACGAGGTCCGCCACGGTTTCATCCGTTCGCATGCTGCGCGCGTCGAGCCGGGAATAGAGCTCGCTTACCGGCGTGCTCGGTCCGCCAGCCATGGTGGCGTTGGCCAGGCCCGAGGTGTGCATGAGCAGGTCGCGCATCGTGATCGGTCGGGCTGGTTCGCGCGTCTCGCAGCTGTCGGCGGTCCCGCCGGCAAACACGCGTAGATCGTTGAAGTCTGGAATGTACTTCGCCGCCGGATCGTCCAACTGAAAGCGCCCCTCTTCGTACAGCGCCATCAGCCCCACGCTCACCACTGGCTTCGTCATGGAGTACATGCGGAAAATGGTGTCGAGCCCCATCGGCTTGCCGGCCTCCACGTCCATGTGGCCGTACTTCTCAAGGTGAATCAGCTTGCCGCGCCGAGCCACCATCGTGATGGCGCCGGGGATGGTGCGCCGGTCCACGTGCCACTGGATGACGCGCGTCAGGTTGGCGAGACGCGCCGCCGACAGACCTACTTGTTCCGGTTCGGCTTCGAGAGCCGGGACCGCTGCTTTTGCGACTAGCATGGTGCAGGCAGTGTACAGCGCCGCGGTGGATTCACCGATCGCTGGCCACGCGGATCGTGTTCAGCGGCGACCCGATGCAGCAGTTGGGCCGCCTCGTCGCCGCTCTGCCGGCCGATATCCGAGTCTGCCTCCAGGCTGGCGCACTATGAGCCGCACCAGATCGTCCAAGTCAAACGGCTTAGCCACCGGCTCGATGGCCGGTTCCTGGCGGCGCCCCAAACCTCAAATTCGCGCCCGGTCATCACGATAATTGGGACGGTTGGCTGCACCGGGCGATAGGCCTGGAGAAACGCCCGGCCATCCATAACCGCATGGCCAAATCCAGCAGGATCAACCCACCCGGCAGCCGCGGCATGTTTCCGGCCAAACTTCTAGAATGGGCGGCAGGCGTAACTGCCTATCCTGATGGCGCGAGAGCGCGGGAGGCTGCTGCATGGGGAAGATGACCGGTTCCAGGGCGTTCGCGGACCTGGTAGAGGGCTATGGCCTGAGCCACGTGTTCAACATGCCCACGATGATGATGCCGGCTATGGCCGAGCTCGATCGGCGGGGCATCGTACCGATAACGCCGCACAGCGAGAAGGCGGCCGCCTACATGGCCGATGGCTTCGCGCGCATCACCCACCGGCCCGGCATCTGCATGGCCCAGAACGTGGGCGCGGCCAACCTGGCCGCTGGCCTGAAGGATGCCGACCTGGCCTGCTCACCCGTTGTCGCCATTTCTGGAGGGGCCGACCCTGCCGCGCGCTACCGCAATGCCTACCAGGAAACGGAAGACCTGGGCATGTTCGATGCCGTAACGCGCTTCAATGCCTATCTGGATCGCGCCGAGCGCTTGCCAGGCCTGCTGCGCCAGCTGGTGCGTGCCGCCGTTGCCGGACATCCCGGCCCGGTGCACCTGCGCGTGCCGGGGAATACCGGCCAGCTGCTGAACGGCGAGTACGAGTTCGACGATCTCTTCGCCGATACGGCGTGCGCACAGGTTCCGCCCCACCGGCCGGTTCCGGAAGAGGATCGGCTGCGCCAGGCGGCGCAACTGCTGGCCGCGGCCCAGCGCCCGGTGATTGTGGCCGGTGGTGGCGTGACCTGGTCCGGCGCGGCGGCAGAGCTGGTGGCCCTGGCCGAAAGGATGGATATTCCGGTGGCAACGGCCCTCAACGCCAAGGCCGCCATTCCGGATGGGCACCCGCTGGCGGTGGGTGTGCCCGGCACCTATGCTCGCGCTTGCGCCAACGATGTGCTGCGCCAGGCCGACCTGGTGTTTTATGTCGGCAGCCGTACCGGCAGCCAGGTGTCGCACTTCTGGCGCATCCCGGCGCCGAATGTGGATGCCATTCAGCTGGACATCGATCCGCTGGAGATTGGCCGCAACTACCCCTGCAAGGTTGGACTCATGGGTGACGTGCAGGCCAGCCTGCAGCGCCTGCTGGCCCTCACCCAGCCTCAGGCCCCGCGCGCTGCCTGGCGCGCGATCTATCGCAAGCTGGTAGACGACTGGAAGGATGCCAATGCCGCCCAGCTCCGGTCCGACGCGGTGCCCATTCGGCCCGAGCGCATCTGCTACGAGATCGGCCAAACACTGCCGGCCAATGGCATCGTCGTGTCCGACACCGGCCACTCCGGGATGTGGACCGGTGGCATGCTGGAGCTTACCCGACCCGGGCAGAGCTACATCCGTTGCGCCGGCTCCCTGGGCTGGGGCTTCCCGGCGTCTATCGGCGTCAAATGTGGCGCACCAAGCCGGCCGGTGGTCTGCTTCACGGGCGATGGCGGCCTTCTGTACCACCTCACAGAGCTGGAAACCGCGGCCCGTTATGGCCTCAACGTGGTGGTGGTGATCAATGACAATCACTCGCTGAACCAGGAGACGCACGGCATCGAGTCGGCCTACGGCGACAACCGGCCCAAGACTTCGAACGACATGTGGATATTTAAAGAGCTGGACTACGCGCGCCTCGCCCAGACCATGGGCTGCAATGGTGTGCGCGTGGACCGGCCAAACGCGCTGGCGGCTGAGCTGACCAAGGCTCTGAGTGCCGATAGGCCCACGGTGATTGACGTCGTTTCCGACATCGAAGCGCTGGCGCCAACGACCAGGGAGCAGCAGCAATAGCCTAACCCTGCTCCCCCATCGTGGTGATGGACAGAGGGCAGACAATAATTCGTGAAGCTGGCTGGCCGCCCTGGCGCGCGATATCACGCTGGAGGCCAGTGCTCCGGAATGTTTGGCGCGCTTGGGGGAGAGTGAATGCCGCGCTTGGCGAGGTCAGCCGTGGACTCGAGCGTCCACACCGTGAGGGACACGAGGAGAGCGGGCTCGCGGAAGCCTGCGCCCGAATCCGCGACACGCCTGGTAGAGCTGGAGCCAGCGGAGCAAGTGCTGGGCGAGCTCCTGCGCTTCGCCGCAGTGGTGCCGGCCAGCGGCCAGCTGCTTGACCACGTGGGCGCCCTGGCCCTCCGGCTGGCACAGGCCGACCTGGCCCTCGTAGCGCTGGAGGAGCTCGGGCTGCAGTGCCACGTGCACACCACTCTGGCCGGCCAGGCGCCGGCTGCGCTGAGGCGCTGGGCACGGGGCCTGCTGGGCGTTTCCATGCGCCGCCAGGCCGGTGTGACCGGCGGCAGCGTGGCCGTGCGCCTGTACAGGGGGACCGGCGGCTCAGCGGCCGTTGGGCATTTCAGCGCTCCGCCGGGCATCCGCGGCGCCCTCGTTGTTGGCTGGCAGCCGGGCCGAACCCTCGCGCCCGTGGCGCGAACGCGGCTGAACCTCTTTCTCGGCTACGTT
Source organism: Chloroflexota bacterium (assembly GCA_050695655.1). Taxonomy (GTDB): domain Bacteria; phylum Chloroflexota; class JAJPGV01; order JAJPGV01; family JAJPGV01; genus DATKQD01. Next base: position 17,599 of record JBOGTU010000229.1, on the reverse strand, counting down.
GTGGGGCAGGTGACGCGCCAGGGGCTCGCTGAAAAGAGCGCGCAGCTCGATGCCATCATCGATCAGATGCCCAGCGGCGTCGTCGCGCTCGACCTTGCTGGCCGGGTGCATTTGCGCAACGCCGCCGCCCGCAAGGTTGTGGCCACGGACGATCTGGCCAGCCGGCAGGCGACGCAGCTGCCCGGCTACCAGGCGTTCGACCCGAAGACGGGCGAAGAACTGCTGGAGGCGAACTCACCCCTCAAGAGCGCCCTGCGAGGGCAGGTCATCGATGATTACGATTATGTGCTGCGCCGCCCGGGCGACCTGTCCGATGTGGTGGTGCGCGCGTCGTACCGGCCGGTGGTCGACACCACTGGCGCCGTCACCGGCACGATGATGGTGTATTCCGACATCACGGCCATGGCCCTGAAAGGCCAGCAGCAGGTCGCTGAGGCCGAGCTGGGCCAGCTGGCCATCAACGCGCCGCTGCAGGAGGTGCTTGACAGTGCCGCGCGGGCGGTGAAGGAAGCGCTGCGCGTGGATTGCGTCACCATCGGCGAGCTGTCGCCAGATGGGCAATCGCTGCTTGGGCGCGCCATGACCGGCTGGGCCGACCCCGTGCCGCCCAACCTGCCAATTGAGCTGAGTGCGCGGTCGCCGACCACGGCGGCCATGGCGGCCAACCGGCCAATCATTGTGCAGGACTATGCGAACAGCGAGTACACGCCGCCGCCGGAACACCGCCAGCCCGGCATCCGCGGCTGCCTGTGCGTGCCGATCCAGCTCGATTCCGGCGTCTACGGTTCCATCGCGGCGTTTGCCGTACGGCCGCGCGCGTTCTCAGAGGATGACATCCAGTTCCTCTCGGTGGTGGGGAACATCATCGGCAGCGCCGTCGATCGAGCCCGCTCGCGCGATGCGCTGGCCGCCAATGAACAGCGCTACCGCACCATCATCGAAACCTCCAGCGAGGGCGTGTGGACGGTGAACGAGCAAGGCCAAACCACTTTTGCCAACCGCAAAATGGCCGACATGCTGGGCGCCACACGAAAGGAAGTGATGGGCGACGGCATGAGCAACTTCATTACCCTGGAGCAGCGCGCGGTGCTGCGCGACAGCCTCATCAGGGGCCGTGAGGGGCAGGACGAAGCCGGCCAGCTGGATGTTCAGTTCACGCGCAAGGACGGCTCTCCGATGTGGGCGCGGCTCTCCAGCGCCATGCTGCGCGATGGCGCCGGCAAGCTGGTGGGTGCCCTGGCGATGGTGACTGATGTGAGCGAACGTCGCTCCGCCGAGCAGGCCTTAGCCCACCAGGCCGTGCATGACAGCCTGACCGGCCTGCCCAACCGCGTCGCCCTGCAGGACCGGCTGGAGCAGATAGTGCTCGCGGCCAGGCGCGACGGCACGCCGGCCACCGTGCTCTTCATCGACCTTGATGGCTTTAAGGATGTGAACGACACCATGGGCCACGATAAGGGCGACGAGCTGCTGCGGCAGATCGGCCCGCGGCTGCACCAGGTGCTGCGCGAAGCGGACACCGTGGCTCGCCTCGGAGGAGACGAGTTCACGGTCATTCTGCCGGGCCTGGGTCAGCCGGACTCCGCCATCAGCGTGGCGGAGAAAGTGCTGGTGGCGCTGGCCAAGCCGTTCACCGTTGGCGGCCGGCAGGTGGAGATCAGCGGCAGCATCGGCATTGCGCTGTGCCCCGAGCATGGGGTGGACGCGGCGACACTGCTGCAGCACGCGGACATGGCCATGTACGCAGCCAAGCAGCGGCACAACACCGTCACCCTCTACACGCCCGGCGTGCACCTGACCGGCGCCGGTAGGGTGCGCCGCCGGTAAAGTTTGCCGCGCCGCCAGCGTTGCCTTTCTAACTGCTGAAGCGGGCGATCTCCTCGGGGCTGCAGCGATAGGCGCGGAAGATGGTGTTGTTCTGCTGGGCCTCAGGCAGATCGGCGGGCCCGAACAGCGGATTCACGTATTCCCACACCGTCTCGCCCTCGGCGGTGACTTCGAACAGGCGGCCGAACACACCTTCATTGATCAGGGTGTTGCCGTTGGGCAGGCGCTGGGCATTGGAGATGCGCGGGCTGTAGAAGTTGTAGGGCCGAGGCTCCTGGTATCTCCAGACGATCTCCTTGCTGGCGCGATCCACCTCGATGACGCGCGAAAAGGGGAAGGTTTCGTCCAGCCGGTGCGGGCCGTTGTCAAAGATGAGCAGGTGGCCGTCAGCCAGCAATTCCGGTGCGTGCTGGCCCGAAAGAGGTGGCGCGCCCAGCTTCCAGATGACGTCGCCGCTGGTGCGCTCGATCTCCACCACGGTGGAGATATTTCGAAAGCTCACCACCAGGTTGCCGCCGGGCAGCTCGATCACCGCGTTGGCGTGGGTCCACTCGTGGCGCTCATCCTGCAGCGCGGTGATGCCGTCCTCCTCCGGGATGAGATGTTCCCAGCTGCGCCACTCCCACACCACGTTGCCCTGCGTGGTGAGCTCCACCACGGTGTCGGCCCACATCTCATGCCCGTCCACCTCCGTGCCGGGGCGCCCGCCACGCACCCGCGCGGCGATGCCCGGCGGCAGTACGGCCGCGCCCAGCAGCACGATGTTTCCATTGCTCAGCAGGCGCGCATCGTGGTGATGCGTGGGGTAGCGAACCTCCCACAGCACGCGGCCATCCCAGGTGGCCTCCAGCACCACGCCCCCGCCGAAGGGCGCTTTGCTGATGAAGTTGTCACCGGGAATTTTGCCGCCGTACAGCAGCGTGCCGCGCGCCGTGAGGGCGCCGTGCAGCCCCGGCGGGTAGGGCATGTCCCAGCGGTGCACCGGGTGCCCTTCCAGGTCGATGAGCAGCACCGTTCCACTGCTGTACTGCGGCGTGAACAGGGTGAGCCCGTCGTACGCGCGCTCCCGATCGAGCGCCCGGAGCCCCACACCTCGCCGGCGAATGGGATTCTGATCGATCACGTTGCCAGCCATGTGGGCATTGAATCATGCTGTGGCGATTGGCCACGCGGCCGCGTGGCTTGCGCTCAGCGGCTGGAGGCGCGTTTGTACTGGCGCACGGCCAGCGGGATGAACACGGCCAGCAGGCCAGCGATCCACAGCAGCGTATACAGCGCGGCGTGCTGCAGCGGCCAGTCCGAGGGGGCAGGCATGAGCGGGCTGGTGTTCCCGAACAGCTCGCGCGCGGCCTGGGTGAGCGACGACACCGGGTTCCAGTTGGCCATGATGCGCAGCGGCTCGGGGAAGCCATTCGTGGGCACAAAGGTGTTGGCGATGAAGGTGAGGGGGAAGATCACCACGAAGGAGGCGTTGTTCACCACCTCCGGGCTGGGCACCATCAGCCCCACCAGCGCCATGATCCACGACATGGAGTAGGCGAAAGCGAGCAGCAGCAGGAAGCCCGCCAGCGCATCGAGCGGCGACGAGCGGATGCGCCAGCCGACCACCAGCCCAGTGAGCGACATGATGACGATGGTGATGAGGTTGATGATCACGTCGCTGCCGGTGCGCCCCACCAGCACGGCCGATCGCGACATGGGCAGCGACCGGAAGCGGTCGATGATGCCCTTCTGCATGTCGTCCGCCAGGCCCGCGCCGGTGATGGTGGCGCCGAAGATCACCGTTTGCGCGAAGATGCCCGGGATCAAGAACTCCCGGTAGCTCACGCCAGGCACGTGGATGGCGCTGCCAAACACGTAGGCGAACAGCAGGATGAACATGATCGGCGACAGCGTGGTGAATACCAGCAGATCGGGCACGCGCTTGATCTTTATGACGTTGCGCCGCGCGATCACGGATCCATCGCGCAGGGTGTGGAGTATCCCCATCTTCAGCGCGCGCGCTCGCTGCCCGTGGTGGCCAGTTCTCGCCCGGCGGGCTGGTCCTCGGCCGCGCCATGCCCGGTGAGGGTGAGGAACACATCGTCCAGCGTGGGGCGGCGCAGCGCCACATCCATCAGCCCAATGCCCGCGGCATCCAGGCCGCGCAGCGCCTCCATCAGCTTGGCGGCTCCACCGTGCACTGGCGCGGTGAGCCTGCGCGTGTGCAGGTCTACCGCTACGGGGCCATCAGCCAGGCTGGCCAGCAGCCCCCGAGCGGCGTCCAACCCTGCCTGATCGACCAGCACCATCTCCAACCGCTCGCCACCCACTTGCGCTTTCAACTCGTCCGCCGTGCCGCGGGCAATGGGGCGGCCGTGGTCGATGACCACGATGTCGTCCGCCAGGCGGTCGGCCTCCTCAAGGTACTGCGTGGTGAGCAGCAGCGTGGTGCCGGCCCTCACCAGCCTCACAATCACGTCCCACATGTCAGTGCGGCTGCCGGGGTCCAGCCCGGTGGTTGGTTCGTCCAGGAACAGCACGGGCGGGCGGGCCACCAGGGCGCCGGCCAGGTCCAAGCGCCGCCGCATGCCGCCGGAATAGGTCTTCACCGGGCGGTCGGCCGCGTCGCCCAGGTCGAATTGGGCCAGCAGCTCACGGGCGCGGCGGCGGGCTTCGCGGCCGCGGAGGCCATACAACCGGCCCACCATGTCCAGGTTTTCGAAGCCAGTGAGATAGTCGTCCACGGCGGCGAACTGGCCGGAGAGGCCAATCTGGCGGCGCACGCCGTGCGGGTCGCGCCGCACGTCGATCCCGGCCACTTCGGCAGTGCCGGAGTCGGCCTCCAGAAGCGTGGTGAGGATGCGCACCGCGGTTGTTTTGCCGGCGCCATTGGGGCCCAGCAGCGCGAGAATGGTTCCCCCCGGCACCGCGAGGTCCAGCCCATCCAGCGCGCGCACCTTGCCATACGTCTTCACCAGCGCACTGGCTCGAATCACATCACTCATCGCGGCGGACGTTCGACACGGCGATACGATGTTCGACACGGCGATACAAGGAGATGGACCGGCTCGCGTTCCCCTGGGGCTGGCGTACCCGGCAGCGCGAGATGTGTGGCGAGGAGGTCAGCGGCCGCCAGCGCGGGCCAGGTGACGCCCGTTCGGTGGCAGAGGGACGCGCGAGGACGAGCCCGAGTACGCCATCTCCGAGATCGTAACAGAGGTTCCCCTGAATGGGCGCGACTCGTTGCCGCGGGCTTGGGCGCCTCGGGCGGGTGGCTCAGGCGAGGCGGCGGAGCCGCGTCACCAGGTCCTGGCGGTTGGTGGCGCCGCCGATCAGGCGCCACTGTTCCACCCCCTGGCTGTCCAGGCCAATGAACGTGGGGGTTGCCTGCAGCTGACTCTGGCTGGCGACTTTGTGCCCCTCGGGCGTGTTGATGTCGATGCGGATGAAGCGAGCCCGCACGCCGGGCTCGTGGTCCAGGCCATCGATCACTGGTTTCACCACCATGCAGGCGATGCAGAAGTTGGAGTACAGCTCCACCAGCACGGGATAGCCCTTGCCCAGCTCCTGCTCCAGCGCCTGGGGCGGGCTGAGGGTTGGCTCGCCCGGCCGGAGGAAGAGGTAGAGGGCATACAGGATGGCCGCGGCGGCCAGCCAGGCGAACCAGCGGGCGGGCGTGGGATCGCGCGAGACATAGGCGGCGCCGGCAAGCAGCGCCAGGCTGCCCACCAGCACGTAGGAGTACTGGTTGGTAAGGCGCCGCGGGTTCATGCGGGCGTGTAGTCGCGACAGGTGGCACAGCTTCGCGGCGCGTCGTAGCTGCCGTGCGCCCCGCAATGGATGCGGGGCAACGCCAGGGCATCCCGCGTGAGCACCACGTTGCCAAGGTTCATGTGGGCGCAGCGGGGCCGCCCGTGCTGCGCCGGGTAGGCGCAGGTCTTCAGGCACGTGGCGAGCGCACCGGCCGGCGGCCCAAAGGCATGGCCGGTGAGGCGGCACAGCGCTCCATTGCCGCCATTTGGCTGGCGCATCGCGTCGAGCCAGGGGCAGGCCCGCGGTTGGGCGGCTGGCGCGGCTTCTGGTGCGGCTTCGGGCGCGGCGGGTAAGCTCACTCGCGAGCTTTTTCGGTCACCGTGACGGTATCCATCTTGTCGCCCACGGCGATCTGCTTCGCCGCGGCCATGCCCTTGAGCACGAAGCCGAAGAGGTTGTACTTCTTGTCCAGCTTGTGCCGGTCATCCGTGGTGCAGATGAAGAACTGGCTGCCGTTGGTGTTTGGGCCGGAGTTGGCCATGGCCACGGCGCCCTCAATGTAGTCGCCCTTCACTGGCTCGTCGTCGAACCGGTAGCCGGGGCCACCGCGGCCGGTGCCCTCGGGGCAGCCACCCTGGACGACAAAGTCCGCCACCACGCGGTGAAAGGTCAGCCCGGTGTAGTAGCCGGAGCGCGCCAGGTGCACGAAGTTGTTTACCGTATTCGGCGCAAGCGACGGATCCAATTCCATGAGGATGTCGCCCTTGGGCGTGCCGATGGTCACGTCGTACAGCTTGTCCGCGTCAATCTCCATCGCTGGAGCTTCCTTTGCCATACGCGGATCATACCCCTGGTAACACGTCCTCGGCCCAGGCGTAGAACAAGGCGTGCTACGCTACGGCGTATGGAGCGCCGGATATCGGTGCGAACGCTCAATCAGCAGACGAGCACGGTGTTGACTGCCGTAGCGAGCGGTGCCGCCGTCACGATCACGAACGCGGGCAGCCCCGTGGCGCGGTTAGTCCCGCTGCCACCCGGGCTGCCGGAGGGGCTGGCCCGCCTCATTGCCCGCGGCGAGGCCGCGGCGCCAGTCGAGCAAGGGCCGTTCACCCTCCCGCCCGGAACGCGGCATAGTGATGTCAATGTGGCCGCGGCGCTTACGCAATTGCGAGAAGAGGAGCGGTGGTAGCCTATGCCGATTCCTCCGCGCTGCTGAAGCTGGCCCATCGGGAAGCGGAGTCAGAGGCGCTGGTCGCCTGGTTGGAGCTTCAACCCAACCTGGTGCTCATCTCGTCGGCACTCGCGGAGGTAGAGGTGTATCGCGCCCTGCACCGGCACGACCCGGCCGCGCTGCCTCAGTTGCCGATCGTGCTCGCCCGCGTCGTGACCATCGCGATCGGTGCCACCGTGCGAGCCATCGCGGGCGCGTATCAGTACCCGCTGCTCCGCAGCCTGGATGCCATACACCTGGCGAGCGCTCGCGTCGTCGCGGCCGAGGGCACGGCTATCGATGCGTTTGTCGCCTACGATGCACGGCTGCTTGGTTGGGCGCGCGAAGAGGGTCTTCCAGCGATCAGCCCTGGCGCGGCCCTGTAAGTGGGCGTGGCAGGTGTACGATCTGTCGGTGAAGCTTGTGCCGGGCAGCGGGGCCTTGGGGTGATGTTTGCTTCGCGCTGGGAGGATGCGCACGCGGCGGATCTGGACCAGCTGGACCAGCTGGTGTACCGGTCCAACCTGTTCGGGCAGGATGAGCGCATCGTCAACCGCGGCGGCGGCAACACCTCCACCAAGCGCATCACCCACGATTTCCGAGGGCGCGAGGTGCGCGTGCTGAGTGTGAAAGGCAGCGGAGCCGACCTCAAGAGCGTGTCTCGCGCCGGCTTCCCGGATGTGCGACTTGCGGATGTGGCCGCCACGCGCGCGTTCGAGGCCATGACCGATCAGGCCATGGTGGACTACCTGGGCCACGCCATGCTGGAGCCGGCGGCTCCTCGGCCGTCCATTGAGACGCTGCTGCACGGCTATCTGCCTTGGCAGGATGTTGACCACGTCCACGCGGACGCCATCGTCGCCTTCTGCATGGCCGAACGGGGCGAAGAGCTCACCCGCCAGGTGTTTGGGCGCGAAGTGGTGTGGGTGCCCTACATCCGGCCTGGCTTCCTCATGGCGCGCTGGTGCGCGGAGGCTGTTGAACGGCAGGAGGGCTGCCGGGCGGTATTCCTGGGCAAGCATGGCCTGGTGACGTGGGCTGACAGCGCCAAGCAAAGCTATCTGCAGACGCTGGAGTTCATTAATCGCGCGGCGGAGTACATCGAGGGGCAGGCCGCGGGCAAACGCATCTTTGGCGGCCTGCGACGGCCGCTGCCGGACGAGGCGCAGCGCCTCGTCCAGGCGCAGGCACTGCTGCCGGCCCTCCGCGGCCGGCTCAGCCGCACCCAACGCGTGATCCTGCGTTACACCGCCACGGACGATGTGCTGAGATTCGTGAACTCGGCCAACAGCGCTCAAACGGCCGAGCGCGGGCTGGCCTGCCCCGATCACGTGCTGTACACCAAGGTGAGGCCGTTGTTCCTCACCCTGCCCGATGGCGCCGAGCCGGGCGCTACCGCGGCCGCGCTGGATGTTGCCCTGGCCGGCTACGACAGCGCCTATCAGCGCTTCTTTGCTGAACAGACAGCGGCCACCTCGGGCGCCGCCGCTGCTTCGGCCGCTCCTAAGCCGTTCGAAGGCCTGCCGAAAGTGATTCTTGTGCCCGACCTGGGCATGATCACCGCCGGGAAGGACAGCCGCGCCGCCGGGATTGCCGCCGAGAACTACCTTCGGGCCATTCAGATCATGCGCGGTGCCAGCGTGCTGGATCACTTCGCGTCGTTGACCGACAAGGAGGCGTATGACTTTGAGTACTGGCCGCTGGAACTGTACAAGCTCACCCTGCTGCCGCCCGAGAAGGAGCTGGCGCGCCGCGTGGGCCTCATCACCGGGGCAGCGGGCACCATCGGGCGCGCCCTCGCCCGGCGCTTTTCTGAGGAAGGCGCACACCTGGTGCTGGCCGATCTGAACCTGGCGGGGGCCAAGGCGCTGGCGGATGAGCTGCCGGGCCCGGCGCTGGCCGTGCATTGCGACGTAACCGACGCGGACAGCGTGGCCGAGGCGCTGGAGCAGGCAGTGCTGGCTTTCGGCGGGCTGGACGTAGTGGTGTCCAACGCCGGCACGGCTATTTCACGTCCTGTGGACGAGCTCACCCCGGAGGAGTGGCGTTCCACCGTGGACGTGCTGTTGAATGGCTACTTCCTGGTGACGCGAGCCGCGCTGCGCATCATGAAGCGGCAGGTGGTGGAGGGCAGCCGCACCCTGGGCGGCTCGATCATCTACATGGGCTCCAAGGCGGGCCTTGCGCCGGCCAAGAATGCCGCCGCGTACGCCAGCGCCAAGGCGGCCGAGCTGCACCTGGCGCGCTGCGTCGCCGAGGAGGCCGGGCCGTACGGTATTCGTGTGAATACGATCGCGCCAGACGCGATTTTCGAGGGTAGCGGCATATGGCGTGGGCAATGGGGCCAGGCGCGCGCCGTGGCCTATGGCGTGCAGCTGGATGAGCTGCAGGAGATCTACCGCGAGCGCAGCACACTCAAGCAGACTGTCAGTGCCGCCGATGTGGCCGAAGCGGCGCTTTTCTTTGCCTCGGATCGATCGGCCAAAACCACCGGGGGCGTCCTCACCGTGGATGCTGGCCTGGCGAACGGATATGTGAGGTGACATGGGGACTGATCTGAAGACGGATTCCGCGCTCGAAGCCCGCATCGCGGCGGGCAAATTCGCTGTGACGGCGGAGATTGGACCGCCCAAGAGCGCCGACCCTCAGGTGGTGCGGCGCAAGGCGGCCGAGCTGGCCGGCCTGGTGGATGGCGCGAATGTCACCGATAACCAAACCGCTACCGTGCGCATGTCCAGCATCGCCGGCGCGGTGATCGCCAAAGAGGCGGGCATCGACCCCATTATTCAGGTCACCTGCCGCGACCGTAATCGGATCGGTATCCAGAGCGATGTGCTGGGCGCGGCCGGGCTGGGCCTGCACAACGTGCTGTGCATGACCGGTGACCCCGCGAAGGTGGGCAACCATCCGGATGCGAAGGATGTGTTCGACCTCAACACGGGCCAGCTCATCACCATGTTCCGGGACATGCGCGACCACAAGCGCTTCCTGAATGGCGAGGAGATGCGCGTGCCGCCACGCTTCTTCGTCGGCGGCACAGCCAGCCCCATGGGCTCCTCGTCGGAGCGAGAGTGGGGTCGCCTATCCGAGAAAGTCGCGGCCGGCGTGGACTTTGTGCAGTCGCAATTCGTCTACGACCCGGCGCAGTTCCGCGTGTTCATGGAGCGCTTTGTGAGCGAGGGCCTGGCCGAGCACACGGCCTTTCTGGCCGGCGTGGGACCGCTGCGCAGCCTCAGCCAGGCGCAGCACATGAGCGGCATTCCCGGCGTGGTCATCCCCGAGCAGGTGCTGCAGCGCATGGCCGGCGCGGGTGACCCGCAACGAGAGGGCATGGACATCTGCCTCGAAGTGATGGCTGAGCTGCGGCGCATTCCCGGCGTATCCGGAGTGCACATCATGGCTGTGGGCCAGGAGGACGTTGTGCCGGACCTTATCAAAGCCGCCAAGCTGCGGGACGAGTGAGCGCCAGGTGAACGAGGCACCCTTCGCCCAGTTGACGATCGAGGCTTTTTGCGGCCGGCTCGCTTCGGGCGAGGCCACGCCCGGCGGCGGCGCAGCGGCCGGCCTCATGGCCCGCCTCGCCGCGGATCTCGTGCAGATGGTCTGCCACCACACCATTGGCCGGCCGCGCTACGCGGCCGTGGAAGAGCGCGTGAGCTCGATTCGCGATCTCGCGGCGCGCTTGGGGGCCGAGGCCACGCGCCTGATGGACGCGGACGCGGCCGCCTTTCGCGACGTGTCCGCGGCGTACAAGCTGCCAAAGGACGCGGACGGCCGCGCCCAGCGGGTGAGCGACGCTTGTAAGGTGGCCACGGAGGTGCCCCTGGCGGTGATCCGCGCGGCCGCGCAGCTTTCCGCGCTGGCCGGCGAGGTGGCCAGCATCGGCAACCGCTCGCTGGGCACCGATGCACGCACGGCCAAGGTGGCGGCCCTGGCCGCCGCCGATGCCTCGCACGGCAACGTCAAGGCTAATCGCGCCTCGATCCTGGATACTGCCTGGGCGGACCGAGTGGCCGACGAGGCGGAGCGGCTGCTCGCTGGAATGCGGGCTGCGCGCGACTGAGCTGGAAGCTTGGAGCGGCAGCGCGTAACGTCCGGGTCACCCTTTGAGCCCGCCATCGGCTTCAGCCGCGCGCTGCGAGTGGGCGACCGCGTGCTGGTGTCCGGCACGGCGCCGGTGTGGCCTGATGGCTCGTGCGATGCGGACGCTGGCGCTCAGGCGCGGCGCTGCTTCGAGATCATCCTTGAGGCGCTGGAGCAGGTTGGTGCGACCAAGCAGCACGTGGTGCGCACGCGCATGTTCCTGACGAGCGCAGACGATGCGGACGTGGTTGGGGCCATGCACGGAGCAGTGCTGGGCGACGTTCGGCCGGCCGCCACCATGGTGGTGGTCGCCGCGCTGCTGGATCCGCGCTGGAAGGTGGAGATCGAGGCCGAAGCCCTCCTCTCGCCCTGACGCGATGAACCCAGAGGCAGCGCAGCGCGCGTGAAGCGCCTGATCGCCATCGTGGGGCCCACGGCCACCGGCAAGAGTGCCCTCGCGTTGCGCTTTGCGGAGAGGCTCGAGGGCGCGGCGATCCTCTCGGCGGATTCCCGCCAGGTGTACCGTGGGCTGGATGTCGGCACCGCCAAGCCCAGCGCGGCGGACCGGGCACGCGTGCCGCACGAGCTCATCGATGTCGTGAACGCGGACCAGCCGTTCTCGCTGGCAGACTACCAGCGGCTGGCTTACGAGGCCATTGAACGGGTGGAGCGACCTTTCCTGGTGGGCGGCAGCGGCCTGTACGCGCAGGCCGTGCTTGATGGCTTTGAACTGCCCGCCGCACCGCCGGATGCCCAGCTGCGCAGCGCTGAGCCCACCCCGGACGAGTTGCTGCGCACGTTGCGCACGCTCGATCCCCACACGGCAGAGACGATCGATCCCGCCAACCGTTACCGGCTGCTGCGTGCCGTGGAGCGAGCCGGCCGGCCACTCGGCCGCGCGCCGCGCTACCACACCCTGCGCCTGGGCCTCAGCGCGCCGCGCGAGGTGCTCTATCAGCGATCGGACGAGCGCATCGATGCCATGCTGGCCGCCGGCTGGTTGGAGGAGGTGCGCAAGCTGCTGGAGCGCTACGCTGTTGGGCTGCCGGCGCTGTCCAGCCTCGGCTATCGGGAACTGGCGGATCATCTCGCCGGCCACGGTTCGCTGGCCGAGGCCGCGGCGCTCATCAAGCGGCGGACGCGCCAGTTCATCAAACGCCAGCTCACCTGGTTCCGGCGCGATTCGCTGCTCGAGTGGTTCGATATCACGCAGCCCGGCTGGATTGCCCAGGCCACAGAGCTGGTCGGCGAGTTCTGGCGCCTGCCCCAGCCTTGAACACGACCGCCCGCGGCCTCAGGTGCGTGCAGCACGGCCCAGGCCCGCGGCTCGCCTTCTCGAGCCGGGAGAGCAACTGTGTTGCCTGTCAAGACTGTGGCCTGCTATCGACGGCAGTTCCTCTCCCGACTGGAGAGCAATGGATTGGTGAGGTCGCATGTGAGGCACTTCCGGCTTCGCGGCCAAACTCCTCAACACTCCGCCAAGCAGCGGACGGACGGGCGAGACTACACGTCGGGCTCTGCCGGGCGAAGCACGGGGAGCTCCGCACCGTGGACCGGCTCGTGGCGACCTGTCAAGGAACGGCGTAGGGACGGAAGGGGCCGGCCAGGCGGGGCGATATCTTGCCCTCGATCTCCACGCGCTCGGCGGTGTAATGCTCGCGGGTAATGGTGCCTCGGCGGCGGAAGAGCTCGCGCAGGCGACCGTCCGCGAGAGGGAGCCGCAGCTTCAGTTCGACATAATCGGAAACCAGAGCCTCCTGGACGCGGGCCAGCAAGCGGTCCAGCCCCTGGCCGGTGGCGGCCGACACAGCCACGGGGTTGGGGTAGAGGCCATAGTCCACGGTCCGCTCTGGCGGCAGCCGGTCGATCTTGTTCAAGGCGGTGACGACCGGGCGCTCCTCCAGGCCGATCTCGGTCAGCGTTTCCCGCACCCAGAAGAGGCGGTCGGCGGCCAGCTCTTCGGCGGCATCCACCACCTGCAGCAGCAGGTCCGCCTCGCGCAGCTCCTCCAGCGTGGCGCGAAAGGCGGCCAGCAGCGTAGCGGGCAGCTTGCGGATGAAGCCCACGGTGTCCGAGAGGAGAATCTCCTGCCCGGAGGGCAGCTTGGCCTTGCGGATGGTGGGGTCCAGTGTGGCGAAGGGGGCGTTCATCACCAGGGTGTTGGCGTTGGTGAGCGCGTTCAGCAGGGTGGATTTGCCCGCGTTGGTGTAGCCCACCAGCGCCACCAGGGGGAAACCCAGCTCGGCGCGCTCCTGGCGGTGGACGCGGCGCTGGCGGCGCACGTCCTCGATCTCGGCCCGCAGGTCCGTGATGCGCTTGCGAATGCGCCGCCGCTCGCGCTCCAGTTCCTGCTCGCCGGGGCCTCCGCGCGTGCCGATGCCACCGCCAGTGCGGGAGAATTCGGCCCACATGTTGGAGAGGCGCGGCAGCAGGTACTGGTACTGCGCCAGGTTCACCTGCAGCCGGCCCTCGCGGCTGCGGGCGCGCTGGGAGAAGATGTCCAGGATGAGCGTGGCACGGTCCACCACTTTGAGCTTGAGCGCCTGCTCCAGGTTGCGCTGCTGCGAAGGCGTGAGCTCGTCATCGAACAGCACCACATCCGGATGGTGATCGGCCACGGCCGAACGCAGCTCCTCCAGCTTGCCCTTGCCGATGTAGTAGACGGGGTTGGGCGACTGCAGCTTTTGCACCAGCGGTTCGCCCACCACGCGTGCACCGGCCGCGTCAGCGAGCGATCGCAACTCAACCAGGCCTGTGTCGCGCGGCTCGTCACGATTGGCGGCCAGGGTCGCTCCTACCAGGAGCGCCCGCTCCACCTGAGTGCTCTCGATCAGGCCTCTATAGTAGCGGCAGTGAAGTGGGGGTCCGGTCGCAACCCCACCCGGCAGCCGCGGAGGATTCCCGGCCCAACTTCCAGTATGCTTGCCACGAACTCATGACCACGGCTGAGCTGGAGCGCCGGCTGGCGCAGCGCACCCTGGCGCTCATCAACATCCCCTCAGTCAGCCGTTCGGAGGCGGCCATTCTGACGCACCTGGAGCGCGCGACCGCGCCGCTCAGCGCCTTCCGGTCCATCGCCATCCCCGGGCATGGCCTGCTGCTGTGGCCGGCGGCTCGCGCCAGCCGCCCGCTGGTGCTGCTGGTGGGCCACGTGGATACCGTGCCGGAGCAGGGCAACCTGCCGGGCCGCGAGGAGGGCGGCTGGATCTACGGCCTGGGTGCCAGTGACATGAAGGGCGGGCTGGCCGTGATGCTGGAGCTGGCCGAGCAGCTGGAGCGAGAGTGGCCAGAGCTCAGCGCGGACGTAGCCCTGCTCTTCTTCGCGCGCGAAGAGCTGCCGATCACCGAAAGCGCGGTGCCGGCCATCTTCGCGGCCTGCCCGGAGTTGCGCCAGGCGAACCTCACCATTGTGCTGGAGCCGACCGATGGCGCAGTTCAGGTCGGTTGCTTGGGCAACTTGAATGCTCGGCTGGTGTTCCGGGGGAGGAGTGCCCATTCCGCGCGCCCCTGGCACGGGGTGAATGCGCTCCACGCTGCCATTCAGGGGCTGCAGGGACTGGCCAGCGTGCCCCAGCGCGAGGTGGCCATTGGCGCCCTCAGCTATGTTGAAGTGCTGAACCTGACGCAGATTCACGGCGGGGTGGCCAACAACGTGCTGCCGGATGAGGTTGCCTGCGGGCTCAACTTCCGCTACGCGCCAAACTGCACGGCGGCCCAGGCGGAACAGCGCCTGCGCGCACTGGCCCCGGCCGGCGCCGAGCTGGAGATTGTGGGCAATGCGCCGCCGGCCCGCGCCGCTGTGGATAACCCGCTGCTGGAGCAGCTGCGCGCGGTGGGTGCGCTGGACCTGCAGCCCAAGCAGGCCTGGACGCCCGTGGCGGAGTTCAGCGCCGAGGGCTTGGACGCCATCAACTACGGCCCGGGCGCCACGGCCCAGGCGCACCAGAGAGCCGAGTGCGTTGAGATCGCCGCGCTGGCCCGAGGCTGCGAGGTGCTGCACCAGTTAGTGCTGGCACCCGCGCCCGTGGCCAGGTAAGCGGGACAGCAGGACTGGCGGAGCCACACTTCTAGAGCCATGCAGATCAACCCGGTGCTGGCGACCATGCAGCGCTACCCCTACCTGAAGCTGGATGAGCAGAAGGCTCAGGTCGCGGCCCGCGGTATCCGCATCCTGGACTTTGGCGAGGGCGACCCGCGCGAGCCGACGGACAAGCGCATCCTGCAGGCCCTGGTGGATGCGCTTCCGGGCGTTTCAGGCTACCCCCGGGCGGTGGGTTTGCCAGCGCTGCGCTCGGCGATTGCCGGCTGGTACGCGCGGCGCTTTGGCGTAACTTTGGACGCCGACCGCGAGGTCATCCCCACGTCCGGCAGCAAGGAGATCATCTTCAGCCTGCCACAGGTGTTGGTTGATGCGCGCGGCACGCGCAACGTGGTGCTGGTACCGGAGCCGGCGTATCCCATTTACGAGCGCGGCGCCCTCTTCGCCGGTGCCCAGGTGGTGAAGATGCCGCTGCTGGAGCGGTACGGTTTCCTGCCGGACCTGGACGCGCTCGATCCGGCGCTGCTGGACCGAGTGGCGCTGTGCTGGGTCAACTATCCGAACAACCCCACCGCGGCGGTGGCGCCACTCAGGTTTTATGAGGAGGCGGCGGATCTGGCGCGCCGGCACGATTTTCTGCTCGCGTCAGATGAGGCGTACGGCGAGATCTACTTCGGCGACCCCCCTGTTTCCGCCGCGCAGGTGGCGGACCACCGCAACCTGGCGGTGGTGACCACGCTGAGCAAGCGCAGCTCCATGACCGGCTACCGCTCCGGTGCCGTAGCGGCCGATGCCGAGCTCATCAGTGCCCTGCGGCTCTTCCGGCCCATGGTGGGCGCTACGCCGCAGGAATTCACCCAGCTGGCGGCTGCCTGGGCCTGGGCCGATGAGGATCACGTGTGCCGCATGCGGGAGGCCTACGCTGCCAAGCGCGCGCTGTTTGTGGACCTGTTCCAACGCAAGGGCATTCGCCTGGCTGGCGGCGAGGCCACCTTCTATTTGTGGCTGGAGGTGCCCGCCGGCTTCACGTCGGAGTCGTTCGCGGCGCGCCTGCTGCAATTCGGCGTGCTGGTGTCGCCCGGGCCGTTCTTTGGGCCTTCCGGCGAAGGCTACGTGCGGCTGGCATTGGTGCCCACGCTGGACACCTGCCGCGCGGCGGCCGACCTGCTGGATCGCTCGCTGTAATCTCGCGACCTACGCAAGCTCGATGCCAGCTTGTATTTGCCGTGGGAGCGCGCTAACAATCAAGCAACGCGAGGGCGGCAACGGCTGCATGAAAGCCGTGGCTGAACGGCCAGCGCGAGGGGGAAATGATCGTGTACGCCGTGATCACGCGGTTCATCATGAAGCCGGGCGGCGCGGAGGCCGTGCGCCCCATCCTGCGCAATCAGATTCTGCCGGCGCTGGCGCAACTGCCGCACTTTCGCCACTTCTATGCCGCTCGCACGGGCGAGGATATCGCCACGGCGGTGACGCTGTGGGATTCCGAGGAGGGCCTGGAGGTGCATCTGCAGCAATTCACCGAGCTGGCCACCCGCACCGCTGGGGCGCACATCATCAGCATGGAGCGCGAGAGTGGCGAAGTCATGTTTGAGCTTGGGAGTTAGAAGTTTGGCCGCAAAGCCATAAGCGGCCTCCACAGCCCCCGGCAGGTTCTCTCGAATTGAATCGATGGTCCTGGGGACCCCGCCCGGCCGCCGCGGCATGGTTCCGGCCAAACTTCCAGCGAAGCTCAGCCTTTGCGCGTTGTCATCGCCGGCGCGGGCCACTGGCCGGCGAACACATAGTCGGCCGGGCCAGCCAGGTAC
Organism: Chloroflexota bacterium; assembly: GCA_050695655.1. GTDB lineage: Bacteria > Chloroflexota > JAJPGV01 > JAJPGV01 > JAJPGV01 > DATKQD01. The sequence goes on along the minus strand of JBOGTU010000229.1, from coordinate 897 downwards.
ACCTCGCCGGCACCGTCCCACGTCGCCTGCAGCTGGCCGCCGGGAACGTTCAGCGCCACCTCGTCATCGACCAGGCCGTGCAGCCGAGCGGCCACGGCGGTGGCCGCGGCACCCGTGCCGCAGGCCAGGGTTAGGCCGGCACCGCGCTCCCAGTGCCGTACCGTCAGCGCGCCACGGTTCAGCACTTGGCACAGGTGGAAGTTGGCTCGGTGGGGGAAGAAGGCGTGATGCTCCACCAGCGGGCCAAGCGCACCCAGATCGATGGCGTCTACATCGTCCACAAAGCGGATGGCGTGGGGGTTGCCCATGGATACGCAGGTCACCGCGAAGCCAAGGCCCGGCAGCGCCAGGTCGAGCACCGGGTCGCGGTCGCTGAGCACAGGGATCTCCGGCCCAGCCAGCCGCGGCGTGCCCAGGCTCGCCCGCAGTGAGCCGCCGCCGTCGGCGGCGATGTGCAGGGTGCCGGCGGCCGTTTCCACGTGCAGCTCGGCGCGTGGGGCTGGGTCCTGGTCCAGCACCCAGCGGGCAAAGCAGCGCAAGCCGTTGCCGCACATCTCCGCGGGCGTGCCATCTGGATTCCACATCTCCATGCGGGCGTCGGCGCTGGCGGAAGGCAGCCGCAGCAGCAGGCCATCGGCCCCAATGCCAAAGTGCCGGTCACACAGCTGCCGGGCCAGCTCGGACCAGTTGGCCTGGCGGCCGTCGCGGCAATCGACCAGCACGAAGTCGTTACCGGCGCCGTGCATCTTGAGAATGTTCGTGTGGCCCTCCCCGGCCCGGGACCGCGCGCGAAAGGTGCGCGCCGGAGCCGGCATTTGAGGTTACCATCACCTTATGGGGCGCCGATGAGCCGCCGGAACGGACGTGACTTCCAGCGGCCGAACGGGCGCGATGGGC
>JBOGTU010000228.1:0-4564 GCA_050695655.1 Chloroflexota bacterium | reverse complement strand
CCCTAGCGCTTCTCTCTCGCTTTTGCCAGCCCTTGAACTGGTGGGCACCGCCTGGCGCCCCTTTGCATCCCAGCCTCCTTTTGCAGCGGCATCACACGCGAGTATGCTTGGGCGATGCCACTGTACGAATACCACTGCAGCGCGTGCCACAGCACCTTTGAGCTCCTGCGGGAGATGGCCACGGCGAGTGAACCAGCCCCGTGCGGCGAGTGCGGTGAGAGCACGCACGTGAAACGGCAGATCACCACTTTTGTGCGAATCGCTGGAGGGGCCCGCGAAGCTCCCGTGGCGGTCGCCACGCCGAGCGGCGGGTGTTGCGGCGGCGCCTGCGGCTGCCACTGATTGCCTTCGCGGTGGTCCCGCGCGCACCGTCGACCACTTGCTGTATGTTCCACATGAAACATCTGTGCCGGCCGCTGTAACTCACGTCCGACCACACTCCTGCCTATGGCCCCCGGTGAAGCGTGCGGCGACGACCCTCTCCCGAGTGTCCTGCCTCTCCCAATCGACAGTGCTCCCGATCTCGGCGCTTCAGACTTCACCACCCTCTACCAGCGCCATGCGGCGCACGTCTACGCCTTTCTCTTCAGCCAGGTGGGGAATCGCCAGGAAGCCGAAGACCTCACCTCGGCCGTATTCCTCAAAGCATTGCGTGCGCTCTCGCGCTTCGAGGGGCGGGGCACGCTGGAGAGCTGGCTCTTTCAAATCGCACGGGCTACGCTGAGCGACCACTGGCGGGAGCACTACAAGCTGGCGGCCCTCCCGCTGCCGGACCAGTGGGATGCTCCGGACTTGGGCCCCACTCCACTCACTTCACTCAGCGCCCGCGAAACATTCGTTCATGAGTTGCTGGACCGCCTGCCCCCCAATTACCGCGCGGTCCTCACCCATCGCTTCCTGCTGCGATCCACTGTTCGCGACACCGCGCAAGCGCTCGGCCTGTCGGAGAGCAACGTCAAGGTTCTTCAGTTCCGCGCCCTGCGGCGCGCCGCCGAGCTCGGCCGCGATGCGCTGTAGAAGGTTGCCGGCCACCTACGGACGGCCGCTCGGCACCGGCCTCCTCAGCTATTGGCTCCCCACGAAACACTCCGTTCGGCGCGTTGTCGAGCGGCCGCCCATGGCCCCTTCACCAACCGGTTGCAACCATGCCTGACGATTCTGAGCACCCGCCCGAAAACCTGGCCGACTACGATGCGCTCAATGCGCACGTGGACGACTTGCTCGCCGGGCGTCCGCCTTCCCAGCCAGCGCCGCTGGCGGCCGGTCAGCCGCGCCTGCTGCGACTCGCCGCCTTGTTGAACAGCATGTCGGCGCCCGCGGCGCAGCCGCGCCCGCACTTCTTGCGGCAGCTCGAAAGGCAACTGCAGCCCGCCAGTGCTCCGGCTGCTCATTTCTCACGCCGGCGGCTACTCGCTTCGTTCGCCGCGCTCGGGCTGCTTGTAGCCGGCGGCATCGGCGACCGGCTGGTGCAGCTCGGCACCCGCGTCTCACCGCAACCTGGCTGGGTGCCCATCACCACCCTGCGCATCCTCACGCCCGGCCGCGTCATGCGCTTCGTCGCGCAGGACATGGTGGGTCATGTGCTGAACATCGGCGGTCAGGTATGGGCACTCTCAGCCGTCTGCACCCATCAGGCCTGCCTGCTGGACTGGCAAGCCCAAACGCGTACCTTCGACTGCGGCTGCCATGGCGCCGCGTTCAACGCCGACGGCACCCAGCACCCGCTGCCCACGTATCCCCACATCCTCCCCTCGCTCACACGTCTGCCGGTGATGGTTGTGCGGGGCCGAGTGCTCGTGCAGGTGGTTGCGCCCGTGGCGCCGCCAACGCCCCTGCCCTACTGATTCCCGCCGCCCTTCGGTACTCTAGAGGTTTGGCCGCGCCGCTTTCAGCGGCTCGCGACCCACACCCGGCGGGACCACCCCGAAGTTGCACGGACGTGCCTGGGCAACCCCCTCCGGCTGCGCTGTTCCTGAGGCAACGTTGGCTCTCTCCAGCGCGCTGGTGCCGGCGTTCCATCACCGCTGGCCAGGGTACAATTCGCCGGCCCTGTGAAGTTTTCGCCGCTCGTTTCCCCGCTGATCGCTGCCCTCGTAGCCTTGAGCGGGATCGCCGCGGTGGTGCTCACATCAAGCGGTGCGCAGCTGTCGGCCGCGTTCACCGTTCCAACGGCCGAACCAGCGCGTGCACAACCACCACTTCACCGCGCCCGCACCCTCTTGCCGGCGCCATCGTCCAGCGCGCCCCCTACGCCACCTACCGCGGCGGCCATCGCGGCCACCGCCACCGTCACCCCCACCGCGGTTGCCACTGCCTTCGCTGCAGTCGCGTCCTCCCCGCTCCCGGTCGGCGCCCTCACCACGGTGCCCATTCTGATGTACCACTACATCCGTGAGCTGCCGGCCAGCACCCCTGATCGCATCGGCTACGGCCTCTCCATCCCGCCGGTTACCTTCGACCAGCAGCTCGCCTATCTGGCCCGCGCCGGCTTCCACACTGTCACCATGTCCCAGGTCACCAGCCACGTCCTCACTGGCGCACCGCTGCCATCACACTCCATTGCCCTCACCTTCGACGACGGCTACAGCGACTTCTACACCGCGGCCCTGCCCCTGCTGCGGCGCTACCACTTCACCGCCACGGCCTACCTGGTGGTGAACTTCCTGGACCGGCCAGGGTACATGAGCTGGCAGCAAGCCAGCCAGCTTCAGCACGACGGCATTGAGGTTGGCGCGCACACGCTCGACCACGTGGACCTCGCGATTCAGTCGCTGGCCACGGCTACGCGTGAAACTCGGGACAGCGGTCTCATTCTGCGGCAGCGGCTAGGCGTGCCGGTGCAGGCTTTTGCTTACCCCAGCGGCCGGTATGACGCGGCCGTGGTTCGCATCGTCGCCGCCAGCGGCTTCACCTCGGCCGTCACCACCAACTACGGCTTCCGCTACACCCGTGCCGCCCTGCTCACCTTGCCACGCGTGCGAGTGTACGGGGGCATCACTCTGCCGTCATATATCAAGGAAGTCGGTGGCTAGCCGATACTCCAGTCGTGCCAGGCTGGTTGGGCTTCCTCACGCTGCTTGGCGGCCTGGCCGTGGTGCTCGTAGCCATTGCCTACCCGCGTGAGGTGCGCCGCGATCCTGCGCCCCTGATCGACTTCGCCCATTTTGACTTGCCACCCATCGAACGCTTGTTCCAACGGCGGGCCCGGCCGCCCTCTCAACAGCACGCGGCTGAGGCGCCCCGTCCCACGGCCGAGCCAGCCCCGGCGGCCTCCGACAGCAGCGCGCTCGCGCCGTGAGTTGCCGAGTGCTGCTTCTTATTGTTGAGTGACAGTCCGCTCGGTAGTCTGCACTCGCGTAGAGCTCAGGCCTGGGCAATTGGCGGCCCACCGGGACCACCTTGTCTAATTCCTTGGCATTCGCGAGGCTACTCTTGCGCACTTTCGCGACCAGCAGCGCGCGTGGAACAACAACCTTGCGCTCCGCGAGCGGGTGATCAGTATCGTGGACGCGGCGCCAATGAAAGCCAGCGCGACGGCCCGCGATCCGTTGCCGCTGCCCAAGTCGGGTGTCTTCGCATACAATCGAGCCAATGACTGGGCCGGCTCTCTTCTCGCGCTCAGGCTTCACTTGAGCGCCCGCCGGGGAGCTGCGTCGCGGCTCATGGTGTTCGCGCTTATGAGCTGATTTCGCGAGTCTCCCAACGTCGCGCGTGACGCGCGTTAGGCTCTGCCGCCTCTGCGGCAGGCAACACCCTTGGGAGACGCACCGTGGCAGCCAACCTCACCATCCGAACCAACGACCCGGACCGCCGGCGGCTCGAATACGTTCGCGGCTTCGTGCTGCTGTTCGTTGTCGCCGTGGCGGGCCTGTTCGTGGTCAAGTGGCAACCCTACTACCTTCGGACGCTCACGATTCTTTCCAAGCACGCCTATCCCGGCTCGTCCATGGTCAGCGGCACAGGGGTCGCGGCGCCGGCCGTCTCGGTGGCGGCTGCCCTCAGCTACTTCAGGGCCTATGTCCTCGCCATCTGGCAGGCGCTGGTCCTCGCCCTCGTGCTGGCGGCCACGATTGAAGCGCTGGTACCGCGTGATTGGATAGCCCGCGTGCTCGGCCGCGTCAGCGCGGGCACAGCGCTGCTGGCCGGGCTCCTGGCGCTGCCGAGCATGATGTGCACCTGCTGCACCGCACCTGTGGTCGTCGGGCTGCGGAAATCGAGTGCCTCCGCCGGCGCGGCGGCAACCTACTTCGTCGGCAATCCCACGCTCAATCCGGCTGTGCTGGTGTTCCTGCTGCTGACGCTCGGCTGGCGCTGGGCGGCCCTCAGGCTCGTGCTGGGCGTGGCCCTCGTCGCGGCGGCGGGCTTCGCCGCCACCCGCCTGGCCGGAACGGCGCTCGTGCTCAAGCAGCCCGAGTTGGACGTGTCGCTCCCGGCGGATGGCGCCACCGTCGCCGTGCGCTGGCTGCGATCGCTTGGCCGGTTGGCAGTGACCTTGCTGCCGGAGTATCTGGTGATCGTGCTGCTGCTCGGCGCACTGCGGTCGATTCTTTTCCCAGCGCAGATT
>JBOGTU010000227.1:0-14304 GCA_050695655.1 Chloroflexota bacterium | reverse complement strand
GAGCAAGGCCAAGAGCTCCCGGAGAACGGCCGTGGCAACTCCTTGATGCCGAAAGCCGGGATCGACCGTCACATCCTCAATGTAGGCGCGAAATTCGCTGTCGGTTATCGCGCGGGCGAAACCGATGAGCCGATCGCCATCCCAAGCCCCGACAGCCGGAAACACGTCGAGCACATGTGCCACCTGTTCCGGCGTCCGCTCGGGCCACGAGTTTGCAGCTGCGTAGAGCTGAATGACGGCCCGCAGGTCCATGCGACGCTGAACGTGACTCACGACCTCCATCGGGGCATGATACTGGGCCTTACGCTACTCGCACTCGTGCCCCAGGCAGGCGCGGCGCGGCGGGTGCTTCGCGCGTTGCCTCATTCGCGTTCATGCTGCTAGCCAGCGGTGTCACCGGCGAAGCGGGGCCACGGTTAGGATACATAGAGGCAAAACGCGGAAGACGTAGGAGCGTGCACACAGCGCCCTTGGGATTATCCGGGCTTCCCGAGATTTTGGACGGCGTTCACCGTTTCGGCCGTCGGCTCCTATGTCACCGCCGTCGCAATCCAGGTTCTGATCGTGCTCACGCTCCACGAAGGTGCCGCGGGCGTAGGGCTGGTCAACGCGGCGCGTTGGTTTCCATATCTGGTGTTTGGCCTGGTCGCCGGGGTCCTGATAGACCGATCCCGCCGGCGCCTTGTGCTGGTCAGCACGGACCTCGGTCGCGGGGTTCTCCTCGTTGCCGTCCCAGCCTTAGCAGTGGCGCACCAGCTCTCGCTGTTCGCGCTGATGGTGTTGATGGCGATCTTCGGGCTCCTGTCGCTCTTCAATGATGCTGCGGCCCAATCCTTGCTGCCGCGGTTGGTCCCCGCACGGCTGCTGACGCCCGCCAATGCTCGGCTGGACCAAAGCAGCGCGGTCGCTCAAACGTCCGGGCCGGCGATCGCTGGCGGCCTCGTCGCGCTGCTGACCGCGCCGTTCGCCGTACTCGTCGATGCCGTCAGTTACCTGGTGTCCGGCGTGCTGCTCCTCCGGATCCCGGTTGTCGAGCCTTCCGGGAGGAGGGCATCGGCGCGAGACATCCCACGGGAAGCCGCCGAGGGTCTGCGATGGATATACAAGCACAGAACCCTACGGCCGCTCGCACTGAGCACCCACGGCTGGTTTGTCTGTTCGGCGGTCGCCGGCGCCATTCTGCCGTCCTTTGCGTTGCGAACGCTTGGGTTGAGCGCCTTGGGCTATGGCCTGGCCCTCTCGGTCGGTGGCGTCGGCGGGCTGGCCGGAAGCCTCGCGGCCTCCCGGCTCGGAGCTCGGTTTGGCGCTGGCCGCGTGGTGATCGCCTGCCGCGTGGGTACGGCGATCGCGTGGCAGTGATGGCCTTGAGCAGCCAGCACTGGTTTGGCTGGGCTCTGTTTGGCGCGGGGCAGTTGCTGCTCGGTTTGTCGTTGGGCGCGGAGAGCGCTAACGAGATGGGCTACTGGCAGGCGGTAACGCCGGATGCGTTGCAGGGCCGCATGAATGCCACCAGGCGCTCGATCAACCGGGCGATGCTCGTACTCGGTGCACCGGCAGGAGGTTTCCCTGGGGACGCGGTCGGATACCGGCCGATGCTCTTCGCTGCCTCGGCTGGGTTCTTAGTAGCGGCGACCGCGCTTGGGCTCTCGCGGTTTCGCAGCGCGCGCATCAATGGCCCGGGAGCCAGTGCATGAGACACCTCCTGGACAACTTCGGCTTGCGGCAGGAAGTGGAGGGCTGGTTCTGCTCGGCGGATATCGGCGCCTTAAAAATGGGAGCCGGCCTTCTGGCAGCACGTGACAGCGACCTTGCCGGTCCCGCCCACCAGTCTGCCGTTAGTGGACGACAGCGCGGGCAACGTGGCCACGGCCCAAACATGCGGATTGCTCGGCCATGTGTATCAGGAGCTGCCCGATCTCCACGCGGCCGTGGCCATGCACTTCGGAATCCGAGCTCCCGCGCGTCCCTGCTGATTCGATACAGGGAGCGGCCCTCACGCGCCTCCACATCGACAGGAGAAAGAGGCCGATGGCCACATAGGAAACGACGTCCGGATTCCGGTGCTCCGGGCCAGGGCCGCGTGCACAGCCGCCAGCGGAATGTTGTTGGTTGGCGCGATGACCAGGAACGTGCGGATGAAGGAGTAAGCCAGCTTCAACTGCTTCCAGCTCGGCCCACGCCGCCCAGAACCAGCTCGCGTCGCCCCCACGACCAAGCCATCCGGTGCGATGGCGCTCTGACCGATTCCACTGTTCAGCCCGTGTCTACCTGGCCCGGCCGCGTCGCGGAACGCTTGTGTCTTGGCTGGGTAGGTTGGCAAGTGGGTCTCGGTGACGTGCTGGTTGATGCTGACCGCGGTGGCGTCGGATGGTTCCCTGAGCGGTGGTCACCATCTGATTCCGAACAGAGACAGGCGAGACAACCTCCACGACATCACCAAAGCCCGCGAGCCGAAAGGCCGCCGCCTGCTCATGCTCGAATGTCAGCATGAGGGTACGCCAGCCGTCGCCGTCCGGCGGTCCGGCGGCGGCCAGGGCCGGCCCAGCAGCGGCTCCAAACACTTCGGGCAAGATCGTGAACGCCTCGGGTGACACCCGAAGGACGACCGGCATTCGGGGTAATGACGCCTCAAACTCCGCTGACCAGGCCCGCCAGAACGCCGGCAGGTCGAACCCCGGTGGCCTCTGGAATCCTTCGTTCAGCAGGCTCGCCGCGCTGATACGACCCGCCCGGTACACTCGCGCGGACTCACGGTCGGCCGCCGCTGCGAGGTACCACACGCCGCTCTTGTTCACCAGGCCAAGTGGATGGACGTTGCGAGCGGGTCTCTGTGCGTAGGCCATAGCCACTTGCCGGCGCGCAAGCACCGCCTCAGCCAGGAGTGGAAGATGAGGCACGGCCTCACGAGTGTGAAACCAGCGTGGCATGTCGAGATGAACCTCAGCCGGAGCGGCAATCGATGAGCTGCCCACAGCACCGCGAACGCGGGTATGAGCGGCGCTGAGTGCCGGTTCTAAACCCGAGGTCCTGAAGCGGTTCCGGCAGCCCTAGGATCAGGAGTGTCGACGCCTCTTCCGGGCTCAGGCCGGTCAGTGGCGCCCGGTACCCGTCCATGAGCTGGCAGCCTCCGCACGGCCCAGTTTCGGTGCGCACGGACACCTCCACCTCAGTCGCCGGCGCCGCGGCTGTCATCCGCCCGTGCGCCTGCAGCAAGAGCATGATCCTCAGCAGCCGGTCAGCAAGCATTCCCAGAATCGTAAGCCCATATTCCTGACACTCATTGTCAGGAATATGGCGGTAGTGTGAACGCGATGGTTACTTGGACGGCGTTCACTCGACATGCCCCGGCGATGGTGGCTGCCGGCCGCAAGCTCTTCTACCAGTGGGATGTCGCGCTCGGCTTCCTGGCCACGGTTCGCTCCGACGGCGGACCCAGGACGCACCCGGTGTGCCCGATCGTGACTGATGAGGGCCTCTTCGTGTTGATCCAGACGGGTCCGAAGCAGGCCGACCTGCTGCGTGACGGGCGGTACGCGCTTCATAGTGAAACTTGCCCACCGCCGCGTCAGGATGACGCCTTCTATCTCACAGGGCGCGCGCATCGCGTGGGAGACGCGGAGGTCGAGGGGCAGGCACGCGCGCACATGGTGGCCGAACGCAACAACCCAGTCCCGTGGCCGAGCTTTCCGGTGGACGTTCTCTTCGAGCTCACCATCGAGACGTGCATGCTGATACTGACCGAAGCGGCAGATGGTTTCCCCGCTGGCCCGACAGTCTGGAAGGCAGCACAACATGAGGGCTAGCGACCACCGGGAGCAGTCCCGGCTGCTGGTCTGCCGACGCGATCATTCGACGCCGACGACGTGACCTTCACTGTCCGTGGCAAGCTGGCCTTTTGTCCAGCAGGACGAGCTCGTTGCCCCATGGATATCTCACGACCACGCAGCGGCCAATGGCAATGTCGAACGGATCGACGTTGACGGTGCCGCCGGCTTGCACCCATGCTTCGGCCGCGCCATCGGCCGACGCAACCTTGATGTCCAGCGTCTCGCCCGGTCCGGCAGTGTAGAGGACGATCTCCGTGTCCGCGTCGGGCATCTTCAGCCCGGCGGCGGTGGCAGTCCGCCAAACAAGCTGCTGGCCAAGCTTGTCGCGGTAAAAACCCAGGCCCGCCTCAAGGTCATCGACACGGAGCCGAATGCAATCGACGCCGCGCAGAAGGCCACCACCCTGAGTTGCCATTGCGCGCCAGTTTACGCTTGCGAACGCTTGCATGGGGTGGTCGCCGGCGGGAAACTGAGCGCATGGATGACGAGGGACAGACTCGCACGCTGAAGGAGCGCGTCGTCGGGCGCGGCTGGGAGCTTCTGGAGCCCATCGAACAAGCGTTTCATCTCGGCGAGATCGACGAAGCCGAATGGCATCGGCGCATGGGCGCGATCATCGGGCCCGCGTACCTGGCGGGGCGCGATCCGCGCGAGCAATCGGGACATGCCGGGTCACCGAGACACTGGGAGAATGCGCGGCGGTTCATCTTCGACTGCGTTCGCCAGCACGGAACCTTCCTTGACATCGGCTGCGCCAGCGGGCACCTCATGGAATGCGCCCAAACGTGGCTGCGCGAAGCCGGCTATGAGATCGAACCGTACGGACTCGATATCCTGCCTGAACTGGTCGAACTCGCCCGAAGGCGATTGCCGCGTTGGGCCAAGCGCATTTGGCTCGCTAACGCGCTGCATTGGATTCCGCCGCGCCAGTTCGACTTTGTGCGCACAGGCCTGGAATACGTCCCACGTTCATTACGGCCGCGGCTGATTCGCCACCTCCTTGACGCGGTGGTTCAGCCTGGCGGCCGGCTCATCATCGGCGCGCACAGCGAGGTGGCAGGAACCTCGCCACAGCTCGAAGCCGAGGCCACCAACTGGGGCTTCAGCGTCGGCGGCCGTCTCCAGACCTCCCACGACGAGGACCCTCGGGTTGTCCGTCGGGCGTTTTGGATCGATGGCGGCTGACTCCTGCCCGGCCTTCATACGTCGCGACGGTCGAATGCCCGCGAGCCTCATCGTTTGAGACCGTGAATCATGCGGAACACCTCGGCGTGCACGAACTCCGCTTCCGATCCGCGCCCCTTTGCCTCAGCGATGGCAACATCAGACCACCAAGACCACCAGCGGATTCTTTTCGGGTCGCGTTGGCGTGAACGCGGCCAGCTCGGTAACCTACTGCACTGAGAGCGTGTACGAGCCAAAGGTAGGGGGTGAGTTGGGGATGGTGAAGTCGAAGCGGCCGGAGGTGCCGGGAGCTAGGGAGAAGGCGGCGCCGTTCTGGCCGGTGACGGTGTTGAAGGAGCCCGCGCGAATCGTGGTGCCGGAAGTGTCGTGCAGGGCATAGGCCACGTGGTACGACGTATTCGTGGTCGCCGCGGAGTTGGTGACCACGCCCATGAGGTGCAGGTTGCCCTGGTCATCGGTTTGGATCTGCGCTTCGGACACCGCCAGGCCGGGGGCCGGCGGGCCGGCGGCGAGTGAGTAGGTCACGGCCAAAGCGGCGCTGCCGGCAGCATTGGCCGGCGGGCGCGTGAACAGGTCGAAGGGCGAGGTTTGGCCCGGAACCAGGATGGGCAGCACGGCGAAGGCGATGGCCGTTTGCAGCGGGTTGCCGCTGGCGTCCTTGAAGGTGGCCGTCACTTCTACCAGCTGCAGATTGGCATTGCCGTTGTTCTGCACCTCACCCACGATGTGCAGCCAGCCCGATGCCGGATCGGTGTAGCTGCTGCTGTTCAGCATGATGGCTGAGGGGCCGCTGCCCCGCGGCTGGGGCGTAGGATCGCTCACGGGGAATGAGGCGCCGGACCAGTTGCCGCTGTTATCCACGATAACCGGCACAATCGCGCGCACATAGTTGCCGGTGTTGTTCACAGAGGAGAGCCGCAGCACGTAGGGGCCATCCGGCAGGGCGCCGGTGCTCCAGGCACCCAGGTTCGTTGGACTGTCCGCGGGCCCGCCACTGGCGATGGTGGTGAAGCTCGTGGGATTGGCGCCCTGGCCCCACTCCAGCGCGTAGGTTTGGAAGTTCCACGGCGCCGGCGCGTTGGGCCAGTCCGCCTCGCCGGTGACGGCCACGTCGCCCTTGAGGTGCGCACCGGCTACGGGGGATGAGATGACGGCTATGCCCGCCACAGGCGAGGGTCCGGCGGGATTGGCGGGCGCGATGAAGGTGAACCCACCGAACCCGCCGGCCAGGGCCCCGGGTGCGAGCGCCAGCAGCAACGCGAACCCGGGGAGGACGCGACACAGGAACCTCAACATGCGGGCCAGCCTAGCACGACTTCTTGAGCCAGAGATAAGCGCTCACACATGGCTGTTGCCCGCCGCGATCGCCTCCTCCTCGGACCGTTCGTGGCTCGGTGGCGCGAAATCCTCGTGCGACACACCATTGCCATTGGTGGAAATCATCTCGATGGCGCGATGCCGCACCAGATCGGCCTCCTCCGGCTCCAGCTCACGCGGAGTGGACACTTTGCGGACCTGGCGCAGCAGCCACTCCTGCACATCGTCGAACAGGGTGTACATGGCCGGCACGAACACCAGCGTCAGCATGGTAGAGGTGATGAGCCCTCCGATGAGCACGATGGCCGCGGCCTTCAGCAGCTCCGATCCCTGCTCGATGCCCAGTGCCAGCGGCGACAGCGCCACGATCACGGACATCGTGGTCATGACAATGGGGCGCAGCCGTGTTGGCCCTGCCTCCAACAGCGCCGCCGTGCGGCCCAGCCCGCGTTTGCGCAGCGTATCCGTGTAGTCCACCAGCAGGATGGCGTTCTTGCCCACCAGGCCGATGAGCAGCGTGAAGCCCAGCAGCGAGAAGAGGGTGAAGGGCGTCGCGGTGATGGCCATGGCGCCAAATGCGCCCACGAGCGCCAGCGGCAGCGACATCATGATCGCCAGCGGCAGCGTGATGGAGCCGAAGAGCATCATCATGAGCACGTAAATCAGCAGCAGTGCCACGCCCATGGCCTTGTAGATGTCCGAGAAGGCGCTGGCGCCCTCCTGCCCCTGGCCGCCATACGTGACCGAGTAGCCCGGCGGCAGCGGGATTTTGGCGATGGCCCCCTGGATATCCGTCTGCACCTGCCCCACGGTGCGACCGCTCACGGAGGCGTTGATGGTCACCGCTCGCTCGCGGTTCACATGGTCGATCTCCACCGGGGCGCTGCTCTGGACGATGGTGCCGATCTGCCCGAGGGACACGATGGAGCCGTTATTCGAGAGCAGTGGCAAGCTGCCGAGGTTGGCCGGATTGGCGCGAAAGGCATCGTCGCCGATGAGGCGAACATCCACGGCGTCCTGCCCCGGCTGACGGAACTTGGTGACCACTGTGCCATCCACCGCGGCCGAAAGGGCCTGCGCCGCCTGCTGCGCCGTGATGCCCAGTGCCGCGGCCTGGTCGCGGTTCATCTGGATCACCTCTTCGGGCTGCGTTTTCTGATTGGCGTTGTTCACGTCCACGGCACCCGGCACGTGCGCCATGGCCGTGGTCATCTGGTCCACCAGCGCGTTCAGCACCGCTGGATTCGGCCCGCGCGCCGACGCCTGGATGGGCTGCCCGCCGAAGCCGCCGAAGCCGAATGCGCTGGGCAGATCCGTCCGCACGGTGACCCCGGGAATGCCCGCGCTGAGGGCCGGGCGAATGACGTCCGCCAGTTGGGCGGAGCTGCGCGATCGCTTGTCCGGCGGCACGAGCAGCACGCGCAGGGTCGCGGTATCGCCGCTGGAGGCGCCGAAGCCACTGCCCTGACCGACCACGGTGGCGACCTGACGGATCTCCTTGAAGGGCTTGAGCCGTGCCTCCATCTGCTGCACGGCCGCATCCGTGGTGTTGAGACTGGTACCGGAAGGCATGGTGACACTCACGTCCACTTCGGACTGGTCGCCACTGGGGAAGATGTCGAAGCCGATGCGCCCGGTGAACAGCGTGCCGATGCCCAGGATGAAACTCAGCACGCCAATGAGGATCACCAGGCGGCGGCCCTTGCGGCCGGCCAGCACTTTGGCGAGCAGGCGCTGGTACGCGCCCTCGATGGCATTGAAGCCGGCATCCCACGCGCGCCCAACGGCGGCCAGCCGGCCTGGCTGCGCGCTGATGGCCTGCTCCAGGGCCAGGTAGCGGCTGGCCAGCAGCGGTGTGAGGGTGAAGGAGACCATGAGCGAGGTGAGCGTGGCAGCCGCGATCACCAGGGCGAAGGGCCGGATGAAGTCGCCCGCGATACCGGGGATGAGCGCGATGGGCACGTACACCACCACATCCACCATGGTGATGGTGATGGCTGCCAGGCCGATCTCGTTGCGCCCATTGATGGCCGCCAAATAGGGTGGCTCCTTCAATCCCAGGTGCCGGTAGATGTTCTCCAGCACCACAATGCTGTCGTCTACCAGGATGCCTACGGCAAGCGTGAGCGCCAGCATGGAGAACAGGTTCAGGTTGAAGCCGATCAAGTTCATGATGCCGAACGTCGTCAGCACCGAGGTGGGGATGGCGACGAGCACAATCAGCGTGCTGCGCCACGTGTGCAGGAACAGCAGCAGAATGAGGCCGGTGAAGATGACCGCCTCAATAAGCGTTTTCTGAATGGTGTCGAACGACTGCTGCGTGTAGTCGGCGGCATTGAACACGGTGTCCAGCTTCATGCCCTGGGGGAGCGTGGGCTGCAGCTGGGCCATCTCCCGCTGCACCGCGCCTGCCACCTGGATGGTGTTGGCGCTCGCCAGTTTGGTGACGGTGAGCGTGACCGCCGGCTGGCCATTCACTCGGGCGATCACCTGTGCTTGCTTGAGGGTGTCGTCCACGGTCGCCACGTCTTTCAGGTACACCGGACCGGTGGGAGTTTGCGCCACGATGATCTGCCCCAGCTGCGCAGGACTGCTCACGAGGCCGTTCAGCAGCACGTTTACGTCCTTGGTGGCCGAGGTGAGCGTGCCGGCGGGCACTTCGATCTGCTCCGCTTGCAGGGCCTGCTGCAGCGTATTCAAGCCAATGCCACGCGCCTGAAGCGCGCTCATGTTGACCTTCACCTGAATTTCGCGGCTGCTGCCCCCGTCCACGCTCACGGAACCAACGCCGGCGATGCCCTGGAGGGTGGTTTGCAGGCGGTTCGTGGCCACCTGCTGCAGCTGACTCAGCGGCTGAGAGCCGGAGAGGCTGACAACCAGCACGGGGATGGAGTTGGTGTCGAAGCTGGCAACGGAGGGCGCGTTCGCATCAGCGGGCAGGTTCGCGCGGGCCTGGTTCACGGCGCGCTCCACATCCACCGGCACCAGGGTGGCGTTGGCCGCCGTGGTGAATTGCACGCTGATGGTGGACACGCCCTCATTCGAGGTAGAGGTCATGGTGTCGATGTTGGGCAGCGCGGCAACGGCATCCTCAATCGGCTTGGTGATCTGCGTTTCCACGGTCTGCGGATCTGCGCCCGGCTCGGTGGTGACGATCTCCACGCCCGGAAAGTTGACGTTGGGCACGATGGCGATGGCCATGCTGAAGTACGAGTACAGGCCAAAACAGATGAGCACCACGGTGATCGCGCCAATCACCAGCGGGTTGCGCAGCGCGAAATGGGTGAGCTTCATCTACTTGCCGCTGCTTGCGGCCGAAGCCTGGCCGCTGGCCGAGGCCTGTGCAGGCGCGCTGGAGGGTGCCGCCGAAGTGCTGGGTGCCGGGCCCGGCCCCGCGGGCGCCCGCAGCACGGCGTCACCATCGGCCAGCTCGACCGATCCCGGCAGAATAACCTGCGCACCGCTGCTGAGCCCACTGAGGATCTGCACGTCGCGACTGTTACTCACGCCTGTGCGCACCTGCTCCATGCGCGCGCGACCATTCTGGTCGACGAACACCACCTGCCGGCCGTTGCGCTGCAGCACGGCATCCTTGGGCACCAGCAGCGCGCCACTCACCTGGCCGGTTTGGATGTTCACCGTCGCCGACATGCCGGCCAGCAGCGTCGTGCTGGGCACCGCCGGCACCACGCGAACCGTGAACTTGCGTGTTTTGGGGTCGGCGGCGGGGGCAACCACGGCCACGGTGGCATCGAGCGGCTTCGCCGAGGCCTGGCCGGCCGATATCTGCGCCGGCTGGCCATCCTTGAACTCACCCACCTGGCTCTCATCCACGCTGGCGTCCACCTCAAGGTTGGCCGAGATCAGTGTGGCCACGGGAGTGCCCGGCCCCACCAGCGAGCCCACGGCCACCGGCACGTCGCTGATAATGCCGGCTGCCGGCGCGGCAACGCTGGCGTTGCTCAGTGCTGTTTGGGCGGATTGCAGGGAGGCTTGCGCCACCTGGACGGCGGCCTGCGCCTGCGCGATGTCGCTGGCGGTGTAGGGTGCCGCGGCCTTGGCGGCCTGGGCCTGCTGCGCGATCAGCGCCTGCTGCAGCTGGGCAATGTCCTGCGGGCGGTTGGGCTGCTGGGCCTGGGCGAGCGCCTGCGTATCCGCGTCCACCGCCGCCTTGGCGGCAGCCACGTCCTCCGGGCGCGGCGGAGCGGTGAGCTTGGCAAGCTGGGTATTGGCCTGATCGATCTGCGTTTGGGCGACATCGAGCGCCGCCTGCCGCTGGGATGGGCTGGCAATGCCCGCGGCGACCTGCCGGTCGTACTGCGTTTGCTGGGCGAAGAGGTTATCCTTGGCGGCTGCCACGGCCAGCTGGGCGTTCGTCACGTCCTGCGGCGCGGCACCAGCCAGCAGTTTGCTGAGATTCGCCTGGTCCGCGGCGAGCTTGGCCTGGGCCTCTCCGATCGACTGCGGGCTGCCGCCCTGCTGGGACTCGTTCAGCTTGGCCTGCGCGGCCGCCACGTTGGCTTTGGCCGCGGTGATATCTTCCGGCCGCGCGCCTGCTTCCAGGCTCCGGAGCTTGGCCTGCGCCGCGGCGAGGTTGGCCTTCTCCTGTGTGACCTGATCGTCCAGCGAGCGATGATCAATCACCGCCAGCAGCTGGCCCTGCCGCACGTGCTGCCCCTGCTTGATGTTCAACTGAACGATTGGGCCGGATGCCTGGGGAATCACACTCACGGTCCAGGTGGGGGCCACGCTGCCCGTATAGCTGAACACGGAGGCGATAGGCCCGCTGATCGCCTCCGTTTCGGCGACCGTGATGGCACTGCTGGTTGCGCTGGTCGCGGCATTCGGCGCCTGGCCGCAGGCAGCCAGCACCAGCGCCAGCGCGGGCGCGGCAAGTGTAAGTGAGGAGGGTTTGCGCACGAGCGGTGTTTCTCCCTGTCGAAGTGGATTGCCGTTGAATCCCGTGGTTCAGACGGGTCGCGACCGCGAAATGTTGCGGCGTCTCCGCAGCAACAGCACCACCATCACCCGCTTTGTGACAGGCCGGGGGCAATCCGACACGCCGTCTGCTCAGGCGTGCAGCAAGAGGCAGGCGTCGCCGAAGGAGTAGAAGCGGTAGCGCTCGCGGATGGCCTCGGCGTAAGCCGCGCGGATCAGCTCGGGGCTGAGGAAGGCGCTGACCAGCGCCAGCAGTGTGGTGCGCGGCAGATGAAAGTTGGTGATCAGGGCGTCCACCGCGTGGTAGGTGTAGCCGGGGTAGATGTAGAGGTTGCTCCAGCCCTGGTAGGGGTGTATGGCGCCGTCGCGCCAGGCGGATTCCAGCGCGCGGACGCTCGAAGTGCCCACGGCCACTACGCGCCGCCCTGTGGCGTGGGCGCTGTTGCCGGCACGGGCGGTGTCCTCACTCACGCTGCACAGCTCGCGGTGGATCTCGTGCGCCTCCACCTCCTCGGCGCGGATGGGACGAAAGGTGTGCAGGCCGATGTGGACTGTCACATACTCCAGGCGCACGCCGCTGACCTGCACTTGCCGGAGCAGCTCCGGCGTGAAATGCAGCCCAGCAGTGGGTGCCGCCACGGAGCCGCGGGCGCTGGCATACACGGTTTGGTAGCGCTCCGGGTCGTTCAGCGGCTGGTGGATGTAGGGCGGCAGCGGCGTCTCGCCGAAACTTTCAAGGGCTTGCTCCAGCTCCCCTCCCGCGCTGGAGAAGCGCAGCCGGCGCGCACCGCCAGCGGCGCGGCCCAGCACCTGGGCTCGCAGATCAGTAGGGCCCGCGGCCTGCTCATCCGTGGGACAGGCAAAGACCTGTTGCCGCTCGAACTCCACCACCACGCCATCGGCCAAGCGGCGCCCGGGATTCACCAGCGCCTGCCACGTCTGCTCATCCTCCTGCTCCAGCAGCAGCACCTCCAGCGAGCCGCCGGTGGGCAGCTTGTGCGCGTGCAGCCGGGCCGGCAGCACACGGCTGTTGTTGGGCACCAGCGCATCGCCCGGCTGGAGGTAGTCGCCGATGTCTCGAAAGCGCCGATGCTCCAGCTGGCCGGTGTCACCATGCACCACCAGCAGGCGTGACTCATCACGCGGGGTGGCTGGGGTTTGGGCAATCAGCTCGGGTGGCAGCTCGTAGTCGAGCTCATCCGTCTTCATTCCATATCTATTGTGCTGCGTGCCGCGCGCCGGAACGCGGCACAATAGCCGGTCCTTTGATCTCACGTGTTCGCTGTTATGCCAGTCGAGGCAGGTTCCTCTCCCGACTGGGAGAGGCGAGGTGAGGGCCAGTTGGTGCTGGAGCTTGGTGCCCTCAGCTCGTTTGTGGTGCGACGGCCGCGCCGAGGCGCGCGTTCGAGCGCACCAGCATGTTGGTCTTGCGCTCCACGAAATGGCGGTTCTCAGGCCGCGACATGATCCGCCGAAAGGTGAAGCCGGGGACCCGCACCAGGCGCGTCTCGCGCGCGGCGATGATGGAGGCGGTGCGGCGGATGTTCTCCATGAGCGCGCGCTCCCCCACGGATTGCCCGCGGCTGAAGTAGCCCACCACGATGTCGCGTCCGTTGACGTGCACCGTGATGCGCAGCAGCCCATCCACGATCACGTAAAAGAAGTCGCCGATGGAGTTCTGGGAAATGACCAGCGCGCCCTCCTCGGCGATGACCGTGTGGCTCACGCGCACCAGGAACATGAGGTCGCGCGGTGCCATGTTCTGGAACAGCCCCACGCGGCACAGCTGCACCGTGTCCTCATCGTCCAACGGCATGGGGCCATCCAACCACGCGGCGGGCGAAGGAATCAGCGCGGACACCGAGCGGCAGTTCCTTGTCTCATCGTTTCAGGGTTCATAGCCTAACAAGGGTCTCGCTTCAAGCCGAGGCTACTTTGAGGGGACTCCGCCGAGCGTGGGCTGCTTTCAGGAGTTGATGGCCACGTATCCGTCTTGGAGCAGCGCCTCCCGAAAATCTTCAACCGCCTGCTTATCCGTGGCCACACTGTCCTGGCCGTTCTGCTCGCGTATCAGATAGGTGACCTTCCCCATCCGCAGCGTGGAGAAAAACTCCACCTGCTTGCCATCACTGGGGCGCCGGTACAGGTAGATGCGTTCCATCGGCCCATACTACAGCAATCAAACGGGCTGCAAAGGGCTCAACGCGGCTGAAACCGACCGCTATACTTCCAGCCGTCATGCCCAAGTTGCTGCGCGTGCGCAAGGATGGCGACCCGGTGCTGCGCCGCAAGGCGAAGAAGGTGAGCCGTGTGGACCCCTCGCTGCGGACGCTGGTGGAGGATATGTTCCATACCATGTACAACAACGATCAGCGCGGCATCGGCCTTGCGGCGCCCCAGATCGGCGTCAGCCTGCGCATCATCGTGATCGACATGCAGGATGACGAGCACGATCCCATCGCGCTCATCAACCCAGAGGTCGTGAAGCAATCGGGCAGCACGGTCCTGGGCACCGAAGGCTGCCTCAGCGTACCGGGCCTGCGGGGCGATGTGTCCCGCGCCGAGTGGGTGATGGTCAGGGCGCGCGATGACCAGGGCCACCAGAAACGCATTCGGGCCGATGGCTGGTTCGCGCGCTGTCTGCAGCACGAGATCGATCACCTGGACGGCATTCTCTTCACCGACAAGGCTGAGAATGTGCGCGACGTCGCCGAGGATGAGGTGGCGGAGGAACGAGCCCGCCGCGAAGCCGCCGGCGAGAAAGTCCCCGCCTGCATTTAGTCCACCGAAGCGGCTTCTTGGCCCTCGACCTGTTTGTAAGGGCCGAGCACTCCCCCCGTTTCGAATCGGCCACCCTATGCAGCCGCTCTTGACGAGTGGCGCCGGCGGGCTGGCTGTGCGACAAGTCGGTGCGGCATGAGGCTGGTCTTTGCTGGAACGCCCGACTTCGCGGTGCCGGCGCTGGATGCGCTGGTTGCCGCGGAGCAGCGCCCCGCGCTGGTGCTCACCCAGCCCGACCGGCCGGCTGGCCGCGGCC
>JBOGTU010000226.1:0-4185 GCA_050695655.1 Chloroflexota bacterium | reverse complement strand
ACCACGAACGGAACGCAAAGGTTCACCTGCGCTTTGTTGTGAGCGCCGATCTCGAAGGGACGGAGTGGGTACTGTACGTCGGGCCGTTCCAGGTGAGGCTTTCGGCGCGTCAGATCACCCACAAAACAGTCAAGTGAATTGCGTCGTCGGTGTAGGCGCGTGTCAAGCGATATTTGTCGTGCCAATGAGCCAGAAGGGCGGGCCATCATTTCGAGAAGGGTGTTGCGGCCAGAAGGCGTCTGACAGGGCTTTTAACGACGTAATGATATTGACACATTCTGCCTGGCCGGTTACGATGGCCACGTGTCAGCAAGCGACGAGGCGAAGCGTGAGCTCCTCAAGCAGCTCGGAGCCTGGAATGCAGCTTGGGACCGTGTCCAAGCGAGTGTCTTCACCGCGCATCCCGAGTTCTGTGACCCAGAGAACCTGGTGCAGGTGAAGTACGAGATGCTGCGAGCGCACTACGTCGAGGGCCTGCCGGTGGCCGATGCGGCCCGAACCTTCGGCTTCAGCCGCCAGACCTTCTATCTCACGGACGCCGCCTTTACCGCTGAAGGCTTCCACGGCTTGTTGGCCAGGAAGCGTGGCCCCAAGCATCCGCGCAAGCTGACTGACGAGATGGTGGACTACGTGCTGACGCGGCGAGAGAAGGTGCCCGGCATCTCGGCGCTGACGCTCACCGACGAGCTCCAGGTGCGATTTGGCGTCAGCATTCATCCGCGCTCTATTCAGCGCCTGCTCAAAAAAAAACTGCTCGGCCGCGCGCCGGCGAGCCGTGAGCAGCTGGTGGGTGGGCTTCTTACAGCGTGGCGGAGCGCCGCAAGAGGAGTACGAGCAGGCGCGCAACACCGCCTTGACGGCGCCTCAGTCCGTCGTGGCTATCCCGTTCGGGCTCATCATCGTCCGGCGCTTGTGTCGTCGCGGCGCGAATGCGGGACCCTGGCGTGCCGACGTTGTCGGCGCCGCCTTGCCCGCGTGGTGTGGCTCGCGCGACCCGCGCTTGGAGGCGATGTACCACGGCATTCGCTGGCTGCTCGAACGAACAACTTCGACGGGAGAAGACGATGCGCGTAGCGCTCTACGCTCGGGTATCCACTGAGCGCCAGGAGAAAGAGCGGACCATCGATTCCCAGGTGGATGCGCTGCGCAGCTTCGCCCACGAGCACAGCCATACCATCGTCGAATCGTATGTTTGTCTGGACGAGGGACATAGCGGTGCACGGCTGGATCGTCCCGCTTTGGACCGGCTTCGAGATGGCGCGCGTGACGGCGCTTTCGAGGCCGTCTTGGTATTGTGTCCCGACCGCCTGGCCAGGAAGTATGTGTACCAAGTCCTCATCCTGGAAGAGCTGGAGAAGTGGGGCGTGCAGGTCATCTTCCTGGAACAGCCGCTGACCGATGACCCGCAAGCCCATTTGCTGCTGCAGATCCAGGGTGCGGTGGCTGAATATGAGCGCACCAAGATCGCTGAGCGGTACCGCCGCGGGAAGCTGTATCGAGCGCGGCAGGGCGAAGTAGTGGCCTGGCGGGTGCCCTACGGCTATCGCCGGGTACCTCGCTCATCGGGCTCGCCGGCTCGGCTGGAGATCTTCGAGCCCGAGGCGGCCATGGTGCGCCAGATCTTCACCTGGCATGTCGAGGAGCATCTCTCCGTACGCGAGCTGGCCAAGCGGCTGACGCTGGAGCAGGTTCCGACACCGCAGGGCCGAAGCCGCTACTGGGGAACCTCCACCCTCAGCCGCATCCTGCACAACCAGGCGTATATTGGCGCGTGGCAGACCAACACCGCACAGATGACACGTCTAACCGGTCCGAAGATCCACGTCCGCTGGCAAACCGTGCCGCGTGACCGCCAGGAGTGGATCACCATCCCGGTGCCGCCCATTGTCGACACCGATCTCTTTCAGCGCTCGCAGCAGATTCACCGCGACAACAGCCGCTTCAGCCCCCGGCACCTCGGCCGGCCCTGGTGGTTGCTGCGCTGTCTGGTGTGGTGTGGCGAGTGCCACCATAGCTGCCGCTGCCACACCATGCGCACCCGAAATGGCACCCTCACCCGCTACTACCACTGCCAGAGCCACACTTCGTTCGTTTCGCCGGAGCAGCGCTGCGGCCAGCGCCACATTCGCGCCGACGCGCTCGACGCCTTCGTCTGGAGGAAGGTCTCCGAGGTGCTGCGCGACCCTCAGGTTCTCCTGCAGGCCATTGCCGGCGGAGGTCAATTCCTGTCGGATGATGATGCGCTGACCAACCAGCTGGATGTGGTGAAGCGTCAGTGTGGTCAGGTCCAGAAGGAGCAGCAGCGGCTGCTCGATGCCTACCAGGTCGAGCTGCTCACCCTTGACCAGCTCGAGAAACGGATGCTGCCGCTCCGGGCTCGCGCCGAAGCCTTAGAGCAGGAGATTGAGCGGCTGGAGACGGAGCAGGGAGAAGCCCGCTCAACCCGCAACTTCCGCGACAACGTCCAGGCGCTGTGCGCCACCGTCTCCGCCGGCTTAAGTAACCTTTCGTTTTACGAGCGGCAGGAGTTCATGCGTCTGATGGTGGAGCGCGTCGAAGTTGAGAATTGGAACGTCAAGATCGTCTTCCGGATCCCGCTCCCGGGCGATGACTCACTATCGACGACACCCTCCTCCAGGCCATCGACGGCGCCCTCCACCGGGCTGGTGTCAACCGATTTCGCTTTGCGTTCCGCCCGTGACGACCACTACGGCATGATGCAGAAGGCGATCGAGCAGTGAGACGGCGGTGGTCTGGTCGGGCAGGAAATGGCCCCACTGCTCGAATGGCCAGTGGCTGGCAATAGCCAGGCTGCGCCGCTCGTAGGCAGCGGCCACGAAGCGGAACAGCAGCTGACTGCCGGTGCTGTCCAGAGGAGCGAAGCCCAACTCATCGATGACGATCAGTTCGTAGCGCAGCAAGCCGTCAATGACCCGGCCGACGGAGTTGTCGGCGAGGCCGCGGTAGAGCGTCTCAACCAGGTTGGCCGCGGCGAAGTAGCGGACCCGCCGTCCCGCCGCCACAGCCGCATGGCCAACGGCGACCAGCAGATGCGACTTGCCCGTGCCGGCTGGTCCGATCAGGCACAGATTCTCACCGGCGGGGATCCATTCCAAGTTGGCCAGGTAATCGAAGGTCGCCTGCGGAACAGACGACACGGCGACCTGGAACTGCTCAAGCGTCTTGAGCACGGGAAAGCCGGCACCCTTGAGCCGAGACAGCTGGTTGGAGGCATCGCGCGCCGCGATTTCGGCCTCCAGAAAGGTGCGCAGCAGCTCCTCTGGCGCCCAGCGCTGGGTCTTGGCGGTTACCAGTATCTCGGGAGCGATGGCGCGAATGCGGGCCAGCTTGAGCCGCTTCAGACCAGCCAGCAAATCGGGCGGGAGCGCTGGTGGGGCCGTGCTCATGCTCGTGCCGCCAAGGCGTAGTCACTCAAGGGTCGTTCTGGAACCCGCGGCAGGTTGAGTTGCAGCGGCTCACCACTGTGCACCGGGGTCGGCGCGCCAGCACCGGCGGCCAGAATAGCTCGCACATCCTCCGCCTTGAAACGCCGAAACGCCACGGCACGTTCCAGCGCGGCCACCAACGCCGCCCGTTGCCAGGCAGGCTCGAGGGCGACGATGGCGGCCAGCTCGGCGCTGAGGCGCGCCACTCCGGCCGCGGCGGCCAGACGCAAGAACTGTTCGGCGACGGCGCCCAGGCCGATAAAGGCGACCTCGGCGGTGGTCCGTGGCCACACCGCCCGCACCGGGCGCTGGGCTCGGTCACGGTAGTGCTCTTCGCAGATGGAGACCTCGCCGGGTGGCACGGCGGTGTGGCTGGCCACCTCCGTGCCCTGCTGGCTGATGAGGACCAGGCTGTCGCTGGCGCTGACATCCACCTTGGCGCCACGCAGCCGCTCGGGCACTGAGTAGCGCGCTGAACCGAAACGCACCAGCGACAGCTTGTCCACCGTCCGCGCCTCACCTTGACGCAGCGGCGGCCGCAAGGACGGCAGACGTCGCAGCTGCAACCGTTCACTGCTGAGCCGTTCAGCGGGGACAGCGGCGATCTCGCTGTGCTGGCGGCCGTTCACTTCGCTGCACCAAGCTCGGGCAGCCACATTCGCCTCGGCCAGGCTGGGCCAGGTGCCGGCCGGCACCACCAGGTCTGATTTGGCATAGCCGACCAGGTTCTCGACAACGC
>JBOGTU010000225.1:0-6389 GCA_050695655.1 Chloroflexota bacterium | reverse complement strand
CGACCGGCATGCCTGGTGGCTGGGGCTCGCGCTGGGGGTGAGCGTACAGGGCAAATCCACTGCCTATGTGCTCGTGCCGGTTTATCTCCTGTTCCTGCTGCACCAGGGCTGGCGGCGACGATCGCTTCTCACTGCGCTGCTGTGGCTGGGGCAATGCCTGGTGGCGTTCGCTATCGTGGTTGGCTGGTGGCTTGGGCGCGATTCAGCTACCGCTGCCCTCATGGGCCAGCTCGGCGGGCGCGTTCCAGCCACGCTGGCCAAGCACGTGCCTCTCATGGCCTTGCCCGTGCTCGCCACGCTGGGGGCAATCGGCGTGGCCCTGGCGCTGTTCTGGTTGGCCGGCCAGGCCGCGCAGCGCTTCAGCCCAACACGCCTCGGGCAGGGCCTGCTGGCGCTGGTGCTGGTGGGCGGCGTGGCGTTCACCCTGCTGCCGGCCAGCCAGCGCAACGGGCGGCTGGTGTCGCTGCACCTCATCTTCCAAACGTTCGTGGCGTCGTTCGGCACGGGAGTGGTGGAAGCTCCCGGCTGGACCTATGCGCTGGCCGGCGTGGTGGCAGGCGTGTGCAGCCTGCTCCTTCTGCTCAGGCTCTTTGGCTTCGCCGATCTGGCCATCTCGCGGCGGGCGGCGGGTGCATTGGGCCTGCTGACCGTGGCCGCGGCCATCCTGCCGCTGGGGCGCTCGATCATCCTGCTGGACATGTTCCTGTTGCACGGCCGCTTCCTGATGATCGGCCTGGCGCCGCTGGCACTGCTCGTGGCCGGCGCGGTCGCCGGGCCCCTCGGCTGCTGGCGAGCCGGCGCCGGTGTGGCGTTCTCGGCCGGGTTTGCCGCCGTCGGCCTGGCCATGCCCTTCGTGGCCATCGGCCCCGCCTACGCCGCGGCGCCCACCATCTCCGCCCAGCAGTTCGCCGCTGTCCCGCACCATCCGTTGTCGGTGGATTTCGGGACGAGCTTCCGGCTGGTTGGCGAAAGCGCCAGCGCCAGCTCGGTGGATCCTGGCGGCACGGTCACCGTCACGCTGTACTGGCAGCCGCTCACGCGAACCGATGCGAACTGGGAGGTGGGCGTGCACCTGCTCGATCCCACCGGGAGGATCGCCTACGCGGGCGACCAGAACAATCCCGGCAACGGCGCGCGGCCCACCTCCACCTGGCGGCCGGGCGCGCTCATCGTGGATCGCTACGCGCTCGCCGTGAGCCCGAAGGCGCCCCCCCAGACCCTGCTGCGCATCGGCGTCTCCATGTTCCAGCGCGGCGGGCCCGCCCTCCGCTATCTCGACTATCGCCTTGCCGGCGGCAATTCAGGTGTAACGTACGTTTTCGGCGCCATCCGCGTAGGCGGCCAGGCCGCGGTGCCGAACATCGCGTTCGCCCCGAGCAACCTGCGCTTCGGCGCCGGCATCGAGCTGCTCTCCGTGTCGCCGGCTGACACGATCTGGAGCCCGGGCGATGCGCTGCGGGTGGTGCTGCAGTGGAAAGCGCTCGCCCCGGTGTCGCGACGCTACACCGTTTTCGTGCACCTGCTGGACAGTGCCAACAAGGTGGTGGCGCAGAGCGATGCGCAGCCGCGGGGCAATACCTATCCCACCACGCTCTGGCAGCCGGGAGAGACGATTGTGGACACTCACCTGCTGCTCGTTCCTCCGGCGTTCCAGGGGCCGGGCCGCCTGGAAGTAGGCCTGTACGACAGCGCCACGCAGCAGCGCCTGCCACTGGCCAATGGGCAATCCAGCGCCATCGTTGGCCTGATCGCAAGCAAGTAAGCACAACGCCCAGGGATGGCTTTGGCTGGCCCCTTCGCGCCGACGCTTACCGGTACTGCTGCGCCTGCAGCTCGTACAGCTCGGCGTAGAGGCCGCCGGAGGCGACAAGCTCGTCGTGGCGGCCCTGTTCCACCAGGCGGCCGCCGGCCAGGACCAGGATGAGGTCGCACATGCGGACGTTGGAGAAGCGATGCGTCACCAGCACGGTGATGGCGCCGGTACGCTGGCCGGTTTCGCGAGCGGCGGCGGCGTAGCGCTGGAAGAGCGCAAATTCGGCTTCCGCATCAAGCGCGCCGGTCGGCTCGTCCAGCAGCACCAGCAGCGGCGCCAGGCGCATCATGGCCCGTGCCAGAGCCATCTTCTGCCACTGCCCGCCGGATAGCTCGGCTGCGCCGCGCGGCCAGCAGCGCCCGCGCCAATGCGATGCGCTGCCAATCACCGCCGAGCGCCAGGCTTGCCAATCACATGGGAGCGTCAGCAGATCAGACATCTCCAGGCCACCGCACTGCGCCGCTCAGCAGCGTGACGCCGCCGTGAGCAACGGCCCACGCCGGGTCGCGACGGGGTTGCGCTGGAGAGTAAGCTCGTCGCGGCAATCCAATCGTTGCTTCGCTTGGTTGCTCGTGAGATACTGCATTCGTGTCGCATTGAGCGGTGGGTGGTAATGGCCAAAGAACTGAAGCGTGTCGATATAAGCGGAGACCTCGCGCTTATGCGGCTTGTAGAAGAGGTACGGTCTACTCGTGAATCCCGCCTGCTCGAATTCCACAGCGAAGATGTGGCCATTCTCTCGCCCATCAAGCCCGGCGCACGGTCAGGAGCTGGCAAAGCAACGTCAAAAGCTGACTTCGAAGCTTTCCGATCAGCGGCCGGCAGCTGGAGGGACGTCGACATCAAGGGCTTCCTCGCTGATGTTGATGAGAGCCGGCGGACGTCCCGCCAGCCGGTTGATTTGTGAGGTACCTTGTCGACACCGATTGGGTTGCTGAGTACCTCAAGGGACGAGAACGCGCCGTTCAGCTCCTCACCTCCCTGGCCCGGGATGGCCTTGCCATTAGTCTCATCACCTTTGGCGAAATTTATGAGGGCATCTACTTCGGCCACGATCCTCAAGCCCATGAGAGGGGCTTCCGCGAGTTCCTCCGAGTAGTCCAGGTGCTCCCGCTGAACCGCTCCGTAATGCAACGCTTCTCACGCGTTCGAGGCGAGCTGCGTCGGCATGGTCAGCTGATCGGTGATTTCGATCTTCTCATTGCCGCGACGGCGCTGCACCACGGTCTCTCTGTCATCACGAATGATCAACGCCATTTCAGCCGCGTGGATGGTTTGCGGCTCTACCCGTCGGACGGCATCGGCAACAGTCCCCGCGGCGGCACCATCGCTGCCCCTCCCAACTAACGCCTCAGCGGGCCAGCTCTGGAGCTACCCCTGCATGCTCCTGTCATATGAGCGCGCCGGCGAGCCCCTCGGGAGCAAATCCTCACTCCGCGGAATGCTCATGGTCAGGCGTTGAGGTGTCGCCCACGGCTATCGTGCCGGTCGTGAGTACTTCGGCGTAGAAGCCGAAGGCGGCGGCGCGGCCCCGGCCCGGCAGCTCAATTCGCTCACGGCCAAGCGCACGCAGCAGTTGCGGCGCGGGCGCAAGCTCCCCGTGAGCTGCACCAGGAATGGCGCAGCGCGGCGTTGGAAGCAAGCAGCGCAGGGTCACCTCCGCGCCCACGCGGAGAACGTCGCCAGGGGCAGGCGCGCGGTCGAGCGAAAGCACCAGGTTGGGGCGGAAGCGCCGTGCGTCAGCGTCCACTCCCTGCGCCTCCAGGTGCCGCAACCCCGCCGTGGTCACCACGTGCAGCGCGCCGAAGTCCACGAACCGCCCGCCAGGATGCGCGCCCGGCACGCCCGTCACCGCTTCCGTTCCCGGTGCAGCCGCGGCCCAATCCGGAATCATGCCCGGCTCCGCCGGCCACAGGCGGTGCAGCCGCGCATCAGCCGGCACAACGTTGGTGAGCCGCACGGCATCGCCCAGCCAGGTGCTCAGCACCCGATCGGCCTCGGCGCTGCCCGCGACCAGTGGATCAAACCCTGGGACCCGCAGCGCTACCTCCGCTGTCTCACCGCTGCGCCGCCACGCGGCCGATACCTGGAGCAGCTTGCCCCAGCGCCGCGGGTGCTTGGCACTGACCACGGCGCCGTCAGCGCTCAGGCAGGCCCATCCCCGGTCGCCCTCGGGCCCCTCAGTGCCAATCCTCACGGAGCTCAGCGCCTCGCCCAGCGCCGACTTAACCGGGTACCGCCAGATGGCCTCTACCATGCCGGCAATCATGCCACTGCTATGCCGCGTCACGATAGCCGGACCGATCAGGCGGGCTGCGACATGGCGCTGATCATCTGCGCTCAGGCAGCCCCACGCCCGCTGCTGACGGCTCCATCAAGTGCATCCCCGCTTCGATACGAAGGACCTTCTCGTAAACCCGGATGGATGCAGCCGAAGGCTGCCGAGGCGAACACGTCGGGCTCCCAGCCGAGAAGCTTTGGGGGTCCTCGACCAGAGCCGGGCAAGTTCGCAGCGGGTTACGGCTGCTTCCTGAAGCACATCTATTGTACAATATCCGGTACCAGTAACAGGAGGTTGTCGTGACGGTCACGGCCAGCGAAGCGCGTCGAGCGCTGTTCCCGCTCATCGAGAAGGTTAACGACGACCGAGCGCCGATCGAGATCACGTCCAAGCGCGGAAACGCGGTGCTGATGTCGGCCGACGAGTACGCGGCGTGGCAGGAGACGGCGTACCTGTTCCGCTCGCCGGCTAATGCTCGCCGCCTGCTCGATGCGGCGGACGCTGCTCGGCGTGGAGAGACGGTCGAGCAGCAACTCGATCGCGCGTGAGGCTGGTCTTCGCACCACAGGGATGGGAGGACTACAGGTACTGGCAGGGCGTTGACCGGGCGATGATCAGGCGCATCAACCGCCTGCTCGATGACGCCTTGCGCGACCCCACGAGCGGAATCGGCAAGCCTGAGCCGCTCAAGTATGGCGTGAGTGGTGCCTGGTCGCGCCGGATCACCGACGAGCACCGGCTTGTCTACCAGGTGCTCGATCAGGAGCTCGTGGTCCTCCAGGCCCGCTACCACTACGAGAGGTGACGCTCCGCCGGGGCTAAACCGAATGTGTCAGCTCTCTTGGTGGGGCAAACTGAGCAGGAAAACGAGCGATGGGCAGGTTAAGTCTGGCCACATCGAGTGCCTACCGGTACCCGGCCTGGATGTCCGTGTGCAGGTGATGCGGGGGCGTGAATCCTGTGGGGCAGTGGCGAGCTCAATGAAATGCCACCGCAACGATTCGTCGGCAGCCCGGACCCCGGGGTGTGGGTTGGCGGCGAGCTTACTCCAGCTCGCGCCAGCGGGGGCTGGGCGCCGGCTGCTGGGGGCGAGGCATGGCGACTGGCGTGGTGGGTGCGGAAGCCGCTTCCGCCTGCGCCTCATCCCACGCGGCGAGGAGAGTGCCAAAGGCATCCGGGGCGGCCGGCTGGTTGCCGTAGCGGGCGGCCACGTAGGCGCGCGTCAGCTCCCGCGAGAGCGACGGCGGCACCAGCTCGCGCAGCTCCGGCGCAAATTCCAGCGGCGTGTGCCAGGTGCGCCGGGGGTGGCCATGCTGCCGGCACCACCACAGCACCGCCAGGTACAGCGTGCGCACGGAGGTGGGCCGCTCGCGACGCACCGCAACGCCGCTCCGGCTCAGCAGCGCGGCTCCGGCCAGCCGGGCCACGCCGCCAGCGCGCCAGACGGTTGGCGGGCGCCGCAGCAGCTGGCGCAGCTGCCGCAGGAACAGCGCCCACGACCACACAGACCGGCGCTGCTCACCGCTGGCCGCGTCCGCTCGCCGACCGCCATGGCGCAGCCCCACCGCCGCCCAGGCGATGATGCCGGCGGCCACGAGCCCCAGCACCGTGCCCCACAGGGCCACCGGAATGTGCAGTGAGCTGGTCGGGCCCAGCGCCTTGAGGCCAGCCACCGCCGCGATGAGCGGATCCGGGTGATCGGTGGAGGTCAGCGCGCCGGTGTGATGCGCGCTGGGCAGGAGGTTCATCAGGAAATCCACCCCCAGCCAGATAGCGTTGACGGCCGAAAGCACCAGCACAGCGATGGCCAACAGCAGGCGGCCCAGTGCACCCGAGATGGGCCGCCCGGCGCCAGCCAGCAGCAGCGCCAGCAGCAGGATGATGCCGCCCACACTGCCGAACACGATGAGCCACGACGCGCCCACGCCGTGCGAGGAGCCGCCAAAAGCCGCTTCCACCATGCGCACGCGCTTCACCAGCGCCTGCCAGGCCAGCCCCAGGCAGAAGTACACGCCCAGCAGCACGCCCACCGCCAGCTGCTGGCCGCCCGCGGGGGCAAAGGGCAGCAGCGCCAGCAGCAGCACCACAAAGCTGGCCAGCCCGCCCAGGAACACGCCGATCACTGCTTCCTGCTCCAGGTCCGCCTGGCCCAGCCACATGCCGGCAGCCAGCAAGCCCAGCCCCGCCAACCAGCCAATGCTCAGCAGCCCCTCGCGCGCGGCCGGCTCGATGGACGTCCAGGGGAAGAGGCAGTCCACCAGCCAGTGCCAGTCCAGCCAGCCCCGCGCGGGCACG
>JBOGTU010000224.1:0-24770 GCA_050695655.1 Chloroflexota bacterium | reverse complement strand
CCTCGCCCGGCTGGCGCTCCGCCCGCTGGCGCACCTCGCCCGGCTGGCGCTCCGCCCGCTGGCGCACCTCGCCCGGCTGGTGCTCCGCCCGCTGGCGCACCACGCCCGGCCGGCGCACCGCCCGTTGGCGCACCACGCCCGGCCGGCGCACCGCCCGCTGGCGCACCACGCCCCAGCGGAGCAGCCGGCGGCAATCCCAGCCAGTAGATGAGGGGCGGCGTGGGGCGATGGCTTGCCTTGCCCGCTGCTGCCGGCGGCTGAGGCGCGCCCGTGTTCCCACTGCCGTTCTACAGCCCTTATTCGCAGGTTTTTCTCGCGGCAATAGCGCTGTGGATCGTCACGGAATGGATCACCGGCTTCCGCCAGCGCGGGGCCAGGGGCAGCCCGGCAACCATGCAGGATTCGGGCTCGTACCTGCTGCTGCTGGTCTCCATCTGGCTGGGCGCTTTCGTAGCGCTGTGGCTGTCGCTGCTTGTGCGCGGGGCCAGCATCCGCGTAGACCGCGGCCTGCTCTTCTTCCTCGGCATCGCCCTGATGATGGCCGGCATCGCCTTGCGCTGGTATGCCAACCAGACAACGCGGCGCGGCTCACCCCGCGACCTGGCGCAGCTCAACGGGGGACAGCAGCGAAGTCTGGCTCCTCGGGGCCCGTATCGGTATGTGCGGCATCCCGGCTACAGCGGCAGCCTGTTGATCTTTCTGGGTGTGGGCCTCACCCTTACGAACATTGCCGCGTTGGTGTTGCTGATGGTCAGCGTCACCCTGGGGCACATGTACCGCATTCAAGCCGAGGAAAACACGCTGCTCCGGCAGCTGGGCGAGCCTTACCGGGAGTACACGCGGCACACCACGCGCCTCATCCCATTCCTGCTTTAGAAGTTTGGCCGAAAGCAGGTCGCGGCGACGGGGCTGGTCAGATGGGTCATCGCTTTCCGGTCAGGCTTCAAGGTTCACCAGTCAGATGGATGTGCGGGATCAAGCGGCGATCGAACTCCTGAAGGCGCTCCTTGCCCAGGCCCAACAACACCGCCTGGCAGCGGCTGGCGTCCTCAATGAGCTGCTCCACATTCACGCCCAGGCACACCGGCGCAAAGGGCCGCAGGTAGGCCAGCCCCGTTTCCAGCAGGCTGGTGCAGCCGCGAAAGTTGTTATTCCGCTGGTGGTAGAAGGCTACGCCCACCTGCAGGATGCCCTGGTAAAGCCGTCGAATAGCACCTGGCTCAGCCAGCCAGATAGCCTCGAGCGTTTCGTGGCACTCAAAGAAGGCCCCAGCGTTGAATTGCGCGATGCCCGCGAGCAGCTCCGGTGGCGGGCCGGCCGAGGCGTTCATCCGCGCCGCCGCCGGCTCGCGTGCGCATGAGCCCGCCACTGGAGGAAGCCGCCACTGACAGCCAGCGCCAGCTGCTGGATGTCATCCGCGAAGCGATAGCCACAAGCGGGGGGCGCATCACCTTCCGCGACTTCATGGAGCTGGCGCTGTACCATCCGCGCTTGGGCTACTACCAAGCTGCTGGCGAAAAGACTGGCACCGGGGGTGACTACCTCACCAGCCCCTTGGTTTCGCCGCTGTTCGGGCAGACCATCGCGCACTTTGCCCGCGGCCTGTTCGAAGCCGGGCTGCCGCGGCAGGTGCTGGAGCTCGGCGCCGGGACCGGCGTGCTCACGGCCGCGCTCGCTCCACTGGCTCACTGCACCATTGTGGAGCGAAGCGCAGATTTTCGCAGCCGCCAGAGGGCGCGCCTGGGCGAGCGTGTGACCTGGGCCAACGCCGTGCCCGAGCGCTTCCACGGCCTGGTGGTGATGAACGAGCTGCTGGATGCGCTGCCGGTGCACCGGCTGGACCGCGATCGTGAGCTGTATGTGAGCTGGCCAGCGAACGAGCTTCGGGAAGAGCTGGGGCCCTACTCGACCCCGCGCCTGGCGGAGTACTTCCAGCGATTGGACCTCGCCCCGGCCGGCCTGGCCGAAGTGAACCTGGACGCACTGGACCTACTGGAGCCTCTGTACCGGCGCGCCACGGGCTACCTGCTCATCATCGACTACGGGTATGAAGCGGAAGAGCTGTTTCGGCGCCATCCTCAGGGAACGCTGCTCACCTACTTGGGGCACACAGCCAATGACCGCCCTTATGAGGACCTGGGGCTGAAAGACATGACCAGCCACGTGGACTTCACCTCGCTCATGCAGCTGGGCGAGGCCCTGGGCTGGGCCACGCGCCAGTTTACTACGCAGGCCGAGTTCTTGATCGCGCACGGCATCGGCGACCGCCTGCAGGAGATCCAGCGCCAGGCCACTGAGCCGGCCGAGTATTTTCGCGCCCGCGAAGCGGTGACCAGCCTGCTCAACCCGCGCGGCCTGGGCGGCTTTCGGGTGCTCCTGCAAGCTGCTTCGGCGTTTGCCGCGGCGTGAGCGCGAAGCCCGATCGCACCGAGCAGGCGGGGCACACCCGCTGGCGGCTGGACTTGAACTCGAATTCACGTCCGCAGCTCACGCACGTGGCCCGGTGCGCCAGCCGCTGCTGCTTGGCCCAGGCATTGATTGTGTCGCTCGGCACCCCGTAGTCGCCGGCCAGGTCTGTGAGCAGCGCAGCGGGATACGCCTCCCGCAGTTGGGCCACGCACTCCGAGCAGAGTGAGGCTCCCAGCAGGCGTGACCGCCGGGCGAATGCCGCGCCGCAGCGCGCGCAGGTCAGCGGGCGGACGGGGCGAGGCATGCCCTGCTCCGATGGCATCGCGCGGCGGCGGCCTTACGATCCAGCCGCTCACGCTGACTGCCAGCCGAAGTGGTACAACTACAGGTGGTGTTGTGGGGGAGAGCGTAACGACCACCGTGCTGTTTGCGGCCGCTCAACGGCCGCCAGTGTCCCAGCTCAGAGGCTCCAGCTTCGCGGCTCCGGATCGCAGCCCGCTCGGCGCCAGCCCTCGGCCCGCACCGGATGGCCCGCTTGTGTTGGTGGTGGATGACGACGAAGCGATTCTCAGCACGGTGCAGCAGATCCTCACCTTCGGGGGCTATCGGACACTGCTGGCGCATGATGGTGCAGAGGCGCTGGAACTGGTGGACGCGGAAAAGCCGGAGTTGGTGCTGCTGGACATGCGCATGCCCAAAATCGATGGCTGGGAGTTTGCCGCCGCTCTGCACGATCGGCGCCTGGCAACGCCGATCGTGGTGATGACCGCGGCCCAGGACGCGCGCCGCTGGGCAGCCGAGGTCCAAGCGCAGGCCTTCGTCGAGAAGCCCTTCGACCTGGATAAGCTGCTCGATACGCTTCACCGCGTGCTGTCCTCAGAGTAAACGTCCTGGTCCGCGCTCGCCGGCGCGGAGTGTGGGCCCTAGACCTAACATCCGGCTGGAGGGCTGAGCGCGGCCCGAGAGGGCTTGCTCGGAGTGAGGCCGCTCCCAGGCTGCCCACGACATGCTTCCGGTCGAACGCCCAGCCCAAAGTAACAGCAATTTCAGGGCCTATACGCCCCGAGCACAGGCTGCAGCGCGAAAAGCTACTCCGG
Source organism: Chloroflexota bacterium (assembly GCA_050695655.1). Classification (GTDB taxonomy): domain Bacteria; phylum Chloroflexota; class JAJPGV01; order JAJPGV01; family JAJPGV01; genus DATKQD01. Next base: position 21,264 of record JBOGTU010000224.1, on the reverse strand, counting down.
CGCGCGGAGGACGACGCAGGCGGTGAGGCCGCCGATGCCGAGCATGAGCTTCACGCCGACGCCGGCCGGCAGGGGCGCGGGCCCGGTGACGATGGCCCCCGGCCGACGAATGGCGGCGTGGATGGTGGCCGGGTCCACCCCAATGGGCATGGCCTCGCCCCGGCGCAGGCTGAGAGCCAGCGCGGTGAGCTCCCAGCCGCCGGCGTTGGCCATGCCGTGCCCCAGCTGCCCCTTGCGCGCCGTAATGAGCGTGGTCGGGCCGCGAAACTCTTCCAGCAACCGCAGCTCGTTGAGGTCCCCCGGGGTGCCGGTGGCGTGCAGGTCGAGCACGGCCACATCCTCCGCGACAATGCCTGCCGCTTCGTAGGCGCGCACGATGGCGCGCTTGGGCCCGCTTTTGGAGGGCGTGATGATGTGCTCCGCGTCCGACGCCAGCTCCACCGCGTCCACGTACATCAGCGGCCGCAGGCCCTGCGCCGCGCACCATTCGGCGTCGCCCAGCACCCACATGCAGGCCCCACCGGAGATGTGCGTACCGCGCAGCGTGGTGAAGGGGAAGTTCACCTCGCCCGTGCCGGGCAGCACCCGCGCTTCGTGAAAAGCGCTCACCAGGGCGGCATCGGGGCGAGGATCGGTGGTGCCGGCAATGGCCAGCAGCGCTTCCCCCCGCTGGATGGCATCGCGCCCGCACTTCAGCGCCACGCCAAAGGTGCTGCACGCTCCCACGGGCGCCCAGGCAGGGCCATGCACGTTCAGCAGCATGCTGATCTGAGCCGCGGGCGCGTTCTGGATGTTCCAGATGAGCTTCGAGCTGACCTGCGTCCACGGCGGCGGCGGGCAGCCGTATTCCTGCACTAGTGCCTGGTGTGCGCGCATGCGCTTGCGGATGGCGTGCAGATGCGCCTGGTCGCGCTCCTCATCATCCGCGCCCATGCGCTCCACCGCGGCGTAGCGGGCCAGGAACTCCCGCAGCGCGGGCGAGCGTTCGGCCCAGTAGGCATCCCAGGCGCCCACGGCCTGGTGGCGTTCCTCGCTGTCCAGCGGCAGGAGCGCGGGGTTCGGCGGTGCACCACCGGCGGCCGAGGCATTCTCGCCGCCAGCTGTCGTCTCTGCCTGGGCACTCTCGGGTAACGACGAGGCGCCGCCGGAAGATCGCACCGCGGAGCCGCTCCAGAAGTGGTTCCATACGCGCGTGGCGGCATCCAGCGTGCGTGCGGCGGCGTAGCTCTGGGGCAGGTCGCCAACGCCAGAGCCCACGTAGATGTGGCAGCGATCGTCTGCCTGCCGGATGAGGGGCTCCAGCTCGTTGCTGCAGCCCAGGGCCTGGATCATCGCCCCGGCGGCGAACCACACGTTCTCGCCCATTTTGGCGCGCATGCGGGCCACGTACGGCTCGCCGTGGCGCTGGGCGATCCAGGGTGCGTAGTCCGCGCTGTCAAACTGGGGATCGCCACTGGCGAAGAGGCCGTAGCCCAGCTCCGCGCGCCGATCCGCCGCCAGGGCCGACGCACCCTGGGCCAGCAGCGCCTCCAGCGCCTGCACATTGGGCGCTCCCGGCGCCACTACGCCCCAGCCGTACACGCCCACCCGCCGGCCTCCCGGCGCCGCCATTCGCTCGATGGGCCAATTGAACCACGCCGGGGCGTGGTCCAAACTTCTACGCCATGGCGCCCACGAAGGGGGTGGAGTAGCTGCCGGCCTGGGCGAGGATGTCCTGCTCGGCGGCCGGGCTCAGCGGAGTGGCTTGCTCTGCCGCCCGGATGAAGAGGCGCAGGATGTCCACATCGCCGCTGCTGCACAGGGTGGTGATGCCGGGGCGCGACAGGTTGAACGCCACGGCGCGGTTGACGTGCGCCTGATCGTCAAACGGCTGGTACCAGGTGCTGTGGTTCTGAGGCTGGTCGCCCCACGGTCCCCGCGCGGCCGTCTTGATGATGTGCACGCCCATGTCGCGTTCGGCGCACAGGTCCAGCAGGCCCTGCGCATCGCGCCGGAAGTCCGGCAGGGACCACAGCACGAAATTCAGCGGAAACATCACCGTATCGAAGTCAAAGCGGCGCAGCGCCTCGGCCATGGTGCTGGGCGCATCATGCGTGTGGCCCGTGATGCCCAGGTAGCGCGTCAGCCCCTGCTCGCGCGCTTCCACCAGCGCCTCCAGCGCGCCACCTGTGCCGAGGCAGGCTTCCATATCCGCCCGCTTGCCCACGGAGTGCAGCTGGTACAGGTCCAGATGATCCGTGCGCAGGCGATCCAGCGAACGGTGCAGCTCCTCGGCGGCCTCGGCTCTGGTGCGCTTGTTGGTTTTGCAGTTCAGGAAGATATCGTTCCGGATGCGGCCCATCCAGGGCCCCAGGCGCAGCTCGGCGTCGCCGTAGGAAGGCGCCACGTCGAACTGGTTCACGCCGGCCTCCAGCGCCAGCTCAACCGCCGCGTCCGCCGTGGCCTGGTCCACCCGGCCCAGCGCCGCCGCGCCAAAGGTCACCACGCTGCTCATGTGCCCGGTCCGCCCGAGCCGGCGCTGTTCCAGCATGTCTCTTTTCTCCTCTCGCTCAGCCCGATTCTAATGCGCGGAGCCTCGAGTTCGATGCTTCCGCCTTCGTTTCCCACCTCTGGGAACGTTGGCTGGCCGACGACTCAGGGCAACAGCGGTGGATTGGGATGACGGCTCGGATTAGGACCATCCTCAGATGTAAGGCCAGACATGTGCTTTGGAGAGGGACGTGGCAGTAGCGTAAGAGGTCAGTCCTGGAACAGCACGCTGATGCTCTCCCGACTATGCACGCGTCTGATCGCTTCCGCAAACAGCGGCGCCACGGAGACAACCCGCACCTTCGAGGAAAGCTGAACCGGCTGAGTTTCCACCGTATCCGTGGTGATGAGCAGATGAATAGGGCTCGCGTCGAGCAACTCCATCGAGCCCGCTGAAAAGACCCCGTGGCTGACAGCGGCGCTCACCGACCGCGCACCCCGCTGGATGAGCAGGCTCGCGGCTTCGGACAGCGTGCCGGCGCTGATAGTGAAGTCATCCACGAGGACGGCATTCTTCCCTTCGACATCCCCAATCAAATCAGTCACGGCGGCGTGTTCGCTATGGTCTGTCCGAACCTTGTCTGCAATGGCGAGCGTGGCTCCCAGGCGTGTGGCGAACAGTCGTGCTCGCTTGGCGAATCCCGCGTCCGGCGAGACCACGACCAGGTCAGCAAGTCCTTCGGCGCGGATCGCATCACAGAGCAGTGGCCGCGCTTGGAGATCGTCCACCGGCACCTTGAAGAACCCTTGGATCTGTGCTGCATGGAGATCCATAGTGATGACCCGGTTTGCGCCTGCCACTTCAATGGCATCAGCACAGACACGTGCCCGAATTGAGACGCGCGGTTCATCCTTTTTGTCGCCCTTGGCGTAGGCAAAGTACGGCATGAGCACGGTGATTGACGCCGCGCTTGCCCGCTTAAAAGCATCGATCCAGAAGAGCAGCTCCATGAAGTAGTCATTCGCGGGATAGACCGTCGATTGCACGACATAGACCTCTCGACCGCGGACGTTCTCCTGGATTCGCGGGAAGAGTGTTCCTTCAGAGAATCGCAGGACCTCGCCTCTTCCGAGCGGTACCTTGAGGCACCTGGCGATCTTCTCCGCCAGAATCGGACTGCCCGAGCCGGCAAACACGAGCGGCGCGTCGATATCAGTCGAACTCAATGCTTCTCGCCTCTTCCAACAGGTCTGCTGAAGTAAACGTAGTCCTATGCCTATCGAGGGCGTCGTTCCTTTGGCTGATCCAGGGCTCCCCAACCCGAAGCTGGCCGCACGCGGGGGTCACAAGCTTCCTCCTGGGAGGCAAGGCGCGGTAAGAGTGGCTGGCCAGCTCCTCTTGCCGTGCAGCGCTAACTGCCGGTGGTGAGTGCCTCTTCCACGCTTCGCACCTCGGTTTTGGCGATGTGCGAGCCGGTTTCAGCTGAATAGGCGGCCCGCTCGGGTGAAGTTTCATACGCTTTCAGCGTGGCCTCGTCCGCGAATGTTCGCACCCAGATGAACTCGTTCTGCGTCCGGTTCACCCACGCGGCCTGCACCTGCACGCCGTAGCTGGCACTGGTGGGCACGATGTGCTTGTTGAACGCCTTCACCCACGAGTCCATCATGCCCCGATTGATGGTGTAAATCCGTACTTGTGTCATCACACGCAGCAGTGTAGACGAAGCAGCGGCGTTACAGCCGCGCCCAGCGGCGGGGCACGTCGCCCCACTGGGCCACAGCGGCGGCGGCGAAGTCGCGCCGGTGGCGGATCTCCTCCAGCCGGGCGCGGAAGGTGGTGAGCGCGTCCTGCCCGAACTGGCGCCACATGCGCGGCACCATGCTGTCATCGACCTTGTCCCGCAGCTCGCCATCCTGGAAGTCGAAGTTATCGGCCGTGGGCAGGCCGTACTGCAGGCAGGCGTAGCCATACGCGCCAAGAGCCACCACATCCCAATCCTGATCGGGCAGGCTGGAGCCGGCCGCGTCCAGCTGCTGGCTGCCGGCGTACAGCACGTTCATGACCGTGCCCGGCTCGGCCCCCGGCACGCGCTCCACATCCACATTCAGCACGAACAGGCCTCCCTGCTCCTCGAAAGGCACGAAGCGGGGCGGCCACAGGCCCACCGGAAACTCCACCGACTCCACCCACCAGCCATCGATCGAGGCGGCCGGCTCGGAGAGCAGCAGCGGCAGGTTGGATGAAGCGGGCGAGGGCTGCCCCGGCTGGCTGTTCGCCGCCGGAGCCAGCGAGCTGATGGTGTAGGCGCCGGCGCCAGCGGCGGTGCACTGGCCGTTCCAGTACTCGCCGCCGGCTGCGGCGCCAGCGTAGATGTTGTAGCGGCTGGCGCCAGGCACAGCCGGCACGTTCACCAGCACCGCGGCATCGCCCATGAGCAGGGTGAGGGCCACTTCCGGTGAGGGCGCCGATTCGCCATTCAACGTGGCGGCGGCCACCCGCGCGAAGAGCTCGCCGGCGGGCAGCCAGCCGCTGCCGGCGGCGAGGCTCAGCACCGGTGCCGCGGGCGCCACCAGGCTTGAGGCCACCGGCAGCGGATAGGCGCGCACGCCCGTCAAGCAGGGCATGACCAGCCCCTGGATGCGCGGCCACACGAATGAATACTCCCGCACCGCCCGCCCAATGCAGCGATCCAGCACGGTGGTTGGCCAGCGGTACTGCGTGCTGTCCAGGTCGTTCAGGTCCTGCCGTACCGCCAGCTCCATGTCCACCAGCGTCATGAGGGCCCCCTTTTTGAGTGGTGAGTGATGAGAATTGGGAATTGAGGGGCTTCGGCCTCCCCTGCAGCCTTGAACGGCGCTTCGACCTGCCAAAGCCCGAGGCGCGGTGGCTTCCCAGCGTGCTGTCGTCCCTCCGAGCGGGGCTCAGCTGTAGGTCAGCAGCAGGGTGGTCGCGGCGGCGGTGACCACGGTGATGCCGCTGGCGCAGGGAATCTGCAGCTCGATCACGTCGCCCGCGGAGGGCGTCGTCGGGCCGTAGACGATCGGCCCCGAAGTATCCAGGCTATCGTGGACGGTGACAGTGCCCAACGTGCCGCCGTTGCCCAGCACCATCAGCCGCGCCAGCCGCCCGGCGCTGGCCTTGACCACCGTGGTTCCGGCCGTGGACACACTGGCGTGGAACTTCCCGCCCGTGGTCGCCAGCAGCAGCTGCGCCTCATCCAGGTACATACCGGTCCCTCACTTTCCCAAGCGCGTCCCACTCAATGCCCACAATCAACCGCGGCCTGGCTGGCAATCCAGGAGCGGAAGTGCCCTCGCCATCTGCCGGCGGGTGGGCGGCGGAGGAACGAGTGCGTCCGCTCAATTCGCAATTCCCTCTTCTCAATTCCCAATTCCTGCCCCCACGCCTCAATCAGTCCCCACCGGAGAAAAAGCCGCGGTAGTCCACCACGGCGCCGCCGTACTCGTGCCGGATCTTGTACGAGATCACGTCCTGCGTGAAGTTCAGCCCAAGCAGGGGGCTGTCCTGCACCAGCAGCACCGGGTTCACCTGGCCGCCCACGAAGCCCACTTCAATCGTGTCCACCAGGCGCGGATCGGCTACCAGGAACCACGCCACACTGTCCGCGAGCTGCGGGCTCACCACCACCTCGCAGTAGCCCAGCATGGGGTTGATGTCGTTGAAGTTGCCGCCGGGCAGACCACCACTCCTGACGATGGTCATCGCCGGGAACTCCAGCTCCGCCGGCACCACCAGGTACGACGGCTTCAGCCCAATGCGCTTGCCAGCCAGGTTAGTCTGTTCCTTCATGGCGGTGACCCCAGCCTGCATGGCCTGGCTGGAAAGCGCCGTGGTCACGCGGTTGTGCCCATGGTTGTAGGGGCCAGCCGCCGCGTCGAACAGCGTTTGCCCGTCGTAGATCACGGCCGTGCGGCCGGTGGAGAGGAAGCCGTACACGAACTCCGCCAGTGTGTAGGCCGCGGCCACCGCCAGCTTGGCGGGAATCTGCCGAATAGCGTGGAGATCGTCGTTCACGATCACCTCGCGCGAGACGGCCACGATGTTGCCGTATTTGTTGGCGTGGTAAATGGCCCGCGTATCCGTGAGGGTGAGTTCCGTGTAGGCGGTATCCTCCGCCACCTGGCTGAGCGATCCGAAGGCACCCAGCCGAATGCGGTCCTGCTGCTTGAAATCTTTGATCGGCACTTCGGTGCAGAAGCGCCGCCACTCCGCCGGCCAGGCCTGGTAATCCTTCAGCAGCCGCTTGTTCATGGACGTACCCAGCAGGAAGGAGAAGCTGCTGGTGGTCACCTCGGCCTCGCGCACCAGCGACTCATTGAGCGCGACGGCCGGCCCAAAGTTGTTGAGGGCGCTGTCACCGGTGGCCAGCACATAGGCTTCCCGGATGCCAGACAGCGCCGGCACGCGCTCCGCCTCGGCCACCTCCACCCCCAACAGTTGATCCAGGGCGCTCTGCAGCTTCTGCAGCCGGCCGCGCCCGGCGCTGATGCCGCCGCTGCTCGGCTTCTCGAAACCCAGCCCCTGGATGATGCCGGCGCCGGCCAGCTCCGCAAGCAGCGTGCGCTCATCATCGATTGCCTCGCGAACGCGCGCGGCCTCGGGCGGGCTGCCCGCCTGAATGGCGGCCTCGAAGCCGCGCCGGAGCTTGGAGGTCACGGCCGCCGGCAGGCCCGCCTGGATCAGCTCGCGCTCGATGACGCGCTCGGCCTCCATCACTCGCCGTTGCCGGGCCAGCTCGTCCAGCAGGCGCTGCGCCTCGGCCCGCGCCAGGGCCAGGGTGGGGTCCGCCACTGCTCCACTGTCCGCCTCGGCGATCAGCGCACCGGCGCCACGATCGGCTTCAGGCCCGCCGATCTCGGGCTCCTTCGACAGGGTTGCCGGAAGTTGGTCCGCTGCCATGTCTGCCTCTCCTTCTTCGTATGCTGTGTGGTCAATCTCGCTCGCGTGCTGGCGGTTAATGTCGCTGCCTTCGCCCATAAGCAGGCGCTCCAGCCGGCCGCCCGCTGACGGCCGTGTCACCACATCGACGCTGAACAGCCGCTGAATGCTCTCCACCAGTCGCACCTGGCGACCATCCACTTCCGCGTTGCGCACGCGGCCGAGGAAGTCCACGGACAATCCCACCAGGTCCGGGTGGCCTGTGGTCACCGCTTCGCGCAGGAGCGACCACAGCCAGGGTGCGCTTTCCAGCACCTTGAGGGTGGCCCGCAGGTGCGCCGGCCGAGCGCCGGGGGCCACAAAGCGCGGCGAGTGGTAGTAGCCCACGACGTCGCGAATGGATCGCTCGGGCCGGTCGTTGGGGGCGGGGTGGTCGGCAAAGGCGCGCGCACCATCGAACTGGGGCAGGCTCGCGGCCAGCAGCTCGGGCGTGTAGTACCAGCCCATTTTGGAGAGCCCCGCCTCCAGCACCGTGACCTCTACCTCGCGCCGCTCATCGGACAGGATCTCCGCCTCGCGCACCGCCAGCTGCTCCGCCAGCGCAGCCGCGCCCGACTCGTCCGCCAGTTCGGCCTGTGCCCCAGCGCTGGGCGACACCTTGGCTGCAGTCAGTGGTGTCGGGGCAGGCGGGGCGAGCGCCGCGCTCACGGGTTTGCCGGCTCCGCGGCAGCATCCCAGCGCCGGTAGCGCCGGCCGAGCTGGCGCAGTGCATCGCGCCGGGCGCGCACTTCCAGCGGCTCTTGATACAGCTCCTCCAGCGCCCGCTCCGGCGCGCTCAGCGGCGGTAGAGGCATGCCCTCTGGCTCTTCCCAGTCTGCCGACATGCGCTTTCTCCTCCTGCACGTTAGTGCAGCCAGCATGCCAGGCGGCGCCACCATATCACCGTGCCGCGTGGATGGCCGACAGCGGCGCCGTGGGTCGATTGGAGAAGCGCGGCTGAGGCTTCAGGCGCGCTCGTCCGCCCCGAACGTTCCCCCGGCCGGGACAGGAAAGGGCCGAAGGCCTTACGCGGGGCGCTGGCCGGTGACGCGCTCGGCGGCGGAACGCAGGCGCGCGGCTGTGTCACCCGAAGCGCGCAGCCGCCGGTTCACCTCGGCTTCGTGGGCCAGGGCCTGCTGCACGGGGATGGTGAGGTCCACCACCTCCTTCAGGGCGGCCAGCGCAGTGGGCGAGTTGGCGGCCATGCGCTCGGCCATGGCCACGGCGCAGGCCAGCTCCTGACCATTGGGCAGCAACTGGTTCACCAGGCCAATGCGCAGCGCCTCGGACGCATCGATCATGTCGCCCGTGAAGAGCAGTTCCTTGGCTTTGGCCGGCCCCACCACGCGCGCCAGCTGCACGCCACCTGCCGGCAGCCCGTAGGCGGCACCGGGGAACTTGAAACGCGCGTCTTGAGCGGCCAGGCGCACGTCGCACCCCAGCGCGAGCAGCGCGCCGCCGCCGTAGCAGTAGCCGCGCACCGCGGCGATGGTGGGCTTGCTGCACTGGCCCAGGGTGGCCGGCGCGCGGGGGAGGCGCCCATCCATGCTGGGCTCGCCGGCGGCGGTGGCCTCACCCAGATCTCGCCCCGCGGAGAACGCGCGCTCACCCGCGCCGGCGATCACCACGGCGCCCACCTCAGCGTCGGCCTCGAAGCTGCGCAGGGCATCCTCCAGGAGGATCAGCATGTGGGTGCTCATGGCGTTCAGCTTGGCCGGCCGGTTCATGATGGCCAGGCCCACGCGCCCGCGCCGCTCCACCAGCAGCGGCAGCTCGGCGACGGGTGCCTCTGGGGTACTCACTGGCACTATCTTACGGGCTTACGCCCGCGGGCCCCGGGGGCACGAGCTGCCTGGCTGTGGGTCGCCGCTGCGCCAGTATGGTCAGCCGTATAGTTAGCGGGAAAGCAAGGAGGGCAGCGCCATGGGTTCGACCATCACCACGCTGGAGGAGCTGGAGGCCCTGTACGGCACGCCGTCCGAGGGCGCGCTGGCCAAGGAGGTTGATGAGGTCACGCCCGAGTATGCGCAGCTCATCCAGGCATCGCCCTTCGCTGTGCTCGCCACCAGTGGCCCCGAGGGGCTGGACTGTTCGCCGCGCGGTGACCGGCCCGGCTTCGTACGAATTCAGGACCCCAAAACGCTCCTGTTTCCCGATCGCCGCGGCAACAACCGCACCGATTCACTGCGCAACATCGTGCGCGACCCGCGCGTGGCGCTGCTGCTCATGATCCCCGGTTTGGGCAATACCGTACGGGTGAACGGCCATGCGCATTTGAGCACAGACGCAGAGCTGCTGGCGTCGTTCGCGGTGGAGGAGAAGCCACCCCGCTGCGTGGTGGTGCTGGCGGTGGATGCCGTCTACTTCCAGTGCTCGCGCGCCATCGTGCGCTCGGGCCTGTGGAACCCGAACGCATTCGTGGAGGCGGCTGCCCTGCCCACGCCGGGCCAGATACTGGCCGCCGTGAGCAACCGCCGCCTGGGTGGCGCAGCGTACGACGCGGCCTGGCCGGAGCGTGCCCAGAGCAGCCTCTGGTAGGCGGCTCGCGGTCGAGCCACTACCCGCCGCGATGCCCGGAACCGAAGCCTAAACCCACCCGCGCTGGCGCGCGCGAGAACTGCCCTGCCGGGTTACTGGTCCGAGTGACAGAGAACGACGCGCCGTCCTTCCCCAGCGCGGAGGGGATGGCCAGCGGCTGATCCGCCGCGTTCACCATAGTGATGGCTTTCGCCCCGGCCTGTTCCGCCGTCACATGCTTGCCGTTTTCCGTGGCGCTTGCCTGGCTGAAGGCCACATGCCCAAAGTTGTCCAGCGGCAGCACGCCACGGCCAGCACTGGGCGCTTCCTCCACCCAGTCGGCCGAGCTGAGCGACGACGTGTAGCTGACGGTCGTGGAGTAGGTCGCGCCACTGGTGTTGTTCTTGAAGCTCACCTTCCACTGGCCGGGGGCCTGCTGGTCGATGGCCACGCTCACGGAGTTGCCCGGCGCCACAGCCAGCGGCACGGGGTGCGAGGTCAGCGGCAGCAGCTCCAGCCAGGCCTGGAACGTCGCGTGGCCTGCCGAGGCCACGATTTCCTCGGTGCCCGCCTGGAGGAGATCGTGGCTGTGCACGCCGCCGATGCCTATCCAGGTTGCATCCGTCCCAACGGTGGCGCCGCTGGAGCCGTCGGGCACCGTCCAGGTGGCTCGCACGCCGGTGAAGTCCGAGCCGGAGGCGGCGTAGCCGGACCAGTTATGCGATTCGCCCGGCCCCAGCGCGCGTGGCGGCGTGGCGCCAGGTATGCCTGTCTGCCCCGGTACCGGAATGTCGGTCTGGTCCGGATGCGCGTCGGCGGAGATCTTCCACTGGCCCAGCTGGTTCACCAAGGTGTACACGTTTCGATCGGTGGATTGGTCTGTGGTGCCGTCGCTGTAGGTGGTGCTCCAGGTCTCATAGGTTGTGGCAGAAGCCGTAGTGCCGTTGACGGTCACCGGCCCCCAGCGCAGCTTCACCAGCTTGATGCTGGAGATGCCGCCCGCCAGCAGGTCCTGGTTGAGTTGCGCCACCTGTTTGTAGTAACTGGCGGTCGACGTATCCCGCATGGCGGCGGAGTTGTGCGAGGCCAGCGCCTGCACTTGCTCCTGATTCCCCCGCTGCACCACGTCCTGAATGCCGCTGGTGGGGCTGGCGTTCACCTGCGTAGCGGGGTTCGTCAGCAGGCTGGTCACCTGCTGCTGCAGCTGTGGCGCCACGCTCTGCCAGGCAGCGACGGGGCTGCACGCGGCTAAGGCCAGGATGAGCACTCCCGCGATGCTCAGCCCGGCCAGTTGCCTCTTCATACCATGTACGCTAGCGAGCGTAGCTGAGTGGCAGATGAGAAGATGGTAAATGGTGCTGCACATGGCCGCGCTGAGCACGGCGTAAGCAGGCTATAATGCCAGCGGATTTGAGATGAGCGAACAGGCAGCGACGGGCGCGCCCAGCTGGCGGGAGCGGGCTGTGGGTGAATGGCGCCGCCAGGGGCTGACTATTCGGTTGAAGCAGCTGCTGGGCAACGATGTGGATGTGCCCGAGCCACACGTTGGCACGGGCCAGTCCAGCGTGCTGCTGGACGGCGTGACGTTCACCATGAAGTCGGATACCAACCAGCTGGAGCTGGACACGCCCTGCCCGCGCTGCAAAAAGCCGCAGCACTATGGCCCCATCGAGAGCTCACTGGAGGTCGGCCGCGCGCTTGACACGCTGTGCCGCGACTGCGAGTTCCTCGTGAAGTCCGGCCTGGCCGCCACCGGAAAAGCTTAAGCCACACTGCCAGACTGGCCCCTGGCTGAAGTTTGGCCGGAAGCATACGGCCACCGTGTGGCGTTGCCGGGAGAGTTTTGTTTACGTCGGCCGGCCGGTCGAGAGCCACTTATGGCTTTGGGCCAAACTGCTAGCGCAGGCGGCTGGCCAGCGAATCCAGCTCCTCATCTGAGTAGAAGAAGATGGTCAGGCGGCCGCCTCGCGGGCCGCGTGTGAGCGACACTTTGGTGCCCAGCGATGAGCTCAGGTCTGTCTCCAGCCGCTCCACGTTGGCGTCGCGCTCGGGGGTCGCGCCATTCTCCTTGTCGCCGCTGGCCAGCGCTCGGCGCGCGGCTTCCTCGGTCTGCCGCACGTTGAGGTGGCGCTCCACCACCAGCCGCAACATCTGCAGCTGCGCTGTTTCCGTAGGCAGGCTGAGCAGCACGCGCGCGTGACCTTCGCTGATCTTGCCATCCACCAGCGCGTGGCGAATGGGATTGGGCAGGGAGAGCAGCCGCAGCGAGTTGGTGACGGTCACCCTGCTCTTGCCGACGCGCCGCGCGATCTCCTCGTGGGTGAGGCCGTACTCCCGCTGCAGCTCCTGATAGGCGGCCGCTTCTTCCAGCGCATTCAAATCAGCCCGCTGAATGTTCTCGATGAGCGCCAGCTCAATGAGCTGCTGATCCGACGCTTCCTTCACAATGACCGGCACCCGCTCCAGCTGTGCCAGCTTGGCGGCCTGCCAGCGGCGTTCGCCGGCGATGAGCTGGTACTCACTGATGCCGGATGCCGCTGGCGGCAGCGCGGTGACCACTAGTGGCTGCAGCAGGCCGTGCTCCGTGATCGAATCCGCCAGCTCGCGCAGCGACGCGTTGTCGAATTGCTGGCGAGGCTGGTGCGGGTTGGGGCGGATCTGCCCCGGCGCTACCTGAATGAGCGCACCCATATCTGTGCCTGCCAACTTGCCATCTGGAATGAGTGAGCTCAGGCCGCGGCCAAGGCCCCCCTTGAACGTGGGCATGGCCGCTACACCATCCCGGCGGGCGCGGCCGCGCGTTCCAGCGTCTCGGCGGCGAGCGCCGCGTAGGCCGCCGCGCCGCGCGATGCCGGGTCGTAGTCCAGGATGGCTTTGCCGTAGCTGGGCGCTTCGCTCAGCCGCACGTTGCGCGGGATCACGGTCTGGAAGATGCTGTTCGGATGGTGGGCTCGGACTTCATTCACCACTTGTTCAGCGAGGTTAGTGCGCGAATCAAACATGGTCATCACAATGCCGAACACGCTCAAACGCTCGTTGAGACTCTGCCGGATGCGCTCGATGGTGTCAAGCAGCAGGGACAATCCCTCCAGCGCCAGGTATTCGCACTGGACGGGGATGATCACGTCGGTCGCCGCGGTGAGCGCGTTGACGGTGAGCAGGCCCAGCGAGGGGGGGCAATCCACAAAGAGGTAGTCGTAGCCCCCACCCACATGCTCCAGCACCCGCCGCAGCCGGCCCTCGCGATCCTCCATGGTGGCCATCTCTACTTCGGCCGCGGCCAGCTCCGGCGACGCGCCAATCATGTCCAGCCCCCAGCGATTGGTGTGGAGGATGGCGATGGCTGGGTCTGTTCCGCGAATAAGGAGGTCGTACGTGGACGACGCGATGTTCCACTTGTCGAAGCCGAGTCCACTGGTGGCATTCGCCTGCGGATCCATATCCACCACCAGCACGCGTTCGCCGTGCGCTGCTAGATAAGCTCCCAGGCTGATAGCCGTGGTGGTCTTCCCCACACCACCCTTCTGGTTCGCCAAAGCGAACACCCGGTTCACGGCGGGATTCTAGCAGACGACATTGGCTACAATCTTTCGATGATGGTGGCCCACGGAATCACGGCCCTGCTGCTCTCATTCGGGCTGGGCTACTTCCTCGGCAGCATCCCCTTTGCGCGACTGGTGGCCGAGTGGCGCAAGGTGGATTTGCGCCGGTTGGGCAGCGGCAACATCGGGGCAGCCAACGCGTTCGTGGTGGCGGGCAAGCTGCCGGGCATTGTGAGCCTGTTGGGCGACGCTTGCAAAGGCGCCGCGGCGGTGCTGCTGGTGCGCGCCATCATGCCCAACTACGGGCCGGCCGTGGCCGCCGCCGCGGTGGGCGCGGTCATTGGGCACGATTGGCCGCTGTACCTGCACTTCAAGGGCGGCCGCGGCACGGCTACCACCATCGGCGTGATGCTGGCGGTGGATTGGCGGGTGCTCGTGCTGGGCGCCGCGGCTTACCTGGTGTTCTTCCTGGCCACCCACTACACAGTCATCAGCTCGCTCGTAGCCGTGGCGGTTATGCCCATCGCCATGGTTGTCGCGCCTTACGCGGACGCGGCCGTTCACCCGGATCCGCTGCCCTACGCCTACGGCGCCGCTATCATCGCCGGCATCGGCTTCCTGCGCCACTGGGACCACGTGGAGCGCTTCCTCCAGGGCCGCGAGCCCAAGGCCGTTGACATGTTCCGCGAGATGAAAGCTCGCGGCGCCGAAGCTCTTCACCTGGAGGACTGAGCGCCTCTCACAGCGGCGCGGACTGGCGAGGGCAACCGCGATGGAGGGTCCGGCCTCACCTTCGCCTCCGCCAGTCGAGAGAGGAGCACTGCTGCTCGCTTGCCGCCCGCATGTGACTCATCAGCCTTGCGCGGGCAGAGCGCAAGTGCCCCTTCCTCTCCCACTGGGAGAGGCGAGGTGAGGGCGTTCTTCCACGGCTTCGCGGAGCGGCGAGCCGGGCGTTGTCCGCTCAGGGGGGTGCGGCCACGCCTGCCTGGTGCTTCTGGATGGCGCCCAGGAAGGCGGCCCCGTAGCGCGCCAGCTTGGCCTCGCCCACGCCTTTGATGCGCAGCATGTCGAGCGCGCCGGCCGGGCGCTCGGTGGACAGTTCCAGCAGCGTGGCATCGCTGAAGACGACGTAGGGCGGCACGGCCTCGGCCGTGGCGATCTCCCGTCGCAGCTGCCGCAGCTCCTCGAATAAGTCGCGGTCGCGATGGCGGAGTTCGAGCACGGCCTGGCGCGCACCGCCACCGCGCCCGCGCACAGGCGGCTCCTGCAGGCCCAGGCGAACCTGGCGCTGCTGGTTCGACTTTTCCTGGCACAGCTGCCGCCCGGCCGGCGTCATGACCAGCAGCGTGTAAGGGCTTTCCTCCACAAGGTCGAGGAAGCCCTGCACGACCAGCTGATCGATCCAGCTGCGCAGCGCGCGTTCGCCCGCGGCGGCCAGCAGGCCAAACACGCTCAGCTGCTGATGCTGATGGCGGGTGGTCGCTTCTGTCGTCTGGCCCAGCAGCACCTTCACCACGTGCCCGCTGCCAAACCGCCCGCCCAGCCGCCACACGGCGGAAATGATCTTCTGCGCCGTGATCAGCGCTTCCTGCTCCGGCAGCTCATGCGTCTCGTTGAGGCACACGTCGCAGGCGCCGCAGGCTGGGACTCCCCTGCCCTCTGCCGCGCCGCCGCAGTTGCCAGCTGTGGACTGTCCCGGATCTGCTTCGAGAGTGGCGTTCCACGGCTCGTGGCTCGGTGCATCCGCCGGCTCTATGTTTGCCTCACCAGCGTTGGGGTACACCTGGCCAAAATGCTCGGTCAGCTGCCGATGGCGACACACGGGCGTCGCGGCGAAGCGGCCCATTTCACGCAGCTGGGCCTCCAGCACCCGCTGCCGCTCCGGCGCCAGCGCGCCATCACGCGAGGCGAGAAAGCGATGCGTCACCAGGTCGGCCCCGCTGTAGAACAGCACGCATTCCGCCGGCAGGCCGTCTCGCCCGGCCCGACCGGACTCCTGCTGGTAGTGCTCCACCGATCGCGGGCTGTTGGCGTGCACCACGTAGCGCACGTTCGAGCGGTCGATGCCCATGCCGAAGGCAATGGTCGCGACGATCACGTCCAGCTGCTCCCGCAGGAAGGCTTCCTGCGCTCGCTGCCGCTCGGCCGGGGACAGCCCAGCATGGTAGGCCGCGCCGCGAATGCCGTGCGCCCGCAGGTAGGCGTCCAGTTGCTCCACCTCGCGCCGTGTTTGGGCGTACACAATGCCGCCTTCGCCGGCGTGCCGCCGCACCACCTGCAGCACCTGGGCCGCCATGTCGTGCCGCGGCAGCGCGCGGTACACCAGGTTGGGCCGGTCCACGTGGCCGGTGAGCCGCAAGGGCTGCCGCAGGCCCAGCTGCCGCGCGATGTCCTCTTGCACGCGCGGAGTTGCCGTCGCGGTCACGGCCATGCGCGCGGCGTGCGGCGCCTGGTCCAGCACCGGCGCCAGCTGGCGGTACTCCGGCCGAAAGTCATGCCCCCAGTGGGACACGCAGTGCGCCTCGTCCACGGCAATCAGGCCCAGCGCGGCGCCGAGCCGGCCGGCCAGGTCGCCCACCACGGCGCGCTCCGGGCTTACATACAGCAGCTGCAGGCGCCCGCTGGCAGCTTCCTGCCGCACCCGCTGGCGCTCGCCATCCGCCACGTGGCTGTGCAGCGCGGCCGCGGCGATGCCCAGCCGGCTGGCGGCGGCCACCTGGTCCTGCATGAGGGCGATCAGCGGCGAGATCACCAGCGCCATGCCGGCGCTGCACAGGGGTGGCAGCTGATAGCACAGGCTCTTGCCCCCGCCCGTGGGCAACACCAGCAGCACGTCTCGGCCGCCCAGAGCCGCGTCGATCGCCTGCCGCTGGAGCGGGCGGAAGCTCTCGAAGCCCCAGTAGCGCTTCAGCACGGCCAGGCGCTGGGCCGCGGCCTCGGGCGCGGCGTTGCTCGGCGAGACCATCGAAGTCATCTGCCTTCCATCTTGCACCATCTGCTTCACCTTTGCAGCGACCCCGCGAACCGAACCCCGCCTGAAAAGGCTGGCAGCCTCGGCGAGTACACTGGAGGAGCCTGGCGCTGCCCTACGAAAGGATGCGCCATGAGCCACATCACCCGCCGGGAGACTTGCCGTGCCGGCCCAGCCGTTGCGAACCATGATCGTGGGAAGCCTGCCCAAGCCGGCCTGGCTGGCCGATCCCAACGAGCTGCGCGCCGCCTGGCGGCAGGAGGGCGAGGCTCGGCAGCAGGGCACCGAGGATGCCGTGCGGCTGGCCGTACTGGCCCAGCGCGACGCTGGCATGGATGTGGTGACGGATGGCGAGCAGCGTCGCCAGCACTACATCTCCTACTTCATCCATGGCCTGCACGGCTTCGACTTCGACCGCATGGTGGAGAAGCAGACGCGTGGCGGCAAATACACCGCCAGCGTCCCGACCGTGGTGGACACGATCCGCTGGACCGGCCCGGTGCAGCTGGCGGACGCCCGCGCGCTCAAGGCGTACGCCGGGGGCCAGGTGAAGTTCACCCTGCCCGGCCCTATGACCATCGCCGACACCTCGTTCGCGGATGACGTCTACCCGGATCCGGAGGCGTACGTGATGGACCTTGCAGCGGCGGTGAACCAGGAAGCGCGGGCGCTGGCGGAGCTGGGACTGGACATCATCCAGATCGATGAGCCCGTGTTCAATGCCGAGCTGGACAAGACGAAGGCCTACGGCATCGCCGCGCTGAACCGCGCCATCGAAGGCGTGGCTTGCAGCACGGCCGTTCACGTGTGCTACGGCTACGGCACCGAGGGCGTGTTGCGCTGGAAGAATGCCAACACCAAGTGGGACCAGTACGACTTCCTGCTGCCGCTGCTGGCCCAATCGCACATCTCTCAACTGTCGCTCGAGTTTGCCGCCTCCAAGCTGGACCCCAAAGTGCTGGCGCTAGCCGGCGACAAGGAGATCGCTTTCGGCTGCGTGGACGTGTCGCCTGCGCCGGCGGAGGCGGAGGAAGCCATCGCCGCTCGTATCCGTGGCGCGCTGGCCTACGTGCCGGCGGAGCGCCTATACCCCTGCACCGACTGCGGCATGGTGCCCCTTGGCCGCGATCTCGCCAGCGCCAAGATGCGGTCCCTGGCCCAGGCCGCCCACATCGTTCGCCGCGAGCTGTAAGGGCGCCGCGCAGAACTGCTTACAGCGCCGTGGCTGCCAGCTGCACCAGCAGGCGGCGGTCGGGTGCGCTGCCGGCGAACGCGGACACCCGTGGCTCGAACAGCAGGCGGCGCTCGTCTGGCCCGGTGGGGACAGGTGGCTGGGCCAGCTCCCACGCGGGGATGATGGCGCGCCGCACCAGCACGGTCCACAACGTGGAGCTCATGGGCGTGGGATCGGCGGCGCGATCCGGCCAGGGCACGCCGGCCGGCCACCACTCCGGCGCCGGGAAAGCCAGGCCGTTTACCCAGCGCAAGCTGCCCTCGCAGCGCAACCAGACTTCCACGCTTTGAGAGTCGCCCCGTTGCGCGCTGACTTTAGCGGCAGCCGCCGCGGCCGGCTGTTGCCCGGCAGGCGGCGCCACCGCGACTCGATAAGGCTCACTGCTCAAGCGACGGCCGGAGCCAGGGATCGATGATCTCGACGCCGGTGCCGTCGAAGTTGGCCACATTGCGGGTCGCCAGGGCGGCACCGCGCGCCCGACAAATGGCCGCGATCTGCGCATCGAAGCCGGAAGGCGGTGTGGGCGGACGCAAACGACGTCGCGCGCCAAGGTACTGCCTCATCTCGCCCAGGTCGCGCTGGACCTTTGAGAGGCTGCCGGAGCCTGTTGGGGTATACTGACGCGGGCCGTAAGCTGTCCCACCGCGAGAATGGACGCGGCCCACACTATTCAGGAGGTCCCACATAAAATGCCGGCAGATCCGCTTCCCGCGTCTGACATTGATTTGAATAAGTACGCCGCTGACATCGACCAGGCCATGTCCAAGGGCTCAACCGTGGTGCTCGCCACCGCGGACAAGCAGGGCCACGTGGATCTGGGCGTGAAGGGCAGCATCTTTGTGTTCGACCGCGACCACATGGCTTACCTGGAGCGCACCCGCGGCACGCACCTCAAGAACGCTCAGGAGAACCCGCACGTGGCGTTCTACTACTCCAACCGCGAGGCGCCGGTGCCCAATCTGCGCCTCTTCGGCGAGGCCACGGTGTACGAATCCGGCGAACTGCGCGACGAGATCCGCAATCGCACCATTGCCGTGGAGCGAGACCGCGACTCCGAGAACAAAGGCGCCGGCGTGCTGGTGCGCATCGATAAGATCTACGAGCCCCGCGGTGTCCTGATTCAACGCAACAAGTAGCCTCTTTCGCCGGCCCAGCGGCCGGCGGAGCGCCCACGAAACCCCGGCGGGAACTCCCGTTCCCGCCGGGGTCGCTGTCTGGCGCGGCTACTCGTAGCGCAGCGCGTCGATAGGATCGAGCCGGCTGGCGGTGCGGGCCGGGTAGTAGCCGAAGAACACGCCGACCGCCGCGGCAAAGCCGAAGGCCAGCAGGATGGCGCCGGGCGACACAACCGTGGCCCAGCCCGCCAGGTGCGAGACCACACCAGCCCCCGCTACCCCGATGATGATGCCGATGATGCCGCCCGTCACGCTGAGCGCCACGGCCTCGATCAGGAACTGGCTCAGCACGTCCCCACCCCGCGCCCCGATGGCCATGCGGATCCCGATCTCGCGCGTGCGCTCGGTGACGGACACCAGCATGATATTCATGATGCCGATGCCGCCCACAACGAGCGACACGCCCGCCACGCCGGCCAGCAGCAGCGTCAGTGTTTGGGTGATGCCTTGCGCCGTTTGGATGATGCTGTTCAGGTTCAGCACGTTGAAGTCGTTCGTTGGCGTCACCAGCCGGTGCTGCTGCCGCAGCAGATCGGTGACCTCGGTCTGCACCGTGTCCATCTGTTTCGCATCCGTCACTTGAAGCACGATCTGGTTGACATAGGTGCGGTTGAACAGCCGCTCCTTCGTGGTGCTGAAGGGCGCGAAGATCACGTCATCCTCATTGCCCTGGCCGCCCTTGGCCGCCAGCACCCCTTCGATGGTGAAGGGCACGTTGTTGAGGCGGATGGTCTGGCCCACCGCGGCGCTCGGCTTGCCGCTGCCGGTATTGCCGTTGCCGAAGAGGTTATCCACCACTGTTTGGCCCACCACCACCATGCGCGCGTTCGATTGCTCGTCCTGCGTTTGCAGCAGGCTGCCGGCGGAGACCGTCCAGCTCTCAATCTGCTGATACACCGGGTACACACCCTGCACCCGAGTGGACCAGTTCTGGCCGTTGTACACCGCCTGCACGCCACCGCTGATCACGGGTGAGACGCCAGTAAGCCCCACGATGTTGTTGCTGATGGCATCCGCGTCGGCCTGGGTGAGGGTGTTCTGCGAGCCCGCGCCGGCCCGAAAGCCGCCAAAGCGGGTGCTGCCGGGCGACACCGTGAGCAGATTGGTGCCCAGGCCCTGCAAGCGCTGCGCCACGCTGGCACTGGCGCCGCCGCCGAGGCCGATCATGATAATCACGGCGCCAACGCCGATGATGATGCCCAGCATCGTCAGCAGCGAACGCAGCTTGTTGGCATTGAGCGCCTCCAGCGCCGTGGTCACACTCTGGCCAATGCCCATGCCATGGCCTTGAAGCGCCTCGGCCTCGGCCGCCTTGGGACGGGGGCCGGCCAGCGTGTCGGTCGCGGCGCTCATGCTGCCACCTCCTCATCCTCCGGCGGTGGCAGCGCCGCCAGCTCGGCCTCCGCGGAGCGCGGCTCCGGCACGACGAAGTCCCGCTGCACGCGTCCGTCACGGAAGGTGACGTTGCGCCGGCAGTAGGCAGCGATGTCCGGCTCGTGCGTGACCATGAGGATAGTGATGCCGCTGGCGTTCAGCCGCTGCAGAATGGCCATCACCTCCACACTGGTACGGCTGTCCAGGTTGCCGGTTGGCTCATCCGCCAGGATCAGTGTCGGCTGATTCACCAGGGCGCGGGCAATGGCCACGCGCTGCTGCTGCCCGCCGGAAAGCTCGTTGGGCCGGTGTGACGCGCGGTCGGTGAGCCCCACGGCCTCCAGCGCTTCGGCCGCCCGGCGCTCGCGCTCGGCACCCGCGATGCCGGCGTACACCATGGGCAGCGTCACATTGCCCAGCGCCGTCATGCGTGGCAGCAGGTTGAAGCCCTGGAAGATGAAGCCGATCTTACGATTGCGCACGGCGGCCAGCTGATCGCGTGAGAGATCGCGCACCGGCTGGTCATCAAGGTAATACTCGCCGCTGGAGGGCTTGTCCAGGCAGCCGACGAGGTTCATGAAGGTCGACTTCCCGGAGCCCGAAGGCCCCATCACCGCCACGAACTCGCCCGGCAGCACGGACAGGGTTACGCCGCGCAGGGCGTGCACCACGTGGTCCGCACCCAGGCGATAGTTCTTGGTGAGGTTCTCGACGCGGACGGTGGGCAGCCCTTCGGCGTACATGCTCATCCTCCGCGACCAATGAACACCGTACCGCCGCCACGGGGTGGGCCGCCACGACCAGCACCCTGGGCCGCCGGCACTGAGCTGGCCTGTGGGCCGCCACCGGTGACGATCTGCTCGCCCGGTGTGAGGCCGGAAGTCACCTGCACGAAGCGGCCGTCCGAGATGCCGAATTGCACACGCGCGGGCGCGGGCTGGCCATTCTTCAGCGCGTACAGCACGCCCGGTCCGCCCGGCTGCTCGAAGCGCGCCGCGCCGGCACCGGCAGCGCCACCCGCGCCGAAGCGAGCGGGCCCGCCC
>JBOGTU010000223.1:0-19141 GCA_050695655.1 Chloroflexota bacterium | reverse complement strand
CCACGGAAGGCCACGAGCGGGCTTCTGTAGCGCGGCATTGGCCCGGAGCCAGGTGGTGTCTGCCGGCTTGACGTTCGCGGCTGGTGCACGCACCTCGATCGCGCAGGAAGTCGCCAAGGCGGCCCCGCCCAGCGCCAGCGTGGTGAAGGGATTCAACACCATCTTCCGCCATGTTCTGGAGACGGGCCCGCCCGACGTCTTCATCGCTGGCGACAACGCGCAGGCGAAGGCGGGCGTGGAGGCGTTCATCGAGAGCCTTGGGCTGCGCCCGCTGGACGTCGGCCCCCTGAAAATGGCGCACTGGCTGGAAGGAGCGGGCCTGGTCACGGTAGGCCTCGCTCGCCACGGGGTGGGGCACTGGAACCTCGCCCTCGGCGTCACGGAATTTCCCGGCTGAGCCGCACGTGCCCGGGCGCAGAGTAGAAGCGCGACCGGCACAGGGGTCAAGATCGGGAGGGCAGCGGTGACCGAGCTGACCGCACTGATCACCGAGAGCAACACCACTCGGGTCGTCCAGGTCATCGGGCAGCGCTTCGCAGCGAACCAGCCTCGTCCGAGGGTTGAGCGACGACGTCCAGGTTGACCCTGACGACTGCTCGCGCGGTCCGATGTGGTTCGGGCGGCAGCGCGTCGATCATCCCGCGGCGACTCGGGGTAGGAGCACAAGCTTGCCGTGGGCGTTTCCGCCCTGGCTGATCTCCAGGGCCGCCGGCCACTCCTGGAGCGGGAACGTCGCGGCGATCGGCACGAGGAACTTTCCCTCGGCGGCGAGCTGCCCGTACTCCGCGAGTACCTCGGCGCGGTTACTCATGTCCTCGTGGAAGGTGTCGCGGACGCCGAGTTCGGCTGCCGCGGCGAAGTCGGAGATCGTCAACACCCGTTTCGGGTCGCCGCCGGCGATCTGGACGAGGTCGGGCAGCGAGCCGCCGACCGGCGCGGTGTCCAGCACCAAGTCGACTGGGCCACCATTGAGATCGATAACCCTCCGCGCCATCCCGTCGCCGTACGAGGTCACCCGGGCGCCGAGATCGTGCAGCTTCTGAGCGTAGGTCTTCCCCGCGGTGGCGATGACCCGCATGCCTTTGCTGAGCGCGATCTGTACGGCGGCGAACCCGATCGTGCTGCCTGCACCGTGAATGAGGATGGTCTTGGCCGAGTCGAACCCAAGCCAGTTCAGATGCCCATAGGCTGTGTCAACCGTCATCGGCAGCGCAGCGGCCTGCACAGCGTCGAGGCCCTCAGGGACACGGAACCACCGGTTCATGATTGCCCGCTCGGACGCTCCCGCCGATGAGCAGTGCCTCCAGTCGGCTGTTCCGAATACAAGGTCACCGACGCTGACGTCGGCGACATTGTCCCCGGTCGCGTCGACGGTACCTGAGACATCGCAGCCCACGCCTTGTGGCAGCTCGCCCGGAAACAGGCCCCGGCACAACGCCCAGTCGGCGGGCGCAAGGCCGCAAGCGTGCACGATGATCCGGATGCGGCCCGGGCCTGGCCGCGGCACGGGCACAGTCTCCAGGTGCAGGACGTCGGCGGGTTCACCGTATTCGGAGAATCGGACCGTGCGCATCGTGTCCGTCGTCGATTCAGTCATTGTTCTGTCTCCATCAGTTGATCAGGATTCGTGAGCATGGGTGAGGCGCAGGTCAGGGTCGCGGAGGCGAAGCAGTCGCTCTCATCCATGCCCTGCAGCCGCGTCGGGCGCGTCGCAGTCCAGCGCACAAGCTGCAGAGTACACCGCCGCCTGACTCTCGAGAACACGGTCCATATGTGTCCTCAATGAGCCGTAGAGTTCCCGCATAATCAGAAACTCAGGAGGATGGATATGGCAGAGCTGAATCAGGAACGCGCGGACCTGCTGGAAACGCTGGCGGGTCACCGGCACTTTTTGCGCTTCACCACGCGCGACATCACGGACGAGCAGGCCAGGCGGCGCACGACGGTCAGCGCACTTTGCCTGAGTGGGTTGATCAAGCACGTGGCAGGGGCGGAACGCCAGTGGGCGCGCTTCATTGTCGAAGGTCCAGCCGTGATGGCCATGCCGGCGGATGCGGACCCGGGCGCCTGGGACCGTGGCTTCGATCCGGGCGAGGGCGAGACGCTGGCGGGCTTGCTGGCTGAGTATGAGGAGGTGGCGAGCCACACCGACGAGCTCGTGCGCACGCTGCCGAGCCTCGACGCGTCGCAGCCTCTGCCGGCCGCGCCGTGGTTCCCGCCCAATGCTCGATGGTCGGCCCGGCGCGCGCTGCTGCACATCATCGCGGAAACGGCCCAGCACGCTGGCCACGCGGACATCATCCGCGAAGCGCTGGATGGCGCGAAGACGATGGGTTAGCCTTCGGCGGCTTTTCACTCAAGCCTGTTCGCCCAGCATGGCGCGCCCATTACGGCTGGCACGTGGGTTGCTACCCCAACGCATTGGTGCTTCTCGCCGCCCGTGTGGGCTGTGGGGAGTGGTGTGCCTGACGAGGGCGAATGGAGGTTGAGTGATGATGTCGCCAGAGGACGAAACCAGAGCCATTGCACGCAACGCGAGGGGGAGCGTTCCGCCGGCGCCGCCAGGCGGGCAGGCCGAGCAGGTGGTCCAGAGAGAAGGAGGCGTGGAGCGCCGTGAACGCGTCGTGACGGACGGCCGCGGCTCGCAGCACTACGAGCGCGTCGTCCGCGACGTGGCCAGCGAGCGCGATGCCGCCCTGGTCAAGGTCGCCCAGCTCGTATGGCTGGTCCTGGCGATCGTGGATGGGTTCATCGGCCTGCGGGTCATCTTCAAGCTGATCGCGGCCAATCCCGGCAATGCCTTCGCGGAGTTCATCTACAACGTCTCCGCGTGGTTCCTCGGGCCCTTCTTTGGCCTCACCGGCAGCCCGGCGGCGGGGCGCGTGGTCCTGGAGGTACCCTCGATCATTGCCATGCTGGTCTACGCGCTGCTGGCCTGGGCTGTGGTGAAAGTGGTGTGGCTGGCCTTCAGCCGGCCCGCCACGCGCGGCGCGTCCACCTACGATCGACGTCTCCAGTAATAAGAGCCACGGAGTTGGCGCCCGGCCGAGGTGGGCCGCCAGCCCGCCGCTTCGATTGCTTCAAGGTAACATGCTGTCGAGGCGTTTCAGTTGTCGGCTTGATCCGCCTCGGCTTCAGCCGAGGATGTCACCAACGGCGTCTTCGGCCATGTTGAGGCCCTCCATGCCGGTGTAGTAGAAGGCGCTGGCGTACAGGGCCAGGAGGATCCAGTCCCTGGTCATGCCCCAGGCGCGGCCCAACAGAGCCGCTTCGCGAACGCCGTCCCGATTGCCGTTCATCACGTTGAAGTAGATCATCATGAACGGCATCACCTGCTTGGGCAGGGCGCCTCGAAAGGAGCCCTCCCAGCGCAGGCGATAGGCCTTGAGGAAGTCCGGGTTGTGCTTGTCCATGAAAGTCACCCACTTCGGAATTTCACCGCCGTTGCGCTCGTACCAGCTCAGCAGTGCCGTCCGATCCGCCGGGGTCATCTCCAGAGTCGAGGTGTCCAGGCCCGCCTTGAAGGCTTCCGCGTCCGGCGTCCAGCTGGGAGGGAAGGTGGCTGGCTCGGGCCGGTCGTGAAAGTCGCGAATGAAGGGCCACACGGCGCGGTACACGCCCTCCATGCCGCGAATGCCCGCGTAGATCTGGGCGGCCATCACCAGTTCCATGAGCTGCGCCTTGCTCACGCCCTGCTCCTGCAGCACTCTGAACTCGTTCACAATGCCGATCTCCCAGTCCAGGTTGATGTACAGGCCCAGCTGGCCGATGGACATCATGAAGATGGCCTGGGGCAGGTGGCGGAAATGGGGCAGCACCCGGTGATGCAGCTTCAGAATGTCCGGCCGGTTTTCCAGGAACACTGTGTGCGACGTCATGTAGTAGGTGGGCACATGGTTGCGGCGAGCCCAGGCCAGGAACTCGTCCACTTCTTCGGGCGCGGTGTGATCCACATCGTCCACGTTCAGGCCGTGGTGGATGCCGTACAGGCTATTGGGCACGGTGTCTCCTCCTCGTTGCGCCCTTCACGAGCGCGGGTGATGGGTTGGCTGCGGTCAGTTCACCTCGGGGTGGCGCGCCAGGAAATCCAAGAAGATGTCGGCCAGGCGCCGCTGGTGGTCCAGCCGGGCTTGCTGGCGGGCGTGCTCGTCCTCCGGCCGCTCCAGCGGCGGCAGGCGGTGCACCTCGGCGTTGGGCAAAATGCCGGCCAGGCCCTCACCGATGTGCTGTGGGTGGATGATGTCGTGTCCGGGAATGATGCAGGCGGGCAGGGTGATGCTTCGGACTGTTGCGCTCTCCACGCCGATCACCGGCAGGTCCGCGCCATCAAGGAAGAACTGCCGCCAGCGGCGCAGCACGGCCACGAACTCGCCCGTGTCCAGGCCGAGCAAACGCTGCCGGTTGTCTATTACGCGCGCGCAACGCTCCGCGTAATAGGGCGTTTCCAGCACGGCCGCCATGCCGCCCGTTTCGGCCGCGGTGATGAACTGCCCGTAATACAGCTCGGCCAGCTGTTCGGCGGCTGGCCGGCCGCCGGAGGGCCACCACAGCAGCAGGCTGCGCACAGCGCCCGGATGGCGCAGGGTCATCAAAATGCAGTGGCGGGAGCCGCCGGCACCGCCGCAGGCGATAACCGGCAGCGCCTGCAACTGCTGGCACAGCGCGAAGGCATCGTCGGCGAAGATCTCCTCCTCGGCGCCCTCACCGCTGAGTGCAATGTCTGAGCCGCCGGAGTTGCGCCGGTCGTGCAGGATCACGCGATGGCCCGCGGCAGCCAAGTGCTCTGCCAGGGGCCGGAACAGCTCCTTGTCCTGCCGGCCGCCCTGGATGAGCAGCACCCAAGGTCCGCTCTCGCCTACTACGTCGTAGTTGATGCCAACGCCCCGCGCGATCATCCTTGGCATTCGTCGCCTCCTCGCTGCTGCTGGCCCGAAAGGTTCATCGTCTCGCGTCTACACCCGCAGCAAACCCAGCAGCTCGGTGTGCAGGGCGCCGTTGCTCGCCAGAATGCTGGAGGCGCTCTCTATTTCCATGTCCAGCGGGGCAGAATCGTAACTGGTGACGGTGCCGCCCGCCTCTTGCACCATGATGGTGCCGGCCGCTACATCCCAGGAGTGGATGGCCGAGTGGCAGAAGCCCTCCGCGCGGCCGGCGGCTACGTAGCACAGCGAGAGCGCGGGTGACCCGGGGATGCGCACGGCTCGCAGGGTATTGGCCAGCCGCTCCAACCGCCGCACGGCCAGGCTCACCACAGCCGCATCGTCGGACTGAAAGCCGCTGATGACGAAGGCGCGCGCGGGGTCGTCCACGCCAGAGACTGCCAGCGGCCGGCCATTGAGCGTGGCACCGTGGCCGCGGGCGGCGCAATACAGCTCCTGGCGCAGCGGGTCGTACACGGCGCCGGCGAGCACCTGGCCGTGCTCGGCGTAGGCCACGGACACGTTGTAGAAGGGGAAGTCGTGCGCGTAATTCGAGGTGCCATCCAGCGGGTCCACGATCCACAGATTGGGCGAGGTGAGCGATCCGGCATGGCCCTCTTCGCCCAGCACCCGGTGCCAGGGGTAGGCCTCCAACACCAGCCGCGCGATGGTGGCCTGCGACTCCCCATCAGCCCAGGTGACAATGCTCGTGCGGCTGCCACGCACCTCCTTGTCGCGGCTGAGCCCCCGTATCAGCACCTCGCCGCCTGCCAGGGCCGCGCGTTGCGCAACGTCCAGCGCCTCCAGCGCGGGCACGCCGCGTTCGCGCTCCTCTCCAGCCGGCACCGAGCCAGCATACACCCCGAGCCATGCCGCTCAGATACCGCGATGCCAGGCGGAGCAACCACAAACGCTGGCCCGCTGTGCCGCAAGCCCACTGTAGGATCGCATGAATGGTATTTGGAAGCGAGGAGGGCCCGGCGGCCATCAACCGGACGCCCGTGCTCGTCGGGCTCGTGCTCACCCTGGCGCTCACCGCGCTCGATTCCACCGTCGTGGCTACGGCAGTGCCGGCTATCGTGCACGACCTCTCCGGCTTTTCGCTCTTCCCGTGGCTGTTCTCCATCTATCTGCTGGTGCAGGCCGCCGTCATTCCGATCTACGGCAAGCTGGCGGACATTTACGGGCGCAAGCCGATCCTCATTGCCGGCACGATCATCTTTCTCGCCGGCTCGGCGCTGGCTGGCGTCTCCTGGAGCATGGTGGCGCTGATCGTTTTTCGCGGCTTCCAGGGCATCGGCGGTGGAGCTATCTCATCGGTCACCTTCACGGTGGTAGGCGACTTGTACTCCGTCGAGGAGCGCGGGCGGGTTCAGGGCTGGCTCTCCAGCGTGTGGGCCGTGGCGGGCGTGATAGGGCCGCTGATCGGCGGGTTCTTTGCCGAGTACGCTTCGTGGCGCTGGATCTTCTACCTCAACCTGCCGGTGGGCGCGGCGGCGCTGGCGGTGTTGGTGGTGGCCTTCCACGAGCGGGTGGAGCACCATGAGCACCGCCTCGATGTGGCCGGCGCTGCGCTGCTGGCCGGTGGCACCGGGCTGGTGATCCTGGGGCTGCTCGAAGGCGGAGTGGACTGGCCCTGGCTCTCTGTGCCGAGCGTTGGCATCTTCGCGCTGGCCGCGGCGGCTCTCCTGCTCTTCGTGCGCCAGGAGCAGCGACACCCGGAGCCGATGATGCCGCTGTGGGTATTCCGCAACCAGCTCATCTTCCGTACCACGCTGGCCGGTGGTGCCGTGGTGGGCTTGATCATCATTGGCCTCACCACCTACTTGCCTACGTACGCGGTGGACGTGCTGGGCACGTCTGCAGTTGTGGCCGGGTTCATCTACGGCGCCATGGTGGTAGCCTGGCCCGTCGCCTCGGCCCGGTCCAACCTGCTGTATATGCGCATCGGCTTTCGCGATACAGCGCTCATTGGCGCTGCTATCACGGTGGTAGCGGCGCTCATGTTCGCCGTGCTCACGCCCGCGACGCCATTGTGGTTCGTCTGCCTGGCGGGTGGGGTCATGGGCATCGGCGCGGGGCTCGTATCCACGCCGCTGCTGGTTGGCATACAGTCCGTGGTGGGCTGGAGCGAGCGGGGCGTTGTGACCGGCACGAATATGTTTGGCCGGCAAATGGGCCAGGCGCTGGGGGCGGCCATTTTCGGGACCATTGCCAACACCACGCTGGTAAGCTGGTTCAGCGCGGCTCCGCGCGGCCTGCGAGCCCAGCTGCCCCCGTCGCTCAATGCCGCTAACTCCGCCCTGGGTAGCGGCTCCCGGCTGGATGCCGCCGCGCAGGTCTACCTGCAGCATGGCCTCTTTCTCGCTACGCGAAACGTGTTCATTGGGCTGGTTATCGGCACGGCGCTGGGCCTGCTGGTTGTGGCCATCACGCCGCGCATCTTTCGCCCGGTGGCGCTGGCTTCAACGGCAGGGAAGCCCGGCAGTCCGGTGCCGGCCAGCCACTGAACGCCCAGTTCTCAACATACGCTTGGGGAGGTTTGAGGCGGCCCCATGGAAGACTTCGAGCCCCCGCTGGACATCATGGTGGAGATTCCCAGCGGCAGCCAGAACAAGTATGAGTACGACCCGCGGCGGCAGGCCATCCGCCTGGACCGCGTGCTGTACTCCTCCGTCCACTACCCGGCTGATTACGGCTACATCCAGGACACGCTGGCCGAGGATGGCGACCATCTCGATGCCATCGTGCTCGTATCGCACCCCACCTTCCCGGGCTGCCTGGTGCGCGGGCGCGCCGTGGCGGTGCTGCGCATGCAGGACTACAACGGTGCAGATCAGAAGATCCTCTGCGCCTGCACGTCCGATCCGCGGATGGATGGCATCCGCGATCTGGGTACGGTACCTTCCCACCTGTTGGCGGAGATCGAGAACTTCTTCGACACGTACAAGGTGCTGGAGCACCTGCAAACCACGCTGCACGGCTGGGGCGACCGAGATGAGGCGTTGGCCGTGGTGAGCGCCGCGCGCGTGGCCTACGAGCGGCAACGCGAACCGTAAGGCAGGCGTATGGCCGCGCGCAGCACCTCAGCGAAGCATGTCAGCGAAAGACGGTCGGCGCGGCCACAGGAGTGGCCAGAGCATCGAGCGCGCGCTCGACCAGACGGCGACGAAGGGCGTGCTCCTCCTGGGGCGAGGCGTCGGCCGCGCCAACCGGGTGCACGATGCCGTTGCCCAGCACAATGCGGTGAGAGCCAACCATCTCGGCCACGGGCGTCATGGTGCAGACGTGCGCCACCGGCAGACCGGCTCGCTCCAGCTCGTTCACTATCGCTGCGCCGCAGCGAGTGCTTGTCCCTCAGGTGCTGGTGAGAATCACGGCTTGCACGCCGGCCGCCTTCAAGTGCTCGGCCATGCCCTGGCCCAACCTCCGGCTGTTCTGCACCGGATTGGTGAGGCCAGTAGTGGACAGAAAGTTCTCATACAGCCGGCCAATGCGGCCTTCCCGTTCCAGCTCGCGGGCCACGTCCAGTGGCACCAGGCGGTGCGGGTCCGCCTTCACATAGCGGTTGTCATACCCGCCGTGGGACACGTCATAGTCGGCCGATTCCAGTGCGTCTCGACCGGCCACGGAATACACGCCGAACTTGGTGGCCGCCGCGGCCTCAATGCCATCTGGATTGCCGGCGGGCACCAAACCGCCATCCGTCACCAGCGCCACCAGCTTGGTAGAGAGGTCGTCGAGAGGCGCTGGCGCGGGGGGCGGCGTGAACACCGGCAGCGGCACCTCGGTGCGGAAGGGCTGGCCGTGCAGCTTGGCCAGGAGCATGTCTACCAGCCGGTTCGCGGCGGGCTGATCGGCGACGGCCGGCTGCAGCTTGCCCTGCTCCAGATAGCCGTCATCGGCCGGCAGGCCCAGGGGCTCGGCCAGCCGCTGCTTGCGGGCGAGGCGCAGCATGGTGGCCAGCGTGTCTCGCATGGTGGCGGCGTTCATGCCCGTGCGGACAATGAGCACGTCGCGCCGGTACAGTTCGGCGCCCGGGTTTTCCTCGAACATGCCGGTGATGGCGCACACGCCCAGCTCGCTGGCCGCGGCCTTGCACAGTGCGCCGCAGGCCACGCCGTAGCGGCCGGCGTTGAAGGCCGGGCCAGCCAGCAGCACATCCGGGTGGAGCTCGCGCAGCAGGGCCAGGCATTCGGCCGCGGCCCGCTCCGGATGATCGCCCGCGTACGAGTCGCCACAAACGATGGTGCCCACCAGCTCCTCGGACCCATCCAGCAGCCCCACGAGGGCGCGGCCGGGGCCTTTCACCTCGCGCTCCAGGCGCGGCGGCGCAGCGGCCGCTTCTTCGCCGCCCAGCTGCCCGAAGAACTGGTTGAGGTACAGCGCCACACGCGTCACTTCGGCCATTTCGGTGTCCCTTCCTTTCAGTAGCGTGCGCTGGTGAGCCGGCTGGCCCCCAGGTGATCCACGCTGCCCACAAAGCGGCCGGCGCCCACAGTCATGGCGCCTTGCGCTACTTCGGCCAGCGCGGGTGAGGCAGCTATCACCCGCTCTGTCGGCTCCAGGGCTACGGCACCCACCGTGGCCGCGCTCACAATCGCATCCAGCGCGGGGGAGTTGAACAGCGCCGAATCCTGCCCCTCGCCGGCAATGCTCACCAGCATGGCTGTTTTCACGCCCAGCTCCTCGCACCGCTCGGCTACGAGTGCCATATCCACGTGCGGCGCACCACCGATGGTCTTACTGAAGACGGCGCCATCGGCTCTCAGAATCCAGCGCACCAGATTGGCCGACATGGTGGTGCAGCGCTCGCGCTCCTCGGCCATCTGGTTGGCTACGTTCACCACCACTCCCACAAAGTTGAGCTCGCGCCCATGACGCCGGTAGAGGTCCAGGATGATGGCGTTGTTCTGGATGCCGTAGGTCTCCATGTTGAGCTGATAGTAGGAGCGGACGACTGCGCCATCCAGCACCTCGTTAGGGTGCAGCAGCGTGGGCAGCAGCCGCCGGCAGTTGTCGCCATACAGCAGCGGCTCCCCCTGCAGGGTAGGTATCTGATGCGAGTGCAGCTGATACACGTAGGCCACGCGAGGCAAATCGGCCGGGGCTGGGCCCAGCTCCAGCACCTGCACAGCATCGGGCGCGGCCGCCCCCGCATGGCGGGCCAGGTACACGGCCGCGCGCAAGCTGGCGACCCGCAGTGCCTGGCTGGTGCTGTCCGGCGGCACGCCCTCGGCCAGCCGAGGGACGACCACGAGGTGCCGCAGCCCGGCGTAAAGGCTCACCTCGGTGCTGGGCAAGCGGCGCGAAAAGCCGCTGCGCGGCTGCGTGAGCAGCACCTCCGGCCCCATGTCCAGCACGTGGCCTGCCTGCAAACCGCGGCCCAGCTGGGTTGCCGCGGCCGTTGGGTCCAGCACGGCCACGGCGGCGCCGCGCAGCACGCGGGTGCGCCCGTTACCGCACGCCTGCATGCGGCTGAGGATGCCCGGGAAGTCCGCCTCGGCCGGCTCCAGCCGCGCACGCGGCTCAACTACATCGAACACTTGCACCATGCGGCACGCCTCGCCCGGCGTGGCGATATCCAGATCCACGCCCGCCAGGCGCTCATCCCGCAGCAGCTCCGCTATCAGCTCGTCGCGATCCACGATGAGCACGCCCCGCTCCAGCGTGGTGCGGCTGCCCCACGCTATCTCCCGCACGCGGTGCTGCTCCAGGGTCAGGCGCACGCGGCCGCCTCCAGCAGAAAGGACACGCCGTCGGACAGCCGCGTCATGCGACCCAGGAAGAGGCTGCCCTTGGCCACGATCATGCTTCGCCGCATCGTCCCGGCCAGCATAGCGCCGCGGGCATGCCCCAGAAAGGGCACGCCAGAGGGGATGTGCCCCTGCGTGGGCGCAAAACCGGGCATGCCGTGGCGCGCCACAAAGGTGGGCATGTCCGCCGCTTGGAGCTGGCCCTCCAACACCGCCAGCGCGGCGATGGCGCGATAGTTCAGCAGCGGCACGTTGCCGCTGCCCTGCGGCTCCGTGACATCCGGATCGTGCAGCTCCACGGCGTACTTGTCCACATCCTCGAACCGCAGCCTGGCACGCCGCAGCGGTTCGGCGATGAGCGCACCGTAGATGGCCTGAGGCGTGCTCCCGGCGGACACCGGGTGCTTGCCCACGGCCCGCAGATTGATGGTGGGAGACACGCCGTCCTCCGGCCCGAGCAGGAAGGCCATGGCCCCCAGCACATCCTCCAGCACTGGCATGTCGTGTTTGAGGTGGCCCTCGAACTTCATGCCCAGCTTGGCCAGCGATCCACCCCCCACCACCAGCACGCGTTGGTGCAGGCCGGCTTCGATGAGCGCGGCCGCTATCACCAGGGCGTGGGCTGGCGCGCAGCAGAAGGCCTTGATGTCGGCCCCAGTGGCGTTGGTGCAGCCGCACGCTTCGGCCACGGCCTTGGCCAGGTTGCCGCCGCCGCGCTGGTAGCGATCGCCAATGGCTTCCTCGCCCGTGTTCAGCACAAAGTCGACGGAGCTGGCATCAACGCCGCGCAGGCAGCGCTCGGCCGCCTCCACCGCCGTGGCTTTGCAGGCCAGGTTCTCCAGCATCAGCTGAGCAGTTTGGCTGTCGTCGCCCGGGTAGCCGGCGGCCACGGAGCCCACGGTTTCGCCACCCAGGCACAGGCTCACGCCGCCGGTTGGCCCCGGCTGGCCGTCACGCCGCACCAGGTCAAACGCATCGGCCCGATCCAGCCGCTCGTAAAACGCGCGCTCGTCCAGGATGTCGCCGAACGGCCCCGTGAGCGCGGCGCTCAGCAGCGGATCGCTGTACCAGGGCCGCGGACGCCCCGCCAGCGCATCCGGCGAGAGGTTGCCGATGAACACCTGATGCGGCGGATAGCCGCGCACCTCCTCGAAATGGCGCAGGTGCGCTCGAATGGCATCGAGCCGGGTGGGATCGCGAGCGATCTCGCGGCTGGGCTTGGAGCCGTAGCGCACCAGGTCCGGGACGTGGAACAGCGCGTAGGCCGTGTTCAGCAGGGCAGCGCGGGGCATGGCTCCTCAGGCCGACGCCGAAGTCATCTCCTCACGAATTCGGCGCACGGTTGCCAGGATGTCGTCCACATCCAGCGTCAGCGCCGCCATTTGCAGGTGAGCAGCGTAGCTCTCAGGGGAGAGACGCTGCGCGATCTCCGGCTCCAACACGTGGTATACGGGGAGTCCCAACGGGATCCCAGCCAGGGGTCCGGCGAAGGTGGGGTCGCCCATGGTGACGGTGGCCGCGTACAGCTCGGCCGCTTCCGCATTGGGCGACCCGAGGATCACGACCAGGTCAGTGCTCCCGACCCGGTCGACCACCTCTTTAATGCTCGCCTGATCGTCCAGATCCATGGCCCCGGCGGACGTTCAAACGAAGCACTGGGTGATGTTGAACACCACCTCGGCACCCAACTCCCGCGCGATGTCGGCAATGACGTTGCCCTGCACGCCATCCCGCTCGCCAATGGCAATCACGCGCTTGCCCGTAAAGTCAACATCCATAGTCACCTGCTCACCTCGTGTTTGGCTGTGTGCTTATAGTAAACCTCAGCCGGGGCTGCTGGCTGCCCGCGGCCGCTCCGCCAGCCAGCGCGCCGTCCAATCGGCGACCGCGTCCGCCGGCATGGGCCGTGCCACCAGAAAGCCCTGCGCTTCGTCGCAGCCCAGCTCGCGCAGGCGGTTCCAGGCCGTGGCATCTTCTACGCCCTCCGCCACCACGCGCAGCCCGAGGTTGTGCGCCATTTCGATGGTGGAGCGCACGATCACGGCGTCGTTCTCATCACTGCTCATGTCCACGACGAATGACTTGTCGATCTTGAGCTCGCCTGCCGGCAGCCGCTTGAGGTAGGCCAGCGATGAGTAGCCGGTGCCAAAATCGTCGATCGAGATGGCGATGCCGTGTGCGCTGAGGGTGCTGAGCACTTCCAACACGCGGCCCGGCTTGGCCATGATGGTGCTCTCGGTCACCTCCACGCCCAGAACGTCCGGTGGCAGCTCGAACCGCTCCAGCAACCGCAAGATGGTTTCAGGCAGCGCGGGATCGTGCAGGTTGCGGACAGAGAGATTGACCGCCACGGTGTAGTGCAGGCCGGCCGCCTGCCAGCGCTGGCACTGCTCCAACGCCAGCGTGAGCACACGCTCCGTGAGCCGGCCAATGAGCCCGCTGCGTTCCGCCAGCGGGATGAATTCATCTGGCCCAACCTCGCCGCGGCTGGGATGGTTCCAGCGCGCCAGCACCTCCAGGCGCACCTCGTCCGATGGCTCCAGGGTGACCTTGGGCTGATAGTGCACCACGAGGCCCGGACCATCGATGGCCTGGCGCAGGTCGCTCAGCAGTGAGAGGCGCGCGGCGGAGTTCTCGTCCTGCAAGGCGTCGTACAGGGCGATGCCCTCGCGCGAGCTCTTGGCGGCATACATGGCCACGTCAGCCCGGCGCAACAGCGTTTCGGCGTCGCTGCCGTGCCGGGGCGAGAGCGCGATGCCTACGCTGGCCGCCACGCTGAGCGACTCGTCCTGCACCAGGAACGGATCCGCCAGGGCGCGCAGAATCTTTTCCGCGGTGATGGTGGCATCGGCTGGGCCATCAATGTCTTCCAGCAGCACGGCAAACTCATCGCCTCCCAGGCGAGCGATGGTATCTGTGTCGCGCACGGAGGCGCGCAGACGTTCGGCCACGTCCTTCAGCAGCAGGTCGCCGAAGCTGTGGCCGAACGTGTCGTTGACGTCCTTGAAGAAGTCCAGATCCATGAGCAGAAAGGCGACGCCCTGCTGGTGGCGGCGAGCGTTGCGCAGGGCATGCTGCGCGCGATCGCGAAAGAGCCGGCGGTTGGCGAGCTCCGTGAGGGGGTCGTACAGGGCCTGGTGGGTGAGCGCGTCCTCAGCGCGGCGGCGATCCCTGATGTCCCGCGCGATGGCGGTGTAGAAGGTGCCCTCAGCGGTTTCCCAGCTCGCCAGAGACACTTCCAGGGGAATGGCGTGCCCGTCCTTGTGGCGGGCCAGCAGCTCGAACGGGCGTGCTTCACCAACGCTGCTGGCCAGGCGCCGGAGCGTGAGCGGCTGGTCCACCGCTTCCAAACTGAGGAGCTGCTCAACGGACCTGCCGCGCAGCTCCTCCAGGCTGTAACCGAACACGCGCGCCACCTCGCCATTGGCATAGATCATCAGCCCCTGCTCGTCGATGGTGATGATGGAGTCCTTGGCGGTTTCGGCCACGGCGCGAAAGCGCACTTCGGCCTCCTCCAGCGCGCGGGCCCGACTTTCGGCCTCAATCCGCGCCCGGTGGTGGGTGAAGGCTTCGCGCGCCTGTTCGCCTCCCAGCGCCCCTACCAGGAAGATGTAGCTGAGGCGCAGCAGCAGCTCGACCAGGTGCCCGGAAAGCTGGTGCTGGCCCAGCACCAGGCCGGTGTACGCCGCGCAGTACACGCAAGAGGCGGCAATGGTGGTGCGGAAGTCGTAGCGAAAGGCAATGGCAACGATGGACACGTACCACAGCACGAAGTAGGGGGAAGAGAAACCGCCAGTGGCCGCCAGCCAGGTGGTGATGAGCGCGGCATCGGAGATCGAGGTGTAGTAGCTGGTGGTGATGACGGGAAAGCGCCGATAGGGTTGGCCAAAGCATACGTACACGCCGTATACCCAGGCAACGGCCAGCACCGCGAGGGCCAGCCAGGTGATGTAGCCGCTCCGATCCGCCAGGAAGGCGTACGTCAGCGTATTGACCACGATGACCGCCAGCCGAACGCGCGCAGTGCTGCGTTCGGCCGCGAACGTTCGCTCCTGAGCGGCGAGGATCGCTCCGGCCATTAGAAGTTTGGCCGCAAAGCGATAAGCGGCCCTCCACCGGCCCGCTGCAGCCGCCACCTCGACTTGAACGGACGCTCCCGGGCAACTGCACCCGGCCGCCGCGGCATCTTTCCGGCCAAACTTTTAATGCTGCTGTGGAGGCTTGCCCCTGGACACCAAGGATCCGCTCTCCCCCTCAGGCTGCGCCAGCACCCCCGCATGCCGCGCGCGCTGGCCCGCCCAGCCGGCCGCCTTCAGCATACGGCGAGGCGACCGCGAAAGCAACATGACAGGGCCCGCGACCGCGCCAATGGGCACCTGCATCGCCTATGCTCTTGGGCGGTGATGTACCCCAGGCCGCACCCGCACCAGGCGCGGCGGCTGATCATTCTGCTGGTCATCCTGGTGGCGCTGGCGGCCGGCGGCATCGCCTTCCTTGTTTACGTGCTGCCAGTGCTCAGCGCGGTGCAGAGCGCCACGGGGCAAACCGTACCCACCCCGGCGCCCCAGGTGCAGTCCTCCGGCCAGCCCGCGCTCAACTTCACGCCCGCGGCGGTGCCCACACCGCCGTCGCTCTCGGGCAGCACGCCCATCAACGTGCTGCTGCTTGGCTCCGATACTGACCCCAAGTTCACCGGCGTGTACGACACGCAGATCATGATCGTTGTCACCATCAACCCCGCGCTCAAGCGCGTCTCCATGCTCTCCATCCCCCGCGACCTGTGGGTGCCCATCCCTGGGCTGGGTATGGGCAAGGTGGGCACGGCGTACCACGCGGGTGGCGTGGCGCTGGCACGGGAAACCATCGAACGCGATTTTGGGATACCGATTCACTATTACGCCTGGGTTGGGCTGGATGGCTTCATCAAAGTCATCGACACTTTCGGCGGCGTGGACATGGACGTGAGCCACCCCATCGTGGACGACGCCTACCCGGACGATGTGAACTCGCCCGACCCCTACGCCTATCGCCGCCTGTACATCCCCGCCGGCCCGCAGCACCTGGACGGTACCCGCGCGCTGGAGTACGTGCGATCGCGCCACGGTGACCTGATTGGGGATTTCGGGCGATCGCAGCGCCAGCAGCAGGTGCTCGACGCGATTCGGAGCAAAACCAGCGGGCGGGTCATCATCGCCAACCTGCCAAAGCTCGCCACGGACCTGAAGGACAGCGTGCGCACGGATATGACCCTGCCGGACCTGGTGCAGTTCGCCGCTTTCGCGGACCAGATCCGTGGCCAGAAAATTGGGCAGTACACGCTGGCGCCGCCCAACTATTCGGCCGAGGGCAGCTCGCAGGACGGGCAAAGCATCGTGATCCCGCGCTGGCCGGAGATTCGCGGGCTGGTGGATCAGCTCTTCGGCTTGAATACGCGCACTACCTTGCCCAATCTCTCCCTCGCGGGCGTGGGGGTCGCATCGCCCTCCGCAGTCGCCAGCGGGACCGCTCCCGCCGGCACGCCACACCCCACTGGCACCGTGGAGGCGGGTACACCGAACGGCACGCCGGGACGGTCCAGTGGCACCCCAGCCACGCTGTCCCCGCGCGGTGGCACGCGCACCCCCACGGGCATTCGGCGCGGCACCACGGCAACAGCCACGCGCGTGCCCGTCAGCCGTGAAATCGCCCCCGAGGCCACCCGGCCAGCCGCGTGACGCGGGCATCCATGCGCTCGCGGCCACACCTGGCGCGGGGTAGGCGAGCACCGCGCGGGCCCGTCACTTGGCCGTCGGCCGCGCCAGTACGACACGCCCGCATGTTGGGGGCCGCGCTGGCAGCCTGGCTGGCACTGTCCGCCTGTGGGCTGAATGGGACTGCACCACCCGCCAGCCCACCGGCCAGGGGCAGCCACGCGCCAGCAGCGCCCACCGCCGCGCCAGCACCCGTGGTGCCCGGCAAGATCGCCTATTCACAGGCTGGCAACATCTGGGTGTTCTCTGGAAACTCGGCGCACCAGGTCACCAGCATTGGATCGGCCGCGGACCCCGCCTGGTCGCCCAGTGGCACGCTGCTGGCATTCGACCAGCAGCTGAAGAACAGTGCCAATGTATTTGAGATGACCTACCCCGGCGGCGCGCCTCGCGCGCTCTCTAACAACACCTCACCGGTGGTGAACAACAACCTGTGGGAAATGCAGCCCGACTGGTCGCCCGATGGCCGGGCGCTGGCCTATGTGACCGACCGCGCACGCATCCACACCGGCGTGCTGGATCCATCGGTGTGGCGGCTCACGCTCGCCAGCGGGGCACGCACCCAGCTCGCGCCCACCAATGCCTATACCGGCGGAGCCGGCTACCCCCGCTGGCAGCCGGGCAGCGGCGACAGCCTGATCTACAGCTTGTGGGCCTACAACCCAGAAACATTGCTGCCTTACGCGCAGATCATTCAGCTGGACCTTCTCACAGGCAGGCGCCTGGAGGTGACACCGCCATCGGAAACCGACTTCCAGCCAGCCTGGTCGCCCGATGGGCAGCACATCGCCTTTTTGCGGCGCACGGCCCAGGGCGACGACATCTGGATTATGCCCGCGCCCGGCTCCGTGGTGGCCAGCTCATCCAACGAGGCAGCGCCGGCATCCGCTCAGGGCGGCGGCCCTTCGACAATCAACGCCACGCCCTCCGCGATCGCCCAGGCGACGCTGATTGCGCACGGCATGAACGCGCACCCAGTGTGGTCGCCCGCGGGCAATGCCATCGCCTACATTGCGCTGGCCAACGGCAGCTTCGACCTCTTCGTGCAGCCGCTCACCCCCCAGCTCGCGGCCGCCGGCGCGCCAATCCAGCTCACGCACGGCGCGCACGTGGAAGCCGCCTCCGCCATCTCCTGGGGCCGGTAACAGTTTGGCCGCAAAGCCATAACCGGCTCTCCATCTCCCCCTGCTGGCACTTCGAATTGAGCCCGTGCTCCTGGGCAACCCCACCCAGCCGCCGTTGCATGTTTCCAGCCAACTTTTACCAGGCGCGAGCCGGAGTGGAATAATTGGCCGCGGCTGAGCTGCCGAGCTGGGCTGCCGCGGCGTAGGAACAGCCAGGCCGGCCCGGGCGGCGCGCGGCCCAGGTAAAGGAGAGCCATATGCAGGTTGGATTCATTGGCCTTGGGCACATGGGGCAGCACATGGCGCACAATCTCAGCAAAGCGGGCCACCAGGTGGCCGTGTATGACGTGCGCCAGGAAAGCATCGACAGCCTGGTTGCACGTACCCCCGGCCTACGGGCCGGCAGCAGCGTGGCGGAGGTAGCCGCCGGCGCGGACTTCGTGGGCACTTCATTGCCGGGCCCGGCCGAGGTGGAGGCCGTGGTGCTGGGCCTGGGTGGGCTGCGGGAGAGCATGAAATCCGGCGCAATCTACGTGGACCACTCCACCAACTCTCCGATGACCGTGCGCAAGCTGGCTGCCGCGCTGGCCGAGAAGGGCATCGCCATGCTGGATGCTCCAGTGAGCGGCGGCGAGCGGGGATCGCAGGCGGGCTCACTTTCGGTGATGGTGGGTGGCGACCAGGGCGTGTGGGACCGCGCCCAGCCGGAACTGCAGGCAGTGGGAGGCAAGCTCTTCTACTGCGGGCCCATCGGTTCTGGCTCCGTGGTGAAGCTGTGCAACAACACTGCCGCGCTGGCCGCCCAGGTGGTGGTAGCCGAAGTGCTCACCCTGGGCATGAAGGCCGGCGTGGACCTGAAGACGCTGACATCCGTCATCGGCGTGAGCAGCGGCCGGTCGCCCACGCTCACCAACGCCTTCCCCAACACCACCTTTCGGCGCAAGTTCGAGGGCTTTGGCTTCACCGCCGCGCTCTCCGCCAAGGACGTGCGGCTGGCGGTGGAGATGGCGCATGACCTGGATGTGAGGGTGGGCGTAGCCGAGCAGGTTGCAGCGGACCTCAAGGAAGCCGTGGAGATGGGTGTGGGCGGGCTGGACTTCAACGCCGTATCCCAGGTGCACGAGCGCCGCACCGGCACGCGGCTGCAGCTCTCGGAGGAGGACATCGCCGACCTGCAGAAGCTCTTCACCCAGTAGGCGGCCGCTTCGCTACAATAGGCCAAAACCAGTACGCCGCCCGCGGGTGTAACTCAGTTGGCAGAGTGTCTGCTTCCCAAGCAGAATGTCGCGTGTTCGAACCACGTCACCCGCTCCTTGAGCTCAGCGTGACACCCTGCTTCGTGACAGAAAAAGCCCCAAAATCGGGGTAGGCAGAATGTCAAACCGCCAGGTCTTGCTCCGGTTGCTCTGAGTTCCCCTCCAGTTGTGTTTAGTTAGCTAAAGGTTTGCATGAGTTGGTGGACCGGTCAAGGCCGGTCACAGCCTTCGGAACCGGGTGTCGGCGGTTCGAATCCGTCCTCCCTAGGAAACGCAATTGCCGCGGCTGTCGCAGTGCCGTCATTGCGGTACGCTTGCTAGACAAGCGCTCTATGG